>CAYLMH010000010.1:0-38704 GCA_964385055.1 uncultured Methanosarcinales archaeon
GGCATTGGACCAATCTGATAGACATCAACACCCATAGAACATAAGCCAGAAGTTAACGCGTACTCGAAAATATAACCACTGACTCTCGTGTCTTTTGCGATGATTACTTTATGACGCTTATGATTTGATTTTGCAAAGATACATGCCGCTGCCTGTCCTAAGAGAAGAATTGTTTCTGGAATCATAGGCGGGACGTTTACTTTTCCTCGGATCCCATCTGTCCCAAAGAGTTTTCGCACCATCTCTTTTGGTGAGTTTAGGGTCATTTATATACTTAGTGGAAGAAAAATCGTCATGAACTTGTGACGATTTCTTGTTAGAATAAGGGTAAGTCTCACTTTCGGAGAGGTTTTATGTGTGTTTCATATGCGTGTTCTAGAAGTTGCCGCATGTATGGAGCCATTGGTTCTGGAAGCTGATCAAACACATACCAATCTGCATGCACAAGCTCTTTTCCAATCCTTATTGCTCCTTTCCCTTCTGCAATAAAATCATAGAGAACAAAATTCATCGTTGGATCTTTAAACCCCATTTCTTTCCCTGTCTTTGTTTTTTGTTGAAGTAGAACAATGTTTTCCAAATCAAGATCTACTTCTTCTTTTGTTTCTCTTATGGCACATGCTTCTACTGCTTTTTCTTCTCTTTTTGGATCAGCTTCTTCAATCTGTGTATAATCCACTTCATCTATTTTTCCGCCAGGAATGTGATATAAAAGCGTACCTGTTTCCTGCTGCCTAAACTTCTCCGATTGAATGAGACATACTTCATATTTCTCACTTTCTTCATTTTTTCTGTAGATGATGACGCCTGTGCATCTGCGAATATTTTTTCCCATATATTTTTAGATTATTCTTCTTCTTTACAAATGTTTTCGTGAAAAAATAAAAAATGAAATGAATACCAATCAACAGTTAGGTATTGCAATGGGCATTGTAAACATTGCAATGCATTGCAACAGCCATTGCAATGAAGACAATGCGTTGCAATGAGTATTGTAATGTGTTTTTCATGAAAAATGCCTATTTGGCAGTGCTTTTTTATGGAGAAATAGAGAAAAAAGACATTAGAAAAGAAGAAAGTGAGGACAAGTATAGGAAAAAGGCAACGAAAAGAACAAAAAGAGAAGAAAACAGGTTCTCGACGGCAGTTTAGGCATTGCAATGGGCATTGGAGGCATTGCAATGCCATTATATTCATTGCATTGCGAACATTGGAAACATTGCAAACATTGCAATGGGCATTTCTTCTGTTCGCAAGCTTTATATATCTCAACTTGTCTTGATGTTATGGGATGGGGATACTCGATTTATTCAAAGCAAAACAAGAACAACCTTCTGCAAATAGAAGACTCCAAGCAATGCATGGTCATGTGAGCGAAGCATTTTCTCATCTTCATGGACAGGTTTCGGCATTGCATCAGGAAGTACTCAAACAACAAGAATGGCTGAAATATCTTCATACCAATCATCTTTCTTTGAACACCCAACATGGAGATCACAAAGAGCTTACCAAAAGTGAAGTCACGCGGGTAAATAGCTGGATTACCTTCTTACACAAAGCAGTGCAAAAACAGGAAAAACAGATTGCACAAGTTCAGAAAAGTATTGAAGATTCTACAACGAATGTAGAAAAAAACATTGCACTTTTGTACCAATCTATGGAAAAAGTACACAAAAAAGCAACCGAGAAACAAGCGCCACAGATTATTGAAAAGGAAATTAACCATGATGCGCTTGCACAGAAAGTATTGCAGAACATTAACCTTGATATTGAAGGGATCAAATCACAAGTTCGACAAGAAGTGTATAGTTCTTTAGCCGCATCATTACAAGAAGAACAGGAAAAACACAAACAATCTGTTCAAGAAATGTTCAGCGCACTTCAGCAGGAACAAGAATCGGGGTATGAAGAAGAAGCAGTTGCTCCTCAACCAACCATTGTTCCACAACAGCCACAGCTTATGCATGCTTCTTTTGAGCAAGCAGCTTCTCCTTTCTGGGCAATGCAGCTTACTAACCCTGAACAGAAACTCCTCAATCTTTTGATGAGCGAAGCTGACCCTTTGACATATACAAAGATCAGCCAGCTTACGGGACACAGCATTAACACTGTTCGCGTCAACATGAATGTTTTGAAGAAAAAGAATCTTGTTGAAGAATCCACGCTTCCTTCTGGTGTCAAACTCTTTTCTATCAGCAATAAAGAGAAAGTGAAGAAGATGTATAATGTGCAGGTTTTGTAGTTATTTTTGTATTTTTTTAAACTCTTGGACTATTTTCTCATTTTCAGGCGTTACAATTCCTGCTTTCTTTCCCTGCGCCACAATATAGCCATTCAAAAAATCTATCTCTGTCTTTCTTCCAGATAAAACATCTTGATATGTTGAAGAATAATGCTTCATATGTGACCAAACACGATACATCCTTGTTTTGATAATTTTTGGATCTTCAAGTTTATATTGCTTAGAAAGAACTTTATAACACTCTTCAAACAGCAAATCAATTCTTTTCCTTACTCTTTCTGATCCAAACAATTCATCGAATGGTTTTTTTTCTATTGCCGACAAGGCATTCAGACAGCAATTAACAATTGTCTTTTCTGCGCGATATGTTCCTAACTCGCTTTCTGGCTTACAGAGGATTCCTGCGTCCAGAAGCAGTTTGCTTACTTCTTTTCCTTCTTTTGTATTCTCTACTTTCCACCCCATTTCTGTTGGAGTCATCAATAACTGATCCTCAAGCAAGCGAAACCCTTCAAACACAGAAAGAACAATGATTCGCGGTTTTTCTATTATTTTCTGATATTTCTCATTATCAACAAGCCCATTTTGAATGCTTACTAAGACAGAGCATGTCACTTGATTCTTTCTTAATTCCTTCAAGATAGTCTCTAAGTCGTATAGTTTTACTGTGATAAAAATAAAGTCAAAATGTTTTTTTACAGGTATCTTGTATATCTTTTCTGGAACCTGCATCCTTTTATGATTAATAAAAATATAATCAGAAATTGCTTTTAACTTTCTTTTCCCTAAAAGCGTTACTTCATTATCTTCTGAAGCAAGAAGTGCCCCTAAATAAATTCCCACTGCACCTGCTCCACAAATAAGTACCTTCTTCATTCTACACCTATGTTTCGATTATTTTAACCTTATGCCCTGCTTCTTGCGCTTCTGTGAGGCACACATCGAATATTTCGCATTCAAGGTTTTCTGCTATCTTTGCTTTATGATAGCCACGTTTCTTCAATCGGCCTTGGAGTTTTTTCAAACTTGTTTTAGTTACTATACATATGTCTATATGTTTTGGATTGACATAATGCGCAAGATGAGAATCAATTATCAATGAAATGCCTTTCTTTCGCGCTTCTTTGATGATCTTTACAAGGATTTTATTGAGTTTTTTTACATCAATGATCGCTGCTTTACGCTTCTTGTCATAGCCTTCTTTCAACTTGTTGTGCTTGATAACGTCGTTGACGTCTATGTAGACTGCGCGCTGCTTTTCTGCGATCTTCTTTGCAGTTGTTGTCTTGCCTGTACCTGGTGTTCCTGTGACTATGGTTATTGTTGTTTTCTTTGTTTTTGTTTGTTTTCCTTTTTTTATCTTCTTCATTGATACACCTTTTGGAAGATCTCAATAAATATATCTTGCGGTATTTGGATGCCTGCATTGACAAAGGCATTCGCTAACTGTGTTGCCGCTTGTCGCTGTTCTTCTGTTTTTTTGCTGAGCTGGATGTTGAGAAGTTCTTTTAAGGTGAAGGAGTTCATATAGCCATCGTTTATTTTGAGCGTTACTTCTTTCTTGCCACTGGTGACTTTCAGTTTTTCAGGATCTCCCACTATTTTTCCGTTTTGCAAGAGCCACTTTTTTTGGACTAGCGGGTCTTTTGTAAACCCTTGCTGCGAGAGTGTCCACTCCATCAATACTTGGATGATCGCTTTTAGATCTGCGTTTTCGATGTTCTTATTTTCTTCTTTACAGAATGTTTCGAATAATGCATTGTTGGTTTTGCTGAGAATGTAGACTTTTCCTAAGTATTGGACGACTTTTTGCCTTGCTGTTTTGTCTTTCCAGACACTTTTCACGAGGTATGCGTACTCTAATCCTTTGATTTTTTTAATTCGAATGAACATAGTGCCTAGAAAAGAGTCTTTTGTATTTAATGGTTGCTCTTGGCGGTTATTTTACACTCTCTATTGCCTGTAATGCTTCTATAGCAAATAAGGTTGTCATTATTCCATGACCTTGTTGCCAATATGTTTTTTGATTGTGGACTGCCTCCCATGACCACAAACCATTTTTTAGTCTTGTTCTAAGAAAATACTCTTTTGCTTGCTCTGCTGTTTTTCTTATTCCTCTTTCTGCTGCTGCTGTCCCTATCCATGCTGCTTCCAACGTATTTCCTATTGTTACATGTTCTAGAAACTGATCAAGAGACGCTTCTGCATTTCTGTCCAGAAATGTTCTTTCATATGCACTTATCTCTGTTGCTCTTGCTGCAAGATATGCTCTTCCTGAAGGATAATACGTTGTTGCTTCCGGCATGTTGGCTAAATGCATTATTTGTTTGTTGAGTGTTTTTTTAAGATGATATTCAACTTCATCATGCAGTCCTGCTCTTGCATAAAATAATGCAACTGCGCTTGTCACGACAGGATCTGGCTCTTCATCTAACCCGAAATCTCCAAACCACGTTCTTATTCCTTCTGGATGAAGGAGCTCTCTGAATTGTCCTTTATTCTTTGTTGCACTCATTTTTGCTGGAATAGAAAGCCCTGCTTGTTCTGCTTCTGAGAAGACAAGAAGAGCAAGTGCAGTCGTATCTACATCTGCGGGAAATGGAGGAAGCCCCGGCACAGAACGAGGCGCATTATATCTCCAGCGACAATATCCTTCTTCAGTTTCTATGACTGTCTCTTCAAAATAAGGAAAACATCTTTGAAGATAGGTTGGGTCTTTCGTTATTTTATACAACTCGAGTGCAACAAGCGCGGTATCAAACACAGTATCTCTTTGTTCAACAACACCTTCACTACTTCTTCGTTCTATGAAAAACTTTCCAGTAAAGGAGTCACCAATTGCTCTTATCGTTTCTTCAATAGTTTTTTCTGTCATTCTCTTCACGAAGGCGTTGTTATCATATATTCAATCATTGCTTCTACTTGCGTTCCTCCTCTTATGCTTCGTATGTTTTGTATAGTTCTTTGTTTTCTTCTTATTAAGTCTTCTCTCACATACTCTATACCCCAACGATAGACTGAAGTTTGTTTTTCTACATCTAAACCCACTGGTTTTCCTGTAATTTCTGGAGCAGAAACATCTCGCAAATCATCAAAGAGTTGATACGCAACTGCGACATCTTCTCCTACGGCTCTTAAAAGATTTTGTTCTCCCTCGCTTCTTCCAAGAAGGACTGCTGGAAGATGAAATGCAACTTCCATGAGTTTATTCTTTTTTCGCATTGATTCCCAAAGCGCAGCATCTGTTTTCTCTCTTTGCACATCTATTTCCTGACCAACATACAAATCCCGCAATGTTTCATAAAGAAGTCTCTCAACATCTTTCTCTTGTCCGTGTTCTCTTGCATTCTCTGCAATAAGATATCGTCCTTCATTTTCCAGTGCAACTGCCGCAAGAATTGCTATGTCTTGTCCATACTGCACCCATGTTGTTGGCTTTGCTTTTCTTTGTTCTGCATTATCCATGCACGGAAGATCATCAAAAATCAACGAAGCATGATGGACACATTCTAAACCAACAACACCTTTAAGAAAATTCTCTTCTTGGCCGCCTAACATAGTATAGACTTCAAGAGCAAGAACGCTTCTATATCTGTGCCCTTCTGGATATATTGTGTAGAGTGCTGCTTGTTCATGTTTTCGTGAGGAAGAAAATAATTGAGATAGATATTCTTCTAGAGCATCATTTATTTTTCTTTTCTGGATTTCGATATAACTTCCTATGTCTTCCATTAGAGAAAGGAGTCTGTTTTGCTTTAAAAAATTGACTTATTTCTTCTTGTACTTCGTAATAATAAAATCTGCAACAAGATAAGAAATAATCGAACCCATCACTACTACTAAGAATAACCACACGAGATTTTGCTCTGCTGCAATAGTTTGTGTAGATGCTGCGAGTGTATCTTGCGCTAAAGAAGTTGATTCAAATGCAACACTGTCTATAGCTCTTTCTGCTGATTGTTTTAATGCAAACGTACTCTCTTCTGCAACTACTTCCATACTTGGTGCTGTTGTATAATATTGGAACGCTGTTGCCATTGCTCCTACTAGGATACTTACTGGCAGGATTTTCTTGAGTTTTTGGATAATGGATTCTGTTGGCTGTTCTTGCGCAATAATAACTAACTTATTTGCCAATGCGTAATGCTTGATTTCTTTTCCTTTCTTGGAATAATGATATTCGTCTGCTTTGATCAAATTTGCTTGCTCTAAGTTGGTGAGATTATAATGAATTGTTGATAATGGGAGGTTGAGCTCTTTCGCCAAATCTGTCGCGATGTATTCTTTCTTTCCAAGAAGTTCAAGAATCTTTCTTGCTGTTTTGTTGCCGATGAGTTCACCGAGTTTTTTGGATTTTTCATCAGCAAGATTGACCAAGAGGAAGGAATTTTCTGGCATATTGTGAAGATGCTTTATGTTGCATATATAGTTTGCGATAGGTTTGAATGGGGTTGGAGTTATTCACTTAAAGAAACAACTGCTGATAATTCTGATATAACGCATTCTCGACTTCTTTTAATTCCAATTTCTTGATCTTTGCGATCATTTTGTAGGTTTCAACGACATTCGCGGGCTCATTCTTTGCGTCTTTTTCTGGCGCGAGAAATGGACTGTCTGTTTCGCCAAACAATTGCGTAATCGGCATGAACTTAATGAGCTCTTGAAAGTGATCTGATCTGACACAATTGGTTGGAATACTGCAATACCATTTATTGTCTCTAATTTTCTGCCACAATCCTTTCTTTCCTGAGAAACAATGCATAATCACTTTCTTTGCGTTGTGCTTTTCTAATAATGCTATCACTTCTGCTTCTGCTTTTCTTGAATGGATAATTAATGGTTTGTCTATTTCTTTACTCAGCTCTACGATTCTTTCAAAGATTTCAAATTGCTTTCTTGTTTTGTGCTCTGACTTCTGATCAATTCCCACTTCTCCAATCGCAATAATATCATTTTTATGCTTTCGTATAAAGGCAATTTCTTCATCCACATCAAAGTTTATTGTTTCTTCTTTGTAATGACCTGCTCTCACATCATCCATCATTGCTTCCCACGGATAGATTCCTAATGCTGCTTTTACTTGAGGATATTTCTTTGCGAGCATGAGCGCATGCCTATTTGTCTCTTTGTTTAATCCATTTGCTATGATGAGTTTGACGCCATTATGTTCTGCATTCGTTATTGCTTGCGCTGTTTGCTCTTCTGTATAAAAATACGGATCAAGATGCGCGTGGACGTCGATGTACATAGAAAAAGATAGAATTTGTTTTCCTATAAATAGTTACCTATACGCCTTGAAATTCTGCATAGTCATCTTCACTGCTTTTATCTTTTCTCGATTGTGGAAGAGAAGAATTGCAGCTGTTGCAACCAAAGCAAGAACCGCTGCATAGACAAACGGCGCTGTTGGACTGATGTATTTCCACAATAAACCACCAATCATATTCGCAGGGAAAATAGTGAGACCAACAAGCATATGATAGACACCAAACGCTGTGCCTGCATCTTTCTCTGTGGAAAGATCCGCGACGACTGCTCTTGCGACTCCATCTGTTAAGCCAATGAAAACTCCATACATCGCGAATAATATCCAAAGCGTGGAATCATTCGCAAAAAAGCCAAACCCTAGACTTGTTGCCGCAAATAATAGGAAACCTGCTGCAAGGACAGTGTTTCTTCCAAAATGATCAGAAATTTTTCCCGCTGGATACGCGCTAAACGCATAGAAAATATTGTAGACAAGGTAGAGGATTGGAATCAATTTGATTGCAAAACCGACGTTTTGCGCTCGTAAAATAAAAAAAGCATAGCTGAAACTTGCTGCGTTGAATACAAGCATAATCATGTAAAATCTTTTGAGATCCTTGTTCAGTTTTTTCCATACTTTGAAGAGATTGAATGGTTTTTGTTTTTTTGTTTCTGCTTTTGTTTCGACATCATGAACAAACAAGAAGAGTAATACAACTGCAAGCGCTGCGGGAATAAAGGAAATCCAAAACACTGTTCGGAAACTTGCTTCTGATTCTCCCAAATAAAATAATAATGCTGTCACAATAAGAACACCAACAACTGCGCCAACACTGTCCATTGTTCTGTGCAGGCCAAAATATTTTCCCCGCTCGCTGTCTTTGACAGACGCTGCAATCAATGCATCTCTCGGCGTTGTTCTAATTCCTTTCCCAATTCTATCAAGAATTCGTACTATAAGTACATGCGGCCATATTGTCGCGAGCGCCAGAAATGGTTTTGCGAGCGCTGAAGAGCTGTATCCGATAATAGTTAAGAGTTTTTTATGTTTAAAGCGATCGCTGACAATACCGGCAATCAATTTTAGGAATGCAGATAGTCCTTCTGCTATTCCTTCAATAAATCCAATGACTGCCATATTTGCTTTGAGCACAACAGTGAGGAATAACGGAATTATAGGAAATAACATTTCTGAACTGATGTCTGTCAATAGGCTGACTATTCCTAACCAGATGACGTTTTTTGCATCTGTTTTTTTCTTTTGCATGCATTGTTTTCTGGTTGATTTGATATAAATAAGTATGGATTTGTTGAGCTGCAGAATGAAGATCGACAGATATAAATAATCAAGATGTATCATTACATATTATGACAAAGGGAAATAAAATCAGCAATAAAAAAGAGTTGTCATTAGAACACCGTCAAGAACTCCTCAGAACGTTGAAAGCACGTTTTGAAAAAAACATGAATCGTCATAAAGGTCTTGAATGGGCTAAAGTACAAGCAACGCTGGACGCTCATCCTGAAAAACTGTGGTCACTCTCTGAAATGGAAAGAACCAGTGGTGAACCAGACGTTGTTGGCCATGATAAAAAGACTGGCGAATACATTTTTTATGATTGTTCCACGGAAAGTCCTCAGGGTCGCAGAAGCGTCTGTTACGATCATGAAGCGTTGGAGGCAAGGAAAGCATTTAAACCGAAAAATAGCGCGATTACGATGGCAGCATCCATAGGTATTGAAATCTTAACAGAAGACCAATATCTGGAGCTGCAGAAGCTTGGAAATTTTGATACGAAGACTTCGAGCTGGCTCAAGACACCATCTACTATTCGAAAACTTGGCGGTGCCATCTATGCTGATTTCCGCTACGGCAGAGTCTTCGTAGGCCACAACGGCGCAGAATCTTACTATGCTGCCAGAGGATTTCGTAGCTCGCTCAGGGTCTAAATTTCACATCTGAAAAAATTTCTCTTGCCTGCTTTTGAATCTCTCTATTTATTTTATAAAAATAGATGAATTGTGTATATGGACTTTGCTGAGCGATTGTTTATGCAGAAGCTCGTGCTTGTTAAGAAAAAACAAAGAGATATAAGCTGTGAAGATAAAGAAACAGTATGACATCACGATCATACGTTAAACTAAGAGCAGGAGAAAGTATTTCATCTAAACAACATTCTTTGACTGACACAAAAACAAAAAGTGAGCGGTCGAAGAAATATTACAATCTCAAAAAGAAACAATAGCAATAGCTTAATAAATTCTAAACATATTACATATTCCATGAAAGGAACATTTGTCATGATTGATGGTGTCGATGGCTGCGGCAAAGGAACTGTGACGACTGCACTTCGACGCTATGAAGAAAAAAAAGGAAAACGCGTTCTTGACTTGCGTGAATACTGGCAAGAACACAATACCATTCCAGAACTTGAAGAAGTCAAAGAATATGACGTTATTATAAGCAACGAACCGACGTTTGCGTATGTTGGAAAAGCAATTCGTGAAGAGATTATCCGCAAAAATGAGAAACGAAAATATTCCGGAATATCCACTGCACACGCGTTTAGTTTAGATCGCGAGATTTTGTACAAACGCCTTCTTGTTCCTGCAATGGAAGCAGGCAAAATTATTTTCCAAGAACGGGGAGTTATTTCTTCTCTTGTTTATCAACCAGTCCAACTCGAACAAATTACCTTAATGGATTTAATGAAACTTCCTGGCAACGCATTTGCTATCAAACATGCTCCTTCACTTCTTTTAATCATTGACATTGATTCTGATGTTGCAATCAAACGTCTGAAGGAACGAAAAAAACAGGATAACGCAATATTCGAAGAAGTTTTGTTTTTGCGGAAAATCGCGTCGCGCTACAAAAGTGAGTGGATTCAGAAAGTGTTTGAAAAAGGAGGGACAAAGATTGTGTATATCGATACTAATCCTCCTGCGACTGTTGAAGACACTGAACGAAAAGTTATTGATATTTGGGAGAAATACAATAACGAGAGCACACTCGTGAAACATATTTGATGTTCTTTATTTCTTCTTTTTGCTTTGTATCCATTTCTCTTTACACCACGAAAGTGTTGCGGTGGAGAGCAGGAAACCAATGACTGGAACAATCGCATTCAGAAATGGATTTGGTGCTTCTATTAAAAATAAAAATATCACGATTATGATATAAGTCATTGCACCGATTACCATCTTTCTTGTCGTTGAAGTTTCCCATGCTTTGTCTACTTCAACTCGCTGGTTTCTTTGTTTGATTGCTTCGAGATCTGCTTTCATGATTTCTTCTGTATTTCGCTGGTTTATATTTTTTCTCTTCGTTAATTTATTTACTTTTGTACTCTTTCTTAATTAATAATAGATTGCGTTGTCAGTAGTGGTCGTTGCTTGTGCGTGTTTTGTGGTCATGGTGGGAATGAGAAGTTACTAGATTGTGTATTGGAGTGATGAGAAGATCAAAGAAAAAAGAAAGATAAATTAAAAATAAAAAATTATTTCGCACCAGTACTTCCAAAGCCGCCTGCACCGCGATCTGTTTCTGTCAATGCTTCGACTTCTTCTAAATGCATGAATTCTACTTTGTTTAAAACCATCTGCGCAATGCGTTCTCCTCGTTTTATCTCAAACGCTTCTTTCCCATGGTTAATGAGCACAACGCCCATTTCTCCGCGATACTGATGATCAATTGTTCCTGGTGTATTGACGACAGAAACTCCATGCTTTAACGCTAACCCACTTCTTGGACGAACCTGCACTTCAAATCCATACGGCACTGCAATCTTTAATCCTGTTGGAATTAATTTTCTTTCTCCTGGTTGTAATGTGTATTCTGCTGCACTATACAAATCCATTCCTGCATCTCCGAGATGCGCATACTTTGGTGTTGGTAATTCTTTGTCTGTTTTTACAATTTCTATTCTCATGGTTGTTCCCTCTCTTCATTTTTTTTTCCTTTTTCGATTGTCTGCACAAAATCCATGATGGGCTGCATTTTCTCTTCCAACACGTTTCCTGTTGTTGCATCCACACGGATGTTTATCATTTTGAATGTCATGGTGATTAGTGTCATATTATACGTCGGAATGTTGTTGAGGGTTTGCAAGACAATTATTTTTTTGGAAACCATGTCTCCAGGATATTTCTGCTTCTGGAGCGCTTGTGCTTTTTGTTCTGCATCTTTCATAGAAAATTTTACTTGATTCATATCTAATTGCGCAATCTTTTTTTCTTGTCTGAAGATTTCTTTGTCCTCTGTTTTTGTGATTTCTTCTGCTTTGACAAATGTCACTATACTATCTGTTTTTTCATCATAATAGCCCATTTGTACTTCTTTTTCATTCATACAAAAAAAATGAACGAGGTATCCCTGCTGCTCTTTTTTCCAGTTTTGGAAAAGAGGAGTTGCTTCAATTTCCTTTTGCACTTGTTTGAGATCAATCATCAAAAATGTAAAATGCGCTGAAGTTATAAAGTTAATTACTCTGTCTTGAAAATGAAAAGTTTAAATAGAAGCCAATCTCAGATGGATCCACATATCTAAAAAGAGGTGCTCTTCATGGTAACTTACAAAGAAAAAGCAGATGAAAAGAACAGATTCATGGGTTCTGTTGGAAAAAATACACTCCCTCAATCTGTTTCTGAAAAGTCAACTTCCTTAGGCGCACGAACTGTGCGTAACAGAGGAAAGCGCGGCGGCCCTTAAGCAGTTTTACATCCTCATAACAATATTTATATACCGCGAGTACATTCTCATTCTCAGCGCGCTATGCGCAACAAATTAGATAGGTGAAATAGTATGTACGGAAATGAAGGAAATAGAGGAAGAAGTAATTATGGCGGTGGCTTTGGAAACAGACCACGAAGCCCAATGGGTGGAGGAGCATCATTCGCACCAGTTAAAGTTGGTGAAGAAATGGATGTTACCATCGAAGCAGTTGGAGAAAAAGGAGACGGTATCTGCAAGAAAAAAGGATTCGTACTTTTTGTTCCAAACACAAAACAAGGCGATACTGTTCGTATCAGAGTAACTAAAGTCTTACGAAAAGTAGGATTTGCTGAAGTTATCGGAGAAGCACAAGGCACTCCTGAACCATCTTCAGAACAACCTGCTGAAGCTGCTCCACAAGAGGAAGAAGTTCCTCAGGGAGAAGAAAGCGAAGATTTCGGCGACGAACAACAACAAGAAGAACAGCAATAAGTTTGTTCTTTTTTTCTTTATTTTTTCTTATTCTTATAAAATTCTATAAACATTTATAAACCAAACCTTATTTCAGTTCTTCATTACCCACAGAGAAGAGCAGCATACTTAGTATGGACTTTTCTGGCACTTCAGGGTGAGAATATGAAGTAATAGGAAATATTTCTTATTACTTTACCAAAAACAAACGTGAGGAGAATATTATGGCAGAAGAAAACATGCTTGTGGATTCCAAAGCATACCTAAAATCAGGAATTCACATCGGAACAAAATTCAGAACAAAACAAATGGCGGGCTTTATCTACAAAACTCGACCAGACGGATTAAGCGTTTTGAATTTAGAGAAAATTAATGATCGCTTGCGCGTTGTTGCAAACCTTCTTGCACAATACGCACCAGAAGACATCTTGATCATTAGCAGACGAGAAAATGGCTGGCGCGCAGTCAAACTCTTCGGAAAAGCGACAGGAGCAAAATTCTTCGCTGGAAGATACCCTCCAGGAATCTTAACCAACCCAAACCTTGAAACATTCATGGAAACAAAAGTTATTTTGGTGACAGACGCATGGCCTGACAGAAACGCTGTTCTTGACGCGCTCAAAGTAGGTATTCCTGTTATCGCATTGTGTGATACAAACAACCAAATTAATGGTATTGATCTCGTATTACCATGCAACAACAAAGGAAAGAAAAGCCTTGGCCTCGTGTTTTATGTTCTCGCAAAAGAATACTTGAAAGCACGAAAGGTTATTCAAGCAGACGATCAAATGCCTATTAGCATTGATGAGTTTACTGCGGAATAATTTTTTTATTTTTCTTAATTTTTTTTGATTTTCTTATCCTTGTTTATTTCTTTAAAGAATCAATAAGACCCCATGCAATGCTTCGCGTCAATTCTTTCGCCAATTGGAAGCGAGATCAGGTACGACACTCACTCCGTTCGGTCGTACGCTCAACTCATGCTCTTATTCGCACTGATAGCTCATGTTGTTTGTGCAATGGGTCCCCCTGACATTTTTTGCTTTGCTGGTGCGTGTTTTGACTAGTTTAGCTATTTTTAGTACTTCTTGTTTTACCCAACATTCCCCGCTTCTTCAAACTCTTTTTTGTCTTTTAATTCAGGAAAACGCGCAGCAATCTCGTCAGAAACACTCTTTTTTTGCGGTAAATTGTGACTGGTTTCGATTTTCTTCGGCTCTTCAAACGATGTAAATCCATTTTCTTTAATTTCGAACACCACAGCACGATGCTCTGGCAACGAACGATGCTTGATCACTGTTGCTTTGCGTACTGTTTTGTACTTTTCAATTTCCAGCAAACATTTCGCACCATACTTGAGAATATCGCCACCCACCATGCGCACTTTATCCCGCTCTTCAAAATCTGCATATACTTGACTTGTTACGAGAACAGGAATGGTGTATTTTCGTGCGATGCTACTCAAATAATATAATTGAAGGCCAAGATCCGCATTAATTGCTTTGACTCCTTCATGCTTTGCTATTTCCACTCTATATAATGAAGAAACACTATCCACAATAATGAGCCCTATTTTTTCATTGACGACTTCACGCAATCGTGCAATTGTTTTTGTCTGATCTCCAAAGGTCATCGGCTTGAGAAGAAATATTTTTTCTAAATACTGCTCTTTTGCTTCACTTTGCAACAATTGCTGAAAACGAACAGTAGAGAAACCTCCTTCTGTATCAACAAAAATAACTTTTTTTCCTGCTTTAATCGTAGCTATTGCTGCTAAAAGACAAATTGTTGTCTTGCCTGTTCCTGCTGGACCGTAGAGCGCAGTGAGCACGCCACCTTCATAGCCTGAAAGAAGTGCATCAAAGACCGGCGTTCCTGTCGGAAAAAGAACATCTTCCATAGTATCAGTAGTGCCTCGAGCGTTTAAATACTTTGTTATGTACTTGTCTGATATTTTTGGGAAAAAACTGAAAAGATTTGCTGTTATTTCCTCAATCCCTAAAACTGTTCGCAATGTTGGCATGAAAACCACCTCTGCTTTTTGTAGAACGTTGTTTTTCATTTAAGTATCGGTTGGTTTTCCGAAAGGTCTTCGGATAGTCCGAAAGATTTTCGGAAAACGCGAATAGGTTTCGGTATTTTGGTTTTTTCGCATGTTTTTTTCGGTTTATCCGAAAGGGCAGACTGGTAAAAGCTTATAAATCTGAACAACTCGAACATACTCATGAGAAAAGATCATGCATATATTTTGCTCATCTGCCTCTTCGCAGTCACACTAACGATCAGACTTTATTTTGCGTTCAGCAGCCCGTATTTCAGTGATGACGAATCATACTTTCATCTACGGCATGTTGAGGCAATACAAGAAAACATTCTGCCTTTATTCTATGACCCCCTTAGTTTTTCAGGGAGGCTTTTTATCTTCTCTCCTTTATTTCACTACATATTTGCATTGCTCACCTCTTTTGGGTCTAGCTGGTACATTACAAAAATAATTCCCAATGTTTTTGCGACATCGCTTGTCATAATCATCTTTGTTCTTGTGGATGAGATCACCCACAACAAACAGATTGCACTTTTCAGCGCATCTATCTCAGCTTTTATTCCTGTTTATTTTGTTGAGACAGTGAATTCTCTTTCCCCACGATCTCTACTCATCCCACTCTCTTTTTTGTTCCTTTTTTGCTTTTACAAAATACAGGAAAAGAAATACGCGACGCTTTCAACTGTGCTTCTTTGTATTTTAATTCTTCTTGATCCTTCTGTCTTTCTCCTTATCTTCGGCCTTCTCGCGTATCTTCTTCTTGAACTCATCTATGGGATAACTCCAAAAGCAGAAGAGAAAGAACTCATTCTCTTTTCCTTGCTTCTCTCCTGCTGGTATTATTTACTTCTCTACAAACGCTCCCTTCTTGAACACGGCGCAGGAATTCTCTGGCAAAATATTCCTCCGCAACTTGTGGATAAATATTATTATGACTTCACTATTATCTCTTCTATCTCCCATATTGGTATTATTCCGCTTATTTTTGGCCTTCTTGTTGTCTATTATATTCTCTTTAAAGACCCTTCCAAAAATAAGTTTGCAACATCGCTGGATACTGCTATCTTTACTGAACAGCGGAAAAAAATACTTCCTGTTGTTGGCATTGCCCTTGTCACCTCTGTGCTCCTCATTTTCAAAATCGTTGAATGGACTATTGGACTCATGTACCTATCCATCCTTCTTGTCCTTCTCTCCGGCTATGGCTATATGCTTTTCCATACGTATATTCAGAAAACAAAAATCCGCGGCTGGAGTCATCTTCTCTTTAGTATTGTATTCCTCGTCTTTATCATCAGTTCTGTTTATCCAACGATTATTTATACTACTGAAAAGCTGAGCTTGACCATTACGCCAAAAGAAATTGTTTTTCTTCGCTTTCTTCCTGAAATAACGCTTCCTGATGTTGTTGTTCTCAGCCTTGTGGACGATGGACACTATATTGAATATTTTGGAGAACGAAAGACTGTTGTTGACTCAAACTTCCTTCAAATTAAAGATGCACGACAACGCCTTCGCGATATTGACACGCTCTTCACAACACAGTCAAAGACTGTCGCCACAAAAATCATGAATAGATATAACGCAACATATATTTACATCTCCCCTACTGCAAAAAAACTTTATGATATTGAATTTCTTCCTTATGAAGATAATGACTGCTTCCGCTTAGTATACACAGGAGAAGTCCGCTTGTATGAAAGTACCTGTGAAGAAAAAGAGCATTTTGAACCAATGAAAGACAAAAATAAGAAGGTGTAATTCATGGCTGCAACATCACGTTTTATTCCAAAAGAGACATCGTATAGCTTTGTCCTTTTCTTTCTTTTCTCTTTTCTCACCCTCAGCATTATACCTCTTTACAGAGTTCAACATTTTGAGAGTTGGCCTCCTGGAGATCTTGTCTATTCTCACATGCGTATGGGTCAATATATTTTCAGCAATGGATTTCCTGAGCAAAACCCTTCTTTACTTCTCGAGGTTCCATTTCATTTTGATCCATTTGATCTTGTCATTGGTCTTTTTGGAACTCTTTTTTCTTATAAAATTGCAGCGCTTTTTCTTCCCGCACTTCTTGGGCTCTTGACTCTGTTTTTTCTCTACAAACTTCTCGGACTCTTTTTTCCTCATCCTAAACAACACCTTCTTGCAGGACTTTTTTGTCTTACCAACCCTGTTTTCCTCACCCTCTTTACAGAAGCGACAAACCTCACATCCATTGCGTTTTGCCTTGCAGCAGGAAGTTATTTTTTTATTCAAAAAGACCGATCACAATATCTTGCACCACTTTTCTTTGGCATGATTCTCTTTTATGGGTCAGCACATATTCTTCTTACCATCATCCTTATCTTTTCTCTTGGAAAAATGACCTCCAAACTCAAGTATGGCAATCTCCTTTCTCTTCTCTTCTTACTTTGCCTGATTGTGCAATTCTTTTTCAGCTCTCTGAAACTTCAAATCCTTTTTCCCGCGCTCATTACGCTTTTTCAACAACTTTTTTCTGATTTTGGAGGAAAATTTGGCATAAGTGTTTTTGCCTTATTCATTAGTGTCTTTGGAGTTTATGCCTTTTGGACTGAGAGAAAGACACGAATTCCTCTTTCCCTTTTCTTTTTTATTCTCACTGCTTTATTTTTTACTTTATTTTCTGCTGCGTATTATTCATTATATCTCATTCTTCCTCTCAGCTTTTTTGCAACCACTGGTTTCTTTTCTCTTCTTCGCAGACAATGGAAAATGGAAAATCTCCGAAGCCTTACTGTTTTCCTCATTGTCTTAGGAATTATTTTCTCTGCGACAAGCACTATCAGCAGAACCGCATCTCTCGATCCTACTCCTGAAATGATGGACGCGCTTCTCTGGCTCAAAGAAAACAGCTACGAAAACGCAATTATTCTCACTTCAGAAAAATACGCAAATATGGTTTCTTCTACGACAGAAAGGCGAGTTATTTATGATAGAATTGCTGCTGCTGCACCTGAGAATGAACTGATTGTGGAAGAAGTACAACGGCTCTTTCACACCCGAGACATTGATGAAGCACTTTCTCTATTTGAACATTATCAGATAGATTATGTCATTGTTTTTACAGATATGAGTTCAGGCCTCGTTTGGGGCTCCAATGAAGAAGGGCTTCTTTTTGTCCTCCAAAATGGGAAAAACTTTAAAAAGGTTTTCGAGAACAACAATGTTGCAATCTGGAGTGTTGAGTACTAACCCCTTATTGCGGATTTTTGATCTCCATGAACATTGTTACAACGATTCTCCTTTGGTCAACATATTTTCTTTCTTTATATTTCGCAGTCTTCTGGCTTTTGGTCTTTTTGATAACCCGTGATGATAAACATGAAAAGAAACTCATCGAAACGCCTTTTGTCACGATTACCATTCCTGCTTACAATGAACAAGATTCTCTTGCAGGAACTGTTCGCTCTGTCCTTGCACTTCAGTATCCAAAAGAAAAGTATGAACTTCTGATTGTTGATGACGGCTCTGTTGACAAAACTGCTTCTCTTGCAAAACAACTCATTGAAGAAAATCCTTCTTTTACTATTCACCTCATTTCCCAGCAAAACCAAGGAAAAGGCGCAGGCCTCAACAACGCGCTCCGTCAGGCAAAAGGAGAATTTTTTGTTTGCCTTGACGCTGATTCATTTGTTGCGCCAGACGCGCTTCAAAAAATGCTTCCTCACTTTACGGATGACCGTGTTGCTGCTGTGCTTCCTGCACTCAAAGTTCATAACCCAAAAAACACGCTTGAGAAACTGCAATGGTATGAATACATCATTAACATGTTTTACAAAGAACTTATGGGAAAACTCAACTGTGTTCACGTCACGCCTGGACCGTTTAGCGTGTATCGCACGGAAACATTGCGCAACATCGGTTACTTTGATGAAAACAACATCACTGAAGATTTAGAAATTGCACTTCGCCTTCAATCTCATAATTATAAGATTGTTCAACTCATGGATCCAGAGGTTTTAACGATTAGCCCAAACAATGTGAAAGAATTGTACAAGCAGCGAAATCGCTGGTTCAAAGGCGCAACACTCAATTTCCTCAAATACAAAAAAATGCTCTTCAACAAGCAATATGGAGATTTTGGATTTATCCAAATGCCGACAGTTTTGCTTTCTGGTGTCATTGCGCTTACTCTTTTTTGCACTGCTCTTTATTATGGACTTAAACCGTATGTTCAGAATATTTATTATCTCACTTTTGTGCACTTTGATTTTCTTCCCTTTTTGACGCACTTTCAATTTAACTTTAGTATTATGGATCTGAATTATATCACGATCTTTGTTGCAACGACCATGCTTCTTATTACTCTTTATATCATGCGAAAATCTGAAGTACGCACGAATGAACGACTTCTTCGCTATGGTATTTTAACGATAACCATATATATGCTCTTTTACTTCTTGTTTTTAGGCGCAGTGTGGGTTGGTGTTTTCTACGACATCCTCAGAAGAAAGAAACAACAGTGGTAACATGGAAAAACGACAAATCAGCAAGGAAATCTATATCATCGCACTTATTGCAACAACAGGTATTTTTGTATTAGGACTTCTTTTAGGTCTTGTTATGGAAAATGCGCGAACGCAATATGTGGAAAATAGATATGTGGAACAGGAACTGGACTTTCGCTCTTCGCAATTGCAATATGAATATCTGAACCTTCTTGAACAAAAAGAAAACTGTCCTGCAATTTATGAAACACTTTACACCAATCTTGAAGATTTAGAAAAGACGCGCGTTCGCATAGAAACCTACGGCGATGACGCGACGCTCGCAAAAGATGATTTTGAACTTCTTGAGCGGGAATATTTCCTTGCTGAAGTACGTTACTGGCTTCTTGCAAACAGAGCAAAAGAAATATGCGATCATGACATTGTGACCCTCCTCAGCTTTTCCTCTGATGAAGAAGAATGTCCTAGCTGCGATGAACAAAGCTTTGTTCTCAGCTACATGAAAAAAGAGCTTGGAGAAAAACTCCTTATCTTCTCTTTTAACGTGAAAACCGTTGACGAGCCAATGATTGAGATCCTTAAGACTGCGTATACCATTACCACATACCCGAGTATTGTGGTCAATGATGACCTTTATGTAGCACTCCATGATGTCAATGTCCTTATGCCTGCTGTGTGTCAGGAATATGAAGAAACTCCAGAAGCGTGCGCTCAATGGCTCTCCAACAGTACAACGCAATGATTCGCGAGAAAAAATATTTGTTTCTCTTTTCACTTATTGTTCTGTTCTTTCTTGGACTTCATATTTTTCTTGTTCTCACAAGACACCATGACATTCACTGGGATGAAGCAGTTTACATCAGCATGGGGAAGTATTTTTACTCTTTAGGCACAGAAGGATTGTTTGAATCCATACGACCACTTGGTTTACCGCTTGTTTTAGGTTTTTTTTGGAGCATTGGTCTTGGAACGGTGTTTGTCTATCAAACAGTCATATTTCTTTTTTCACTTGGAGTTCTCTTACTTGTTTATCTCCTCGGTAAAGAACTGTTCTCTGAAGAAAGCGCGATTTTTGCCTGCCTTATGCTCGTGCTCACTCCTTTTTTCTTTCAAAGCAGTATTAGCATTATGACAGAGATTCCTGCTGTCTTTTTTGTTTTATTGAGCATTTACCTTCTTGTCCGAGAGAAGCATCTATTTTTTGTGGGCATTATTGCAAGCTTTGCCTTCTTATTTAAATTTCCCGCTGGACTTCTTGTTCCTGCGCTTCTCTTTGTTTTAGTTTTGCACAATATTAGTCGATGGAAGAAATTTCTTTCCTCTTCAAGCTGGTTTTTGCTTGGTTTTTTTGTGATTCAACTTCCTTTCTTTATCTTTAACTACCTTATGTACAGAGCGCACAGCGCAACAGTGTTTGACGCAGTTTTTCGACCATTATTGCTTGCAGAGGGGCACGCTTCCAACGCAGTTCATGCTGTTTCTGCAGGGTGGCAGAATTTATTTTACTATGCGTTTGAACTTGTTCAGAATAACCCTTTGTTGCTTCTTGGGTTCTTGGGTTGCATTGCTCTTTTCTTCTCGAAAAGTGAGAAGAATAAGCAGCTTATTATTTTTGTTCCGTTATTTGTCTTTTTTATTTATTTTACCAGCATCGTCAACAAACAACTTCGCTTTGCTGTTTTGTTTCTGCCATTACTTGCGCTCTTTTCTGGCCATGTTTTGCAACAGATATTTCATTTTTTTTCTCAAGGGAAAATTGTACGTCAACTTCTCTTTTGTCTGATCATCTTTTATCCGCTTCTTGCTTTTTCTCTTACTCCGGAGTTTACCCTCATCTATAGGTTTTATCCTGAAGAAATACTTCCGATCGAACAGGACTATTATAGCTATTTTTCACAAATTTCTTTTCACGGCAGCATTCTTACTACTGAACCGTATTTTAGCGCGTATACGGATGGCATTCTTGCGTATCCGTATTATAACAATCTCACTGACGCTTTGGAAATTTATGAGGAGTATAAAGATGACGCGTCATATGTCGTCTTTACTTCTAACTTTTATCCTTGCACTGATGCGTTTTGTGTCGAACAACTTGCTTTACTTCATGAAGAAATTGAAGAGACACATACGCTTGTTTACTCTCAAGCGTGGGATGGCATAGAACGAGAAATTTTTGTGAAATGAATAAATTCTTATTTATTACTTGAACAGGGATCTAAAATAGTATAAAACATGCTTATAATTAATTTTTGACGCTCCTGCTTCTCGCAAGCCAAAGTCATACTTCAGCTGATATACCTTTATATTTTTTGGAAGATATTTGAGGGTGTCAAAAAGCACTTTATATCCCGCAAGCTCATATTTGCCATAATTCTTTGCAATAACTTCTTTGAAGAGTTTTGTTTGAACACCAAAGAACCCTGAAACAATATCTTCACAATAGACGCCGCTGATCATTAATCGAAAATGCCCTAACGCAATTGCGAGCTTAGACATCAACCTTCTGTGCAACGGCCAATCATTCAACACTTGCTCTCGCGTTCCTACAACAAGCCCACAATGCTGCAGCTTTTCTGCAATCTCTTCTATCTTTTCATAGGGATGCTGCATGTCGCCATCCATCACAATCGCGTACGCTGTTTTTGCTCCCTGAATTCCTTCTATAACACTAATACACAGCCCATGAATTGGTTTGTTGCTTCTGTCGATGACCTGCGCTCCTGCTTTTTTCGCGACTAGTTGTGTGTTGTCTTTTGAACCGTCATCAACAACAATGACTGTTATTCCCTTGTATGTTTTTTTGAGCAGCGTGATCAATTTTTCAATGTTCTTTTCTTCGTTTAATGTAGGGATAACGACAGTGACATCTTTGTACTCTTGTTTTTTATCCATGAAATCAATGGAAAAAAGATAGATATATAAACATTGTCGTCTCTGAAAATAACAGTTCAGCGGTGTGTAGCAGTATGAAGATAACATACCCCCAATTTCGCTCCACACTGTTGTTCTTTTTTCTTGAATACAGAAAAACTTATATTGGTTACAGATCTTTTTATTATTATGGCAACCATCTTCATTATTCATGGCTCTTTTGGGAATCCTGACGAGAATTGGTATCCTTGGCTTAAGAAAGAGCTCGAGAAAAAAGGTCACACTGTTTTTGTGCCGCCATTTCCCACACCTGATGGACAAAGTCTCGAAAATTGGCGAGCGGTGTTTCTGCCCTATGAACTTGAAGTTACTCCACAAACTGTTGTGATAGGTCATAGCATTGGCGTTGCATTTCTTCTTCGTTTTCTTGAGCAATCTGATGTCCTGATTCATGCTGCATTCTTTGTTTCTGGGTTTACGTCTTTACTTCATAATGAGTTTGATGCAGTGAATACCACGTTTTTAGATCATCCATTTTTGTGGAATCGTATTCGAGAACATTGTGGCAAATTTGTTGTTTTTCATGGAGAGAATGATCCCTATGTTCCTGTTTCTCACGCAAAAGAACTTGCTGCTTCTCTTAGAACAACGCCATTGATTGTTCCTGATGCCGGGCATTTTAATGAGAAATCCGGATATAAAGATTTCCCATTATTGCTGGAGAAGATTCTTGAGGTTTTGAAGAAATGAAATTAATTCTTGTGAGGCATGGGGAGACTGTTGAGAATGCAACAGGGATTTGTCAAGGACAATCTTATGGAACACTCAGCGAGAAAGGAAAAGAACAAGCACGTAAAGTAGGACTAAGACTTAAGAGTGAAAAAATTGACATAGTATATGCCAGTGATTTAGAGAGAACAAAAGATACTGCAAAAGAAATCCTCAAATATCATCCTCATATTCCTGTAATTTATACTAAAGAGCTGCGAGAGAGAAGCTGGGGAATTTTTGAAGGAGGAACAAGGGAAGAAAGACGCAGATATGCCGAAAAGAGAGGAATTTCTCTTCATGATATGCACCCTGAGAAAGGAGAATCATACCACGATGTTCTGCAAAGGATGCTTCACTTTTATCACTCTCTTCTTAAAAAACATATCCATGATACCATCCTCATTGTGGGGCATGGGGGCTCACTTACTTACCTTCTCCTTCATCTCTTTGAGAAGACAATGGATGAATACAAGAAGCATCATCCACAAAACACCGCAGTAACGATTCTAGAAATTTCTGACGACAAAAAACATACTGTACATGTCTTGAATTGTGTGAGACATTTGGAGTGATTAAATGAAACTTATACTCGTTCGACATGGAGAAACGCATGAAAATGTTGCAGGGATTATGCTCGGTCATGGACATGGGAAACTTACTGATCTTGGACTTGAACAGGCAAAGAAAGTTGGTCTTCGACTGAAAAATGAAAAAATAGATGCCGCATATGTGAGTGATCTAGAAAGGACTTGTGCTACTGCTGCTGAAATTCTTCATTTTCATCCAAAAATTCCTATTGTTTATACAAAAGAGTTACGAGAACGAAACTTTGGAATTTATGAAGGAATGAAAAGCGATGCTGTTCAAGATCTCCTCAAATATGTTCAGAAGAAGTGGGAGCATAAACCTGAAGGAGGAGAATCACGAATTGAAACGCAAGAGCGCATCATTACTTTTTGTAATAAATTATTTGAAAAACATAAAGGACAAACTGTTCTTCTCGTGAGTCATGGAGGCCCCATGACGTGTCTTTATCTTCACTTGTTTGAAAAATCTTTTGAAGAATACGCGCAATATCATCCGAATAATACCGCAGTAACGATTCTAGAAATTTCTGACGACAAAAAACATACTGTACATGTCTTGAATTGTGTCAAACACTTAGAGTGATTATATTTTTTTTACCACAAACCCCTCCTTTGTATCTGTGATGCGATATCCTTTCGCAGCAATCGCATCGCGAAGTTTGTCGCTTTCTGCCCAATTTTTCGCTTTTCTCGCTGCATCACGCTGCTGGCTAAGATAAAGCACGTCTGCTGGAATTTTCTCTTCTTCTCGTAACAAGCCAAGAACACTATCAATAGATTCCATGAATGTTACTATCTTCTTCGCATCTGCTTTTCCCAACTGTTTGTTCTCATTCTTTTTATTTACTTCATGGATAAAATCAAATACTGCTGCAAGCGCTCTTGAAATTTCCAAGTCATCATCCAACGCTTCTGTGAATCTTTCTTCTGCGTCTGCAATAAGCACATCAACATCTTTATTCTCTTCGCTTTCTTGCGCAATCGCTTTCATCGCGTCATATGCTTCTTGATATCTTTGCACTGCACTCGCTGCCGCATCTATCCCCTGCATCGTAAAATTTAACTGCTGGCGATAATTGCTCGATAACAGGAGATAGCGAATTGCTCGCGGTTTGTATCCTTTATTCAGGAGATCTCGTAATGTATAAAAATTACCCAACGATTTGCTCATTTTTTTTCCATCTACAAGAATGTAGTCGTTGTGAAGCCAATATCTAACAAACTCTTTTCCTGTGCATGCTTCACTCTGCGCAATCTCGTTCTCATGATGCGGAAAAATAAGATCTATTCCTCCTGTGTGAATATCAATTTGTTCTCCAAGCCATTTCATTGACATTGCACTGCACTCAATGTGCCATCCTGGGCGGCCTTTGCCTATTTCTGTCTCCCAAAAAATATTACCATCTTTCTCATCCCAAAATTTCCACAACGCAAAATCTTGAATATTTTCTTTATCATACTCGTCTCCTTTGATACGCTTTCCTGTCTGCGTTTCCTCGATATTAATTTTGGAGAGTTTGCCGTAGTGTGGAAATTTTCTAATGTTGAAGTAGATGCCATCTTCTGTTTTATAGGCAATTTCTTTCTTGAGAAGTGTTTGGATTAACGCAACCATTTCATTGATATGCTCTGTTGCTTTTGGAAAATGCTCTGGCTTGCTGATGTTGAGGGTTTCAAGATCTTCGAAGAACGCTTGCGTGTATTTTTCTGTGAATTCTTTTAATCCCACACCCTCTTTTTGCGAGTCTCTTATTATTTTGTCTTCGACATCTGTAATGTTCATCACTTGATGGACTTTGAATCCTTTGTATTGCAGGTATCTTTTGAGAACATCTGAACACATATAGGCACGAAAATTTCCAATATGCGCGAAATTGTAGACTGTTGGTCCGCAATTATACATTTTGACCATGTTGTCTCTTAATGGCTTGAATACTTGCTTGCTTCTTGTTGCTGTGTTGTAGAATTGGAGTGGCATGAAAGCAGAGAGAGCTCAATGGTTTATATTTTTATTGTCTTAATTTTGCAACACACCAAAATCCATCATTGTCATAACTGAGTGTCTTATTATTCAACGAAAAAAGACGAAATGTATGAGAAACAGAAATTTTTTCGTTATCATATTTCGTATATTCTGGACTGCATTCCTTAACACTCTTACCCCAACTTTTTTCTGGATATGCAGCAACTGTAAATAAGGGATCACCTATTCCTTGTTCACCTGCGACATCAAGAGGAGCAACAATAATGGAATAATTTACTCCATCCTGCTGTACATATGCTATAGTACTTTCATGAACCACAGGCTGCGCTAGCGTACTTCCTAAATACGTGCATTGAATCTGAGGAGTTTGTAAAGAGCCATAGCAAAGCTGCGTTTCTCCAACATTATTATTTATTTGCTCTACAGGATTTGTCTCATATGCAAATGTGTCTCCACCCAGACTCGGATTTCTTCCTGGACCAAAAACCTGCTTTGTTGCAGTATTTGGATCATAGAAAACAACAACCCTCTCGTTTCTTTGTATCTCATCATAAAGAACTTGTCCTCTGTCATTTACAGAGGGATTATTCCCCTCGTTTTCAGAAACCTGCGTCAGTTCATGCGCTTCTCGATCAAGAAGAAATACTTCCAATGCGCTCTTCTCAGGAGAGCCCTCTTTAGCTCTTGCATTACCAACATAAACGACATATCTTCCACCCGGACTAATCTGCATCTGCTGACTATTTTCAAGCTCACCATAATAATATCGAAGATATGAAGCATCAGCACTAGCCCACACTACTTCATTTGTTCCAAGGAAAAGGGTTTGCGTTTGCTTTTCTAGATCATACATCGCAAGATAATATCCAACATAACTCTCAGGGCGTTTGTCACTAATTATTACATTTCCATGTTCTGCAATCTGAGGCTTTGAACCTTCTCCAAAATTGTAAAGAGTGTGCGTAACATCAGCAGGTTTTGTTGCTGCACTCAAATAACAAATGTCACATGCACGTCCATATCCTTTGAATACCAATCTATCACTTTCTGCACTATATGAAGGCTCGTACGAAGGTCCACGCAATATAATTTGATCTTCTCCTGTTGTTGAATATGTCATTTGTGCACGATCCGACGGCACGATTAATTGAGAAAGATTTAGTGGTGTCTCTGTTAGCTGTACTTGCTGACCTTGTGTCTCGTATTTTTGACTCTGCTCTTTATGAAATCCGCTCGGTCTTGTGCTAACAGTACATCCTGCAACAGCAATTGTAACAAGAACACTTGAATATGATTTGATCATGTACGAAGAAAATAAGAAGGGGTTTTTATATTTTACTCCTTTTATGGAGTGATTTCTTCTCGATGCAGTCAACTCCTCTTTTTTTGATTCTAAAGATGTTACGCAATTTAGGTATTATACAGATATGCATTCTTCCACAACCTTTATAAAGATATGTGACGTCCTTTTCACCTATGGACTCCCACGATGTATCCCTTTGTTTTGAGACGCTGGCAAATGAATTGCGCATCCAGATTTTGAAACTTTTAGAAGAGAAACCTATGAACGTCACAGAGATGACTGAGAAGCTTGGGGTTGAACGAACACGAGTTTCGCACTCTCTTGAAATGCTGAGAAATTGTAAACTCGTGAGCATGACGAAACAAGGAAAAGAACACATTTACGCGATCAACACTGCTTCTCCTTTCTTCAGTAAAGAACAGAAAGGTGGTTTATTTTCCTTAATGCACGAACATAAAGGAAAGAGCTGCGGCAACTGCTACAAAGCTTGCTCCTAACATACTAATTATACTGGTGAAACAATGGCTCCTATAGAAGTACAGAAAACAGAACATGAACAAAAAGGACTTTTTGTAGAGTCAACACTCACTCGAGAGATTCTTGATAGCGCAAACGAAGAACGGAACGTCATTCAATCCACCCCTGGCGTCACTGAAGAAGTTGTCAGACTCATTTCTTCTGATAAAAAAGAACCCCAATGGATGCTTGATCTTCGCCTGAAAGCACTGAAAGTATTTCAAAGCATGCCTATTCCAAAATGGGGACCAAACCTCGATAAACTCAAACTTAACGAAATTACGTATTTTGCAAAACCTGACGCGAAAGAAAGCAAAAAGTGGGAAGATGTTCCCGCAGACATTCGCAGAACATTTGAACGCCTTGGCATTCCTGAAGCAGAACGAACACTTCTTGCCGGCGCAGGAAGTCAATACGATTCTGAAATGGTCTATCATAATCTCAAAGAAGAATGGTCAAAACTCGGCGTTATTTTTGAAAATATGGACGTCGCATTGCAACAATATCCTGAACTTGTCAAAGAATATTTCATGACCAAATGTGTCCCAATCACGGACCATAAATTCGCTGCACTGCATGGCGCTGTCTGGAGCGGCGGCACGTTCATCTATGTTCCAAAAGGAGTCAAAATTCAACTTCCCCTTCAAGCATATTTTCGCATGAATACGAAAGGCGCTGGACAATTTGAACATACGCTCATTATTGTTGACGAAGGCGCTGAAGTGATGTACATTGAAGGCTGTTCTGCCCCGCAATACACTGCAAACTCTCTTCATGCAGGTTGCGTTGAAGTGTACGTCAAAAAAGGCGCACGCGCACGATACAGCAGCGTTGAAAATTGGAGTAAAAATACGTATAATTTAAACACGAAGCGCGCAGTTGTTGAAGAAGATGGATTTATGGAATGGATTGGTGGTAACATGGGGAGCTGCGTTACGATGCTTTATCCCTGCAGTATTTTGAAAGGACGAAGAGCCCGCGCTGATCATATCAGCATCGCATTCGCAGGCAAAGGACAGGATCAAGACACTGGCGCAAAAGTTATTCATCTCGCTCCTGAAACCAGCTGCACAATCAAAGCAAAAAGCATTAGCAAAGACGGCGGTATTACCACATATCGCGGGTTTTTGAAGATTAACAAAGGAGCAACTGATGCAAAAGCACACGTGCTTTGCGACGCACTTATTTTAGACAAAGATTCTGTTTCCAATACCACTCCTCATATGGAAATTAATGAACAGAATGTGGACATTGCACACGAAGCAACTACTGGAAGGATCAGCGAAGAGAAATTATTTTACCTCATGAGTCGTGGGCTTTCTGAAGAAGAAGCAGTAAAACTCGTGGTCAGTGGTTTTATTGAACCTATCGTCAAACAACTTCCTCTTGAATATGCTGTTGAATTAAACAGATTAATTGAATTAGAAATTGAAGGTGTTGGTTAAGAACAATCATTTGATTTTTCTTTTGGTGAAACAATGACAGCACAACAGCGACAAGAACAGGAATCTTTATGGATGCACGAAAAACGAGCTGCTGCACTCTTGCTTTCTCAAGAACTTGCAGAACCTGCGCTTGAAAAACAAGACATTGGAAGAATTTCGCTTCAAGGTTTTTCTGCTGATGCTGTTGAAAAGAACACCACGCATTTTGAAAAACAAATCCAGAGCTGCCCTGCACATATTATTTGCCTTCCGCTTCATGAAGCATTGCAGCATCCAACGTATCAGACACTTATTCAAAAATATTTTTCTGCTCTTATTCCTCCAGACACTTTTTATCACGCACTTCATTACGCGCACGTTACCAATATTTTGTTTGTTTATGTTCCAAAAGGAGTTGAAGCGACTGATGCATTGCATATTGTCAAACACGCTGTTGGAATGACTGCACTCCATCATCTTCTTATTGTTGCAGAACCATTAAGCAAACTCACTATCATTCAAGAAGAATCTGCAGCACCTTGCGCCGCAGGATACGCAAGCACTATTGTTGAAGCAAGCGTTCAGGAAGGAGCACATATTACACATGTGACCCTTCAAGAATATCCTGAAACATTCCACGCCTATGCACACAAACAAGCAGCTGTTGCAAAAGATGGACGCATGGATTGGATTGAAGCGCATTTTGGTGGCGCATACACGCGAGCAATCGCAACTGCAACACTTCGCGACGATGGCTCTTCTTCTACAAACACCACTGTCTTTTTTGGAGAACGAACACAGAAGTTTGACATTATTTCCAGAACTATTCAAATTGGAAAACACACGTTTGCAGATATGAACACTGTTGGTGTTGTCGCGGATCACTCTCGAGCAATGTGCCGTGGGTTGATTAAAATCGCTGCACCTTCTTTTGGCTCTTGCGGCAATCAAAAAATTAAAACATTGCTCATGAACAAAGACGCGCAAGCAAACGCAATTCCGAGCATGGAAATTGATAATTTTGATGTTCGTGCAACACATGAGTCTTCTGTTGGACAAATTAACAAAGACAAATTGTTTTATTTGATGAGTAGAGGATTTGATGAACAACACGCACGGATGAAAATTGTAGAAGGATATTTTGCGCAGCTTGCAAAACTTATTCCTGACAAACAGATTGAACAGAAAGTGATGGCACTTATCAGAAAAAAATTACAGATGGAACCTTCCTTAGAAGAAGAACAACTTCTTGACCACTATGAAGAATCAGGTGAACAGAGTTATGCTTAACGTTGAAAAAATCAGAAAAGATTTTCCTATTTTACAACGGAAAGTTCATGGAAAGCCTTTAATTTACCTAGATAGCGCTGCGTCTTCTCAAAAACCGCAACAAGTCATTGACGCGATTTCGCATTATTATATGACGAGCCACGCAAACATTCATCGCGGGATTCATCAACTCGGTGAAGAAGCGACGACTGCATATGAAGAAGCGCACAAACACACTGCACACTTTATCAACGCAGCATCATGGCGAGAAATTATCTTTACAAAAAATACTACAGAGTCATTGAATCTTCTTGCGTATAGTCTTACGAAGACGTTTAAGAAAGGCGATGAAATTATTGTCAGCAGAAAAGAACATCATAGTAATTTTGTGCCTTGGCAACAATGCGCAAAAGAACGTGGACTTGTCTTGAAAATTGTAGAAATTACTCCTGAAGGTGCAATCGATATCGAACATCTTCGCACACTTCTCACAAAAAAGACAAGAATTGTAAGTATTACGCACATGTCCAATGTTCTCGGAACAGTGAATGATGTGAAACACATTGCGGCACTAGTGCATGCGAATAAAACAGAAGATGGTGGGCACACCCTCTTGAGTGTTGATGGCGCACAAAGCGTGCCTCACATGCCTGTTGATGTGCAAGATCTTGATTGCGATTTTTTGAGTTTTTCTAGCCACAAAATGCTTGGACCAACAGGCATTGGTGTTTTGTACGGCAAGCGTGCACTACTCGAGAAAATGCCTCCTTTCCTTTTTGGTGGTGGCATGGTGGGCAGCGTTACAGAAAAAGAAACAAGTTTTGGCGATCTTCCCTGGAAATTTGAAGCAGGGACTCCTCACATTGCTGGCGCAGTTGGTTTTAGTGCAGCGCTCACGTATCTTGAAAAACTTGGGATGGAAAATGTCTGGCAACATGAACAAGAACTTGCCGCATACACACTTGCACAACTCAAAAAACAAAAAGATGTCACTATTTACGCTCCTGCTTTTGTGAAAGGAAAGCGCGGCGCTGTTGTTTCTTTTACGCTCGGAAACATTCATGCACATGATGTGATTTCTATTTTAGATCAAGAAGGAATCGCTGTTCGCGCTGGTCATCACTGCGCACAGCCGTTGCTTGACTCTATGGGTGTTCCTGCAACTGTTCGGTTGAGCGCGTATGTGTATACAACGAAAGAAGAAATTGACGCACTTATTGTTGCATTAGATAAAGTACGAAAGGTGTTTGGCTAATGACTTTTGACACCTATTCCATGGAAATTATTTTGGACCATTATAAAAATCCGCACAACAAGGGAAAAGTTGCACATCCTGCTCTTCAAAATAGAGAGAAAAATCCATCCTGCGGCGATGAAATTGAGGTTACTGCAACACTTGATTCAGAGCAGCGAATACAAGAAATTAAATTCGATGGTCATGGCTGCGCGATATCGCAAGCTTCGATCTCTATGCTCACTGATGAACTCAAAGGAAAATCATTTCAAGAAATTATGAAAATTGAAAAACAAGATGTGCTCGCGCTTTTGGGAATTGATGTTGCGCCGCTTCGCATTAAATGCGCGATGCTGGGCTTACGCGTTTTACAACGAAGCATACTCAAACATGAAGGAAAAGACGCACAAGGCATTTCCCTCTCAGAAATTTAGGTGGTATCAATGACAAGAAAAGAAGGATTAGTTATTATGGATTTACAGACGTCTATTGGAGACAAAAAGATTCTCAAAGGATTGAATCTTACTGTAAAGAAAGGAGAAGTGCACGTTATTATGGGACCAAACGGATCTGGAAAAAGCACACTCTCGTATACGTTGATGGGAAGCCCAAAATATACTGTTGATGGAGGAAGTGTCACTGTTGATGGCGACGATTTGCTTGTCCTTACTCCTGATCAGCGCGCGAAAAAAGGACTGTTCTTAGGATTTCAGTATCCTGAAGAAATTCCCGGCGTTACTGTCGCAAACTTTTTACGCCTTGCAACGAGCGCGATTAAAGGACAGAAAATCGCAATTCCTGAATTCCAGAAAATTTTGAAAGAGAAGATGAAGGAATTGGAAATGGATCCAACGTTTGCACGCCGTTATTTGAATGAAGGATTTTCTGGTGGAGAAAAGAAAAGATGCGAAATCTTACAGATGGCTTTGTTGGAGCCGAAATACTGCATTCTTGACGAAATTGATTCTGGCACAGACGTTGATGCACTGAAAATTATTACTGCAGGGATTAACAAGTTATTAAGTCCTGAGAGGGGGTTCTTGATCATTACGCATTATAACAGGATTTTGCAGTATTTGCACAAAATTGATTTTGTTCATATTGTTGTTCAAGGTCGTATTGTGAAGAGTGGTGGACGAGAACTAGCTTTAGAGATTGATCAAGAAGGATATGATAAATATGAGAAAATGTAGATAGAATTATTTTTTCTTTCTTTTTATTTTGCTTCTGGTGTTTGCGAGGTGTAGCTTACTACTGTAGTAAGTTTTCCTCTAAACTCAGTTGTTACTCTGTGTGCAAGACCGTAGAGACCGAGAGATTTACTTGCGAATGGAACATCTGCTGGAATTGGCCAACCTGTTTCTCCACTCATCATTGCATACACTACTGGAAGCGCAGCTGCTTCTTCTAATCGTCTGTGAAGTGTTATTCCTCCTTGACCATCGCCTGATGCGTGTTTATTATTAACATCAGAAAAAACAATATCATACATTTCACCACGTGTTAGAATACGAGCACCAGCCGTGTTTGTACACCCCTCTGTTGTGACTGAATATCCAATGATAGAAAATGCTGATTCTAAGACTTCCCTCATGTCCTCTTCATCATCAACAATGAGGATTCGAGGTTGTCTTCCTAACTGTGCTACCAAGTCGTCAATCCTGATATCAGTCAATTTTGGCTGTAATTTTCTCATAAAAAGTTAAAACTATAAGGTCATATATAAAGTTTAAGGTCTTTTTTCCCAAAGATGCCATTTTACGAGAATAAGGGTGCCTGTGAGTGCCATGATTCCTGTCAGTATTTGGCCCATGGTGAGGACATTGAAGAGCACAAAGCCCAGCTGCGGATCTGGCTGGCGCACAAACTCAATCGTGAAGCGGAACGCACCATATAACGTGATAAATGTCCAGAACAGCGTTCCTTTTTTGAGGTTTTTGTCTTTCAATATCCAGAGAATGCCAAATATAATGAAATTTTTTGCTGACTCGTAGAGTTGTGATGGATGCCTGGGAATACCATCCCCAAAATCCACTGCCCACGGAAGTGACGTTGGTCTGCCGTAGAGTTCTCCATTGATGAAGTTCGCGATTCTTCCAAACCCTAAACCAATTACCGTAGGAATAACTACTATATCTGCCATTTCATAGAAGTCTTTTTTGTATTGTTTACAGAAGATGTACCCTCCTGTGAGAACGCCAATTAAGCCGCCATGAAAGCTCATGCCACCTTCCCAAATTTTGAAAAACTGCAAGGGATTGTTAATAACTGTACTGAAATTATAGAAAAGGAAATAGAAAATCCGCGATCCGATAAGGACACCAAGCGCTGCGTAGAGAAGGAATGTGTCCCGCTCATCTTCTGTCAACGCGATTTGTTTCTTTTTTATGAAATACGTTATCAGTGCGTATGCAATAAGAAACCCAAGAACATAGACAAGACCATAGTAGCGGATTTGAAGAAAGCCAAGATCAAAAAGAACAGGGTCGATGTTGTGGATGTACACCATTTTATTCTGCTGGTGTTTCCTCTACTCCAGCTGTTTCTTCTTCAATCACTGTTTCAGTTGTTGCTTCTTCAGAAGCTCCAGTGTCTGTTGTTTCTGTTTCTTCAACAGTTTTAGCTACTCCTGCTTCTGCAAGCGCTGCATCTAATGCCGCAGCAAATATTTCATACTTCCAGGATTCTATTTTTTTTCCATTGACAAAAAAAGAAGGTGTTGAATCGACCCCTTTGCCGATTCCTTCATTAAAATCTGCTGTCACATATTTTGCTTTTGCATTGCTGTCTAGACAGTTGTTGAATTTTTCTGTGTCCAAACCAATTTGTTCTGCATAATCTTTTAAGGAACCTATCGAGAGCGATTCTTGCTTTTCAAACAGGATGTCATGCATTTCCCAAAACTTTCCTTGATCATTTGCGCACTCGCTTGCTTCTGCTGCGTTAAACGCGAACGCATGAATGGAGGTCAATGGAAAGTGTTTGTATTCTAAACTCACTCTGTCTCCATATTCTTCCATAATTTTTTTCACAGTTGGTGCTGCTGCGCCACACGCAGGACACTGAAAGTCAGAGAACTCAACAATTCTTACCATTGCATCTGGATTTCCTTTGATTGGCTTTGCGGTGTAAACATCATCATATGTTGGTCTTGTCACAAACCAAGTTACTCCTGCAATGATGAAAAAAAATGCGATGATTATTTTCCATTTATTGTTCTTTATTGTTTCTGTTATTGTCATGCGAATTGTGATGTGTTGAGGTTTTATATAGTTTGCGATGATAAGAAGAATAGAATAAAAAAGAGAAAAAGAAATTAAAAAAATTATTCTGCAAGTGCTGCTTCGATTGCTGCTTCGAAAACACTAAATGGCTGCGCACCAACAACTAAAACGCCGTTGACTAAAAATCCAGGTGTTCCTGAAACTCCCTGACTTGCACCCATAGTCATGTCATTTGCAACTTTCTCTGTGTACTTGCCTGAATCAAGGCATTCTGTAAATGCTGTGACGTCTAATTCAAGCGTTTCTGCATAGCCAAGAATATCTTCTTTACTTAAGCCAGTCCCATCGCCTGAACCTTGTTCAAATAACATATCATGCATTTCCCAGAACTTGTCCTGATCACCAGCACATTCTGCACCTTCTGCTGCAACCTGCGCATTCTGATGGAAACTTAATGGGAAGTGCCTATATACTAATTTTACTTTTCCTGTTGCAATGTACTTTTCTTCAATGCTTGGAAGCGTCTGCTCGTAAAATCGTTTACAGAACGGACATTGGAAATCGCTGTATTCTACAATCGTCACTGGAGCATCTTCTTCTCCTTTTACCTGATCTGCGTCTGAGAGTTCAACATCAATAACTTCTGCTGTGTCCCCGCTCTCTCCTGCGTCTCCGCTATCGCCACTGTCTCCAGTGTCTGCTGCATCTCCTCTTTCTGTGCCCATAAAATTTTGGACAATAAATCCGATGACTACAATTGCCAACACAATTGTTGTTATCTTCCAAATATTTTCTGTTGTGATAACAAATAATTGCTTTGGTGCTTCTTTTTCTTGAACTGGTGTTTCTGTTTTTTCATGCTTTTCTGCCATAAACATCACCCTCCAAGATTTTTCAATTGGTCTCTTTTTATTAAGTTTGTGAAAATACCGTCGCTTGATTCTTTCTCTTTTGTTTCATCTGAGTTATAAAAATAATACATGCATAGTTACATTGGGTCTTGCTGAGCGAATAGAAATGTGAAAGGCGATTTTAAGGAAGAAAAAAAATTGAAAAATAAGGACTAAAAAAGAAAGATAAAAAATAAAGAAAAGATTTACTCATTCACAATCAATGTTCCTGTCATGTCTTTTGTGTCTGGGCCAGAGTAGACATTGGAAAAGAACGTGAATTCACCTGCCTGATCTGCGACAAACTCAATGGTCTTATAATTGTCTTCTTCAAGGTGTTCATTAATTCCAAATGCAGGAATGACAATTCCATGATCTGAATTGCTTGCATAAATAATTAATCTCACATAATCTCCATTATCCACTTCAAGGATGTTTGGTCTGTAAATGGATTTGTCTGCGACCACATGAAATTCTTTGACGATAACAAGTTCGTCTCCAACATACTCTTCTTTTGTCGTCCCATAATCTGCGACGCCAACAACGCCACCTGTAATATCGTCTCCCACAATTCGACTCTGACACGCAGTGAGAAGACTCACTGTGAGAAGTGCAAGAATAATAAGTATTTTTTTCATGAACATCACCTTTTTGCTTTTTCTGGATGACTGCATATTTAAAGATAGCGATTTGATGCAGGAGAACATCGTCCTTTGGCAATAATGAAAAACATAGGTTTAAATACAAAAATTGCCCGGAGATGCATATGAAACTTGAAAAAAAGGTTTTTGTTGCATTTATTGTTCTTGTTTTTGCTCTTCCTTCTGTTTTTGCAGATGCATATGGACTGTCCCCCTTAGAACAACTTCCTTCACCTCTTCTTGTTCTTTTGTGCGCTGCGATTCCTACTACCTTACTCATTTTGTATGCGGTTTTCAAGAAAAAACTTCGCGAGCAGACTAAACTGTTTCTCTTCTGGAGCATTGTTGTTCTGGTTAGTCTTAGTACGCTGTATCTCGTTGCGCATACATTTTACTACAACATCTTCTCTGAAACCAATGGTCCTGTGCATTGGCACGCTGATTTTGAAATTTGGATCTGCGGAGAACAACAAACACTTCCTTCCTCTCAATTCCCCTCCAATAAAGTAGGAACGCCGTTGCTGCATCACCATAATGATTATCGTATGCATATTGAAGGAACTGTCTTTTCCTGGGGTGATGTTACTGTTGGTTCATTCTTTGACGCAATCGACGGAACACTTGGACAAACATACATCGGCATTCCTCAAGAAGATGGAAGCATGAAATATTGGCAGAACGGTGATTACTGCGGCAAAAAACAAGGGATGCTACATCTTTATGTGCAGAAAGGAGACGCTGAAACATGGGAAGAAATAGAAGAAATTCCCTCCTACATTATTAGCCCGTACGCTGATGTCCCTCCTGGCGATCGATTGAAACTTATGTTTGAATAAAAAATGTGATGCACTATGACTGTTGAAGCACTTTTACCCACCTTCGGAACTGTGGTTTTTACTGCACTCATCGACTCTATTAATCCGTGCGCTATTGGAGTTTTAATTTTACTTATTTCCACTCTTATTGTTGTGGGGAAATCAAAACAAAAGCTTTTGCTCTTTGGATTGACTTATATTGGATCCGTCTATATTGTCTATTTTCTTGCAGGCCTTGGGCTTGTTCTTTTTTTTCACAGCGTGCCTCTCATTGTTGCGCAATATATTTCTATCAGTGTTGCCCTCGTTGTTGTTGCCGGAGGGTTACTTGAGATTAAAGATTATTTTTGGTATGGGAGAGGATTTAGCTTAGCAATTTCTCCTGAGCACGCAAAACGAATTCATGAACTCAGCAAAAAAATAACATTTCCTTCTCTTATTATTCTTGGCGCGTTTGTTGCTGGCGTTGAACTTCCCTGCACGGGCGGCCCTTATCTTGCGATTACTTTAATTTTATCACAGAATTTTAGCATGTTTGCGGTGTTTTTGTTGGCGTTATATAATCTGATTTTTGTTTCTCCTCTGATTGTGATTTTATTCCTTGTTTATTATGGGATGAAACTTCATGATATTAAACTATGGAAGCACAGCTACAAACATTATATGCGTCTTGCAATAGGAATTGTCCTTATTTTGCTTGGCTGGCTTTTGATCCTTATAGCAAATGGAACAATAAACTTCGGGTGAAAACATGGCAAAAAAAATAACTGTCGTTAAAATGAACAGAACAAAAGAGACATTTAATCAAAAGAAGCTTTATACTTCTATTTACAGTTCTTGTTTATCTACGCAACTTCCTAAGAAAGAATGTCAGCGCATCGCGAAAAAGATCTATGGCGATGTCGTGAAAATCCTTCGTAAACAGCAGTGTTTATTGAGCGAAGAAGTTTCTGCAACTGTGACGAAAGCAATGGCAAAACACCAAAAAGAATTAGCGTTTATGTATAAGACACATAAGGATTTGAGTTAGGTTCGCGTTGTTATTCACTGAAGGATGAACTATCTTAGTCGTATTTCTGTTTGGTTATTCTTTTACATCAATAATACCCCATTGCTGAGGCAATGGGTCCCCCTGACATTTTTGCTTTTGTAGGTGCGTGTATTGTTCTTGCTGAGAGAATATTTGCTTTACCCTCTTTGAATCGCCTTACAGTCCTTGAGAATCCCTATGCTTATTATTTTAGTAAAAACTAATTCAAAACAATATCAACAGATAACGCGGCGAATCGTAAACAAAAACTAGAAGACAATATTTATAAAATAGGATTCAATTTCTTACTCCATCTATCGAGGGCAGTAGTTTAATGGTAGAATATGGGACTGTGGATGCTTTTTGCAACAGATATCCTGTGGCGGGGGTTCGATTCCCCCCTGTCCTCTATTTTTATTATTTTGGTAAAAATGTCAGCTTCTTATACTCCTGTGACCAGAAGACAATTTTTCGAATGTTCTTGAATTTTGTACGAAGCTCATTGAGTATTGCTTCTAGCTCTACTCTATTTCTTACTTCCACTTCAACTTCGATATCGCACGTCCCTACAATTTTTTGTAACCAAACTGTACTCTTATGACTATTTGCCCAAGCCTCTATCTGTTTTAGTTTTTCATTATTATCAAGATAAATCTCAAGGAAATAATTCACGTACCCTAACTCAATAAAATTAATTTCCGCCCTATAACCCAGTATTATTTTTTTTCTCTCTAAACTTTTTATTTTTGATGAGACTGTTGTTTGTGGCCTGTGTAGTGTTTTTGCAATTTGCACTGTTGTTGCTCGTGCGTTTTTTGCTAACTCTTTTAGAATACTGAAATCTATTTCATCATAACTCATTTGTTCTGTTGGTTCGAGGCTTCTCCACGTTTCATGATGCTCTTTTTCAAATAGATAATCTTTTGGATACTGTCGAAGCGTACAAATGATGGAA
>CAYLMH010000011.1:0-35683 GCA_964385055.1 uncultured Methanosarcinales archaeon
AGAATCGTGATGAGTGGTTTGCGGATCATAGGAGAGAAAAATGTGAAGATGTTTTTAAATGTTTGTCAATGTAACGAAAACCTTAACGAAAAACTCCCGCAGGAAGATAATTCAATTTTGGTTCTTGATAAAAGAGCATCGTATCATGAATTTTAATGAATTTTCCAAATTTATTGCGAAGATCAAGAATAACTTGACGAAGCTCACCTGAATTTTGCGCAAGAACTGCTATTTCTATATTCCAAGGAGCAAGCGGTCGATACACCGCATTGATAAGAGGATGTTCTTTGAGATAGTGAAGAAACGCGGATTCTTCTTGTTTAGTTGCTTGAGAAAAAAAGAGTTGAACATAATATTGCTCGTAACAAAGAGCGCTTTTTTTAGGATAGAGTGTAAAACCTTTGATAACGCCATTTGCCTGAAGTTTTTTGAGACGATTTTTTACTGCATTTGAAGTTATTTTAAGATGCTTGGAAAGAGAAACATAATCCAAACGAGCGTTTGCAGAGAGCAGCGAGAGAAGCTGTTTGTCAAGAGCATCAAGAGAAAATGTAACAACGTTCTTTTTCTTCTTCAATAATTTTGGAAAAAGATCTTTCTTAATAGCATTCTTCCCAATAGCATCTTTCTTAAAACCATATATCTTTGAGGGATAATGTTCAAAAGAAAGCAAAGGAAAAATAAGATGCTCAGAAATACAAGGTCCAAAACGATGGAGAAGCTGATCTAAGAAAGATTCAATCTCATTGATGTCTTGGGCAAGAAAGTCAAGAATAACGCTCCATTTGCCTGTAGATGTGGTGGTCCAAGAAACAAAAGGAAAAGCAACAATAAAAGAAATTATCTCTTCTTCTTGAGTCTGATCAACATCCTGAAAAGCAAGATAAATGAGATGTCTCTTGTAGCCAAGAGCTCCTTCATCTATTTCTGTGACAAACGCTTCAATAATTTTATTGTCAATAAGACGCTGCAACCTATACCAAAGCGTATCTTTCCCTATCCGAAGCTTTCGCGAAAGAACAGAGACAGGAAGTCTGCTATTTTCCGAGAGAAGAGAAAGAATCTCTCTGTCTTTTTGGTCAAGAACCGACTCCATGTTAAATAAAACGCAATTAAAGTATAAAAATATATCGTTTTATTTAGAAAAGTAGACAAAAGTTTAATTAACCTGAATAATAATCACTAGACAATGGAGAATAAAGAGAATAAATATGTTTTTGGCTGGCAAGAAAAATCATCTGCGCTGATAGGAATAGGACATCATAAAGCGTTTGCTAGAAATCAAAAAGAAATATTTGCGCCAAGAATAAAGGAGCATTTTGTTTTTTGGAAGAATGAACAAAGCCACGGATACTTTTCAGAAAACTGCATTCAAACGTGGAAAAAAGAAGGGGAAAAATTTGGAGAACGAGGATACTTAACACAATTTCTGAAAGAATCTGCAAGTATAAGACAGGATTTTAAAGAGATCATAAGAAGAATAGAAGAGAAGAATATAGATAAATGGACAAACATTGAATTAGTAACATATCTCAAAGAATATTACAAGAAGCTCCAGAGAATTCAAGCAATTTATTTAGCAAGCCAGCCAGAAGGAGTGGACTTTGTGAATACAAAACTAAGCGAGCTCTTAAGAAAAGAACTACGAAAAGAAAATGTAGAAGAAGAGCACAAAATAATCACTTTGTCGTCTGAACTGGATTTAATCCAGCAGGAAAGAGTTGACTTTTCAACAATAAAGCAAGAAGATAATGAAGAAGCAATAAAAGAACATGCAAAAAAATATCCTTGTTTTTTCTTTAACACATACAAATGGGAATCTATCCTACATTATTTGCAAAAAAGAAAGAGGCAAATGACGACAGAAGAAAGCAAAGAAGAGATAGAAAAGATATATGCACAAAAGGAAAATATAGAGAAAAAGAAGCAAGAGCTTTTTCTTACTCTTTCAGATGAAGTGAAAGACTACGCAACTATTCTAATGAAGTTAGGACATGACCGACTCGAATTGAAGAATTGTTGGAGTGGCGCAGAACTTCTCGCACTGAGTTTGTTTCAAGAAATACAAAAACGTATAGGCCTGCCCCTTGAAGATTTTTTCGCGACATACACAGAAGAGGATGTAGAAAGTGCACTTCTCAGAGGGGAAAAACTATCAGAAGAAGAAATCAAGAAGAGAAAGCAGGCAATGCTCTACAAAATTGACAACGGAGAAGTAACATTCAAGTCAGGAGAGGAAGCAGAAAGAGAAATAAAACAATTACTTGGAACGCAAGACTTCTCAGAACAGTCAGAAGTGAAAGGAATGGTTGCGAATAGTGGAGTCATTAGCGGAAGAGTTCGCATAGTTCTAATAGAAGATATTGAGAAATTCCAGAAAGCATTGAATGAGTTTGAAGAAGGAGAAATTCTTGTTACAACAATGACTTCTCCAAACATGGTTCCACTGATAAAAAAAGCAGCAGGAATTATCACAAATGAAGGAGGAATTTGTTCTCATGCAGCGATCATCGCGAGAGAAGTAACAACACCAAGAAAGAAACCATGCATCGTCGGAACAAAAGACGCGACAAGGATTTTCAAGACAGGAGAATATGTTCTTATGAATAAAGAAATGGGAAAAATCAAGAAAATAACAAAAGAAGAATATGAAGAGATGAGAGAAATTTTAGAGAAAGAACTCGAGTAAAGGTGAAAAAATGACAAAAACAGAAACAACAAAAGTAAATGTGATCAGACATGGACCAAGCCAGTACAATAATTATTTGGCTATTGAATTAGATGGAGACCCTACAAAATATGTAGATTATATGGCACAAGTTCCTGATTTAGACCAGACGCAAATAGGGTTCGTAAGAGAACGAATGGCAAGAATTGCAGAACGAGTAGACCCTGCAAATGAAAGAGTGGTTCTCCTCACAAGCAGAGAAATGCGAGCATATCAGACAGCCGGTGAATTAGTCAAAGCATTAGAAGAAAGAGGTGTTGAGATTGCAAGTCCACGCCAAGAAGAACCATACCCTGTGAGAATTAATGACATCTTGTATCCTGAATATGTAGAAAGAGGAGGAATTATTACACTAGACAGAAGAATAGTTCCTGTTGATTTCGCATCTCTTTTTTACAGAGCAATGTGGATACAAGATATGTTCGAACCTCGTGAAGGAAGTGCACAAACAACATTTGTAGGGTTAAATGAAGACCTTATTCCTGAAGAAGCAAGAAGAGATTATAGATTAGCTCGAGAAATAATAAGGGCAACTGCTGATCAGGATGCAGGATGGGGAGATAACTGGGCAAGATTTTATGATCAGGAGCCGTTTTGCAGATACACCCCTTCTGTAAGAGATAATACTGATCGAATGTTAGGAGGAATAGAAGCAATACGCGATGGTCGTTATGCGCCTGAAAGAACAAGTCCTAAAGCAACAAGGTATGTTCTAATGACGCATGAAGAAAATGTTATTGGAGTAACAAAAGATTTTGGAACCTCTCGATTTAGAAATTGCGATGAGGTAGAGCTTGAAGTGCCAAAAGACCCAAGAATAAATATGGTTGGAAAATACAATGGACAAACAAGAGATTTAGCGCATCTTGTGATTAGACACCTTGGGAGACAATAAAAATTATTTTTTCTTTTTTTAGTTTCTTATTTTTTCATCTTCTTGCTTCTTCTTCATTATTGAACCCAACTTTTTTAAACAAATACTTCTTTTTCTGCAAAATGCAAACAATCACTGAAGCGTCTGCAACAATCAAAATTCCAGAAGAAACAAAGATCTCCAAACAAATGGAAGTCTTCTACAATCCAAGAATGAAAGCAAACAGAGATCTCACAATTGCAGTGCTGAATGCATGGGAGAAAAATAACCTGCAAATCGCTGATCCTTTCGCTGCGTCAGGAATTCGAACAATCCGCATCCTCAAAGAGTGTAAAAAAGAAAAAGTAGAATCGATTTGGCTCAACGATCACAGCCCAGACGCAATACAACAAATCAAAGATAACCTCAAACAAAACAAACTAAATACAGACAAGCGAATAATAATAGAACAAAAAGATGCGAACATGTTTCTCCTTGAATCTCATGGGTTTGATTATATCGATCTCGATCCATTTGGATCGCCAGTTGCGTTTCTCGATAGTGCATGCAAAAGAATTAGCCGAGATGGCATTCTCGCAGTGACCGCAACAGATACAAGCGCATTATGCGGCGCGTTTCCTGATGCATGCAAGCGAAAATATGCAGCAACACCATCGCATTCCCCAATGATGCATGAAATTGGATTACGAATCCTTATAAAAAAGTGTCAGGAAATAGCAAGTCAGTATGACCGAGCATTGTATCCGCTTTTCAGTTATGCGAAAGATCATTATATGAGAGTTTTCTTCGAATGCAAAAAAGGGAAAACAAGAGCAAATGAAATTATGAATCAACACAAGATAATCAGAGTGGGAGATACTGAAGCAGGACCATTTTGGACTGGAAAATTATGGAATGAAAAGTTCGTCAAAAACATGAAAACAGAAGAGGAAGAAACAAAGAGATTTCTTGATATCATAAAAGAAGAAGCAAAAATAGAACAAGTAGGATTTCATGAAATCCACGCGCTGTGCAAAAAAAACAAACTCCAAATCCCGCAATACAGCCCATTAATGAAAGCAATAAAAGATGCAGGTCATAAAGTCTCAAGAACACATTTTTCTTTAAATGGGATGCGCTCCACTATTGCTGAAAAAGAATTGCTTGAGATAATAAAGAAGGTAAAGACAGAGTAGTAAGAAGAGAAACTAAAAAGAAGAGAATAAAGAAAACAAGGAACTATCCAAGTGCACGACTAACCGCAGTAACCATAACAGATTCAACGTGATTCAACGCAGAGATTTTTTCTTCAAGTGCGTCCGTTGATCCCTTGTCTTCATCAGCAGTAATAGTGATAATCAAAGCTTTTAACCCAAAAGCAACAGGCTGGATTTCATGTTTGTGGAGCTTTGCGCCAGATGCTGTTACTTCTTTGTCAACTGCGTCTCGTAATTTGTCGAGATCTGTTTCTGGAGAAACAGGCATGATTTTCATTTCAATAATAACGAGTCCCATTATTTCACCTAAGCTGGTCCAACAAAGCCGCATTCAGGACAAGTGTATTGAATAGCAGTGTCTCTGCATTGTTTGCAGCGAACAATTTCGTATTTAGAACACTGAGGGCACTTGAAAACTGCGCATCCAGTGCTGTTGGTCTGGCTTTTCTTGCAGGAATTGCATTGTAATTCTTTTTTCATTATAAATCACCTGTGTAATTGTTAATAATCTACCGAAACAAGCACTCCTTTTTAAACATTGTGCTTGAGCATTAGGTTCTCACAAAACCAACAACATGGCCAGACGAAACAAACCACGTTCCCATACGAAGTGTGGGGTTGTGGTTTGTGGAGTAGGGCATGCGACAAAAGGGAGCATGACCGTCTGTGCCAGTGTTGTTGTTGGTTTTGTTTAAAAATAGAAAAATAAAGACAACCTTTTCGTCACTATTCTATAAGTAAAACAAAAGTATTTAAAAGGAAAGACACCAAGAAACAATCTAATTTTGTATTTTTATCATATTTGGGTGTAGAAAAAGAAAAAGAGGGGAAGCATGCAGGCAGAATTAGAACCGCCAAAGCCGACAAAGGAATTCCATGAAGCCTATTTGGAAATCTATGGAAAAAAGAAAAAAGATGAAGCGGCAAAAGCGACAGCATTACCGGAGTTAGGCCTTGCGTTAGAAATCCCTTCTGGAAAAAAAGAAACTGAGATGGATAAAGAAAATAAAAAACAACTTGAATTAGATCTCGCAGCGTTAGACATTCCACCAATCAAAGGAAAAGATATTCAAATTATGGAAATGCCAGAGATCAAAACAGAGCAACCTGAAAAGAAAGGACTTATTTCTCGATTCTTTGGAAAAGCAAAACAAAAAGAAACAGAAGCAACAATCCAAAAACAAGAATCATTGGATTTTGGAAAACTCGATATGCCTCCTGTAAAAATGCCAATTCCTTCTACGAAAGAAAACAAAAAATTAGAATCAATGGATATGCCGCCACCAAAGCTGCAGGTGCCTGAAACAGCAGAAAAAACAATGCGAGGAGTAGACAATTGGGACATTGAATCACCAAGAGAAGCAATGCAAGAAGTCGCAAAAAAACCAAGTGTCCTCAGCATGTTCACAAAACCTGCACAGAAAAAAGAACCACAATCCAAAATGCCTTCATCGCATGACTTCCTTGCGGAAATTAAATTCGGAAGCAGAAAGAAAGAAGAAGCTGCTCCAATTATGCCTTCTCTAACAAAACCAGAAATAAAGAGAGAAGAAAAGCCAATTATCACCATGCCAAGTTTCAGCGTTCCAGAAAAAGAAAGATATCCTCTCTTCGACGAACGCGCAGAAACAGCATTCGAGAAAACAACAATGAAAACAGGCGCGCGAGACCTACAAGTCGCGTATGAAAAAAAGCATCCGCATGAAACTGGTGGATTTGAGTTCTTGGAAAAAATCAAACCACTGGAAAGTACACAGACATTAAACGATATCAAGAGCATTACAGAAGAGGCAGAAGAATCTGCAGTGCCTAAAATAGAAATGCCAAAACAACTCAGTGCGCAGGCATTGAAAAAGTTCAAGAAAGAAGTGCAAGCATACGAACAGCGCGTAAAGAAGGCAAAAACAGATCTCAAGAAAAAAGAAAGTGATGCGCAAGTTTGGATGAAAAAGCAAGCTGCGCAAGAAAAACGCGTCAGCGAAAAAATCCAAAAGATGCAACAAATGGAACGCGAGCTTGAAGAAAAACAACGCGCTGTTGCGCAGTATGAACCACAGCTCCAAGAACTTGAACAAAAGCAAGACGACCTCGTTGCAAAAGAAAGAGAGATCAAAGCAAGACAAGATGATGTTCATGAAACAGAAGTCCGTGTGCAAAATGAAGAGAACGCAATCATTGCGAAAATAAAGAAACTCGAAGCAGATCAAAAATTACTGGAAAGAGAACAGGACGCAATCCAAAAAACAGTAAACAAGCTCGACAAAGAACGATTACAAATCAGCGCAAAAACAAAAGAGTTTGCAAATATTGTCAAGAAGATTGAAGACAGTGAACGCGCACTAAAAGAAAAAGCGCAGGATCTTGATGAACGTGAAGAACGCATTAGACGAAAAGAAAAGCTCATTGAAACAGAATTTAACAGAATCCAGAAACTCAAGAAAACAGCAGAACGTCTAAAAGATGTCGAAGAAACATACGCAAGAATGCGGGAACGCTTACGAATTGCATACAAAGAGTATGAAGAAAAGTTCAGTAATAAAGAAGTATACAACAAACAAGAAGGTCGGGAAGAATCAATCAGACCTATGCCACTTGTCGCAACATATCAGGCGCCAATGCATAAAGAACCAGTTGTAGAAACAGGAGACGTCACGAATATTATCACTGCAACAAAACAGATGATCATGGACAAGCATTATGATGAAGCGAATAAGAACATCAATCGCCTCATGCAACGCTATGTCAAGATTCCAGACAGTAATCCACGAAAGAAAGAAATTTATTATGAAATTCTCGGATTAAAGAATATGTTGAAGCTGGATTTGTTGGAATAACACGGACGCACCGCTCGTAGGGCATCCCAATCGCAGCAAGCTGCAGGGTATTGCCCCCTCGCAATTCGGTACGTCCGTGGAATTGTGAAATTGAGTCACAGCAAGCTGTGGGATATTAAACTCAAATTTCACAATAAACAACTATATAAACTATTTTTCTTTTCTTTTTTTCATGCTCAAACTCGATGGAAATTATCTTGAAGGAGGCGGACAAATTGTACGAACAGCGTTAGCATTAAGTGTCCTCACCCAGAAAGCATTCTCTGTCAACAATATCCGTGCAAACAGACCAGACAAAGGATTAAAGAATCAGCATCTCCATTGTATCCGCGCAGTGCGAGATCTTTGTGGTGGTGTTGTAGAAAACGCACAGCTTGGTTCTGAAGAAATCACCTTCTATCCACGTCCAATTACAAAAGGACAAGATCTAATAATCGACATCCAAACAGCGGGAAGTATAACGCTGCTGTTACAATCCATTCTTCTTCCCTGCATATTCTCTGGCAAAAGATTCCAAATCACCATAAAAGGAGGAACAGATGTTGCCTGGAGTCCGCAGTTTGATTATTGTAGCCAAGTCATGTTCCCCCATTTTCTGCGATACGGAAAAGGAACACTCACCTTACAAAAGCGTGGCTATTATCCAAAAGGACAAGGAGAAGTACTTCTTGATATAAAAAAGAAAATAGAATATGCAGACATCAGAACAGGAGTCGCTGCAATAAAACCACTTTCACTTATCGAAAAAGGAATGCTCGTGAAGATTGCAGGGATCAGTCACGCGTCAGCAGATCTTGCAATGAATCGTGTTGCAGAAAGACAAGCACAAGCAGCAAGCGTCCATATGCAGAAATGGAAAGTCCCTATAGAGATTGTCAGCAGCTATACGCAAACAGCAAGCACAGGATCGGGAATAACACTCTGGGCAATTTTCACAGGAGCAGAGCAGGATGTAGATTTTATTGACCCTATTCGTGTTGGCGCAGATGTTCTTGGAGAGCAAGGAAAACAAGCAGAACGTATTGGAGAAGCATGCGCTAGCCAGCTCAACGAAACACTCGCGTCAGGAGCGCCAGTTGATGCGCATCTTGCGGATAATCTCATTCCACTTCTTGGCATTGTTGGTGGAGAAATCGCACTAGAAAAGATCACTGATCATACGCGAACAAATATCTATGTTACAGAACAATTTCTCGGAATAAAGTTTGTGATTGATGAACAACTACGATTAATTAAAGTGAAGAAATAAAGAATACTAAATCGCAAACTATATATATCCTGCAGCATTCATTTCCTTTATGGCAAAAGAAGAAAAAAAAGCAGAAAAAGAATCTGCAGAAGGCCCAGAAGTCCTCGAAGGACAGAAATGTCCGATGTGCTTCAAAGATACTTTGACGTTAATGGAGAACGATCAGGAAGTTCCTTTTTTTGGTCCAGTTCTTGTTTTTTCCATGAATTGCAGCAGCTGCAATTATCACAAAGCAGATGTCGAATGCTTGGAACAACACGAAGGAGCAAAATACACACTCACTGTTTCAGAAGAAAAAGACCTCAGCATCAGAGTAGTCAAGTCAAGCACAGCAACAGTCAAAATACCGAGAATCATGAGCATTGAACCTGGACCAGCGTCCAATGGATACGTCACCAATGTTGAAGGAATTCTTAACAGAGTAAAAGTCCAGCTCGAAAAAACCCGTGATCTCGCAGAAGATGATGAAGACAGAAAAAAAGCAAAAAATTTGTTGAAAAAAGTGCAGGCAGCGTTATGGGGTCACGACACGATTGACATCATTCTTGAAGATCCAGAAGGAAATTCCGCGATTATTTCTGAAAAAGCAATTAAAGAAAAGTTTAAAGCAAAGAAGTAATTGCTTTTTCATCAATCCTTCTCCTCTTAGTCAAAGTATTTCTGAAAAAGCAATTAAAGAAAAGTTTAAGGCGAAGAAATAATCTATTTCGCTTCAAGAAGCACTTGTTCAGGAGATGAAACATATTGTCTTTGAGGAGCAGTAATTGCGTAAATATTCCCGAGAACAGCATGAAGCGCAGAGCGAAGTCCATAGTCATAGGCATTTCTTAATTCTTGATCACGAACAGCATCCTGTTGACCGACCGCACGATATCCCTTAAAACGAATAGTAAATTCAACAGCATCACCAGCACGTATTTTTTCTTTTTCAGCAGATGATGGAAAAGAAGTAGCAAAAGCATATGGTACTTCTGAACGAAGATATTCTGCAACAGCACGAGTCGAAGAACCATCTATAAATTTACCTGGACTATACGTGCAGGGTTTCTTCCTCTCAGATCGAACAGAAACTTTAACTCCTTCTGGACAAAGCAAAGGAACATGATCATAAACAAGAACACCAATCTCTTCTGTCAATGCGCCATTACGCCAGCCTTCTTCATTAGGTCTTGGCGCTGCTTTCATCAGTTCTTTTTTTCTGTAGTTAGCTGCTTTTGTTCGACAAACACCATATCGATGGATAACAGCAGAATCATCACCAGAAAAGTAGCGAACATGAAGCGTTGTTTTGTGATGAAAAAGAAGAGCAACATATCCTGTTTCATCTGCATGAATAATTAATTGGTCAAGACCATGGACTGCGAGGAATGCATCAATTGTTTCTGCAACAATATCCTTCCCTTTGTTTGATTGTGCTTTTAACAATCCAACTAATCCATCTTCTTCAAGAACAAGTGCAGTTGGGTCTCTGTACCTTCGTGAACCCCAAAGTTGTTCACTCCGCTGATCAAGCGTCGTAGAACTTCCTTGTGCGGCGTTTATTCGAGCAAAATCTGGACCACGAGAATCAAAAAAGAGATTTAGAGAAGGAACGTGAGAATGAGACGCAGAGATGTGTGAGGAAGGTGTATACGGACTTCCGTACCTAATACGCTCCACCCCTTTTTTCCATATTTTTTTTAAGAATAAACATCTATTTAAACCTTTCGACACGAATTCTCATAAGAATAATTTTAGGCAAACTTATTCCTCTTTCATAATATTTATAAACGAGTACTTTATTCTTCAAACAATGTTCAACACACTCCAGGAAATAAAACATCTCAGAAAAAAATTCAATCTTACGCAGGGAGAACTTGCAAAGCTTGCGGGAGTTTCACAGTCATTGATCGCAAAAATAGAAAGCAACAAAATAGATCCAACCTTTACCAATGCGCAGAAAATTTACAGCGCGCTGCAAACACTTTCTGAAAAAGATGAAAAAAAAGCAGTAGACTTAATGAACAAGAATCTCATTTATCTCGAACAACAAGATTCACTAAAAATCGCAATTCAAAAAATGAAAAAACATAGTATTTCCCAGTTACCTGTTTTAGACAACAAGAAGGCAGTGGGAATTATTTCAGAAACCGCAATTTTGGATGCGATTATGAATAACAAATCTGCAGAAACAGAAATTCAAGAAATTATGAGTGAAGCCCCGCCAACAATTGACAGAAATGCGTCAATGAAAGTCGTCTCGCATCTGTTGAAATTCTATCCACTTCTTCTCGTCGCGGAAAAAGGAAAGCTTCTTGGTTTAATCACAAAAGCGGATTTATTGGAAAGTGCGTATCAGTAAGAATTATTGCGAACGCTGAACAATGTCTACAATTCGTTGTGTATACAAACCAAGATCAGCCCACTCATTGGGAAGCGGAGGATTTTGAACAATCGCGTCAATACCTTTTTTGTAATCAAGCGAAAGAATTGGTGCGACTAAATCATATCTTCTTTGATCATCCTGATCTTCTTTTCTTTCTCCTCCAGTATATTGCCCAACCCCTTCTATAACCTCGATTTCTGCAGAGCGTTGTCTTTGAAGCTTCCCTATATCTAAGTCCCAATAGTCTTTCATGCTAAATGCGTCTGCGCGTTCAAAGAAATAATCGTGACCAAGCTCATGTTTCACAGTCACTTCTACGTCCTTTCGATATTCTCTTCTTGTAACATGATATGCTGTTAAGAATTGAGCTAAAAGACCTTCCTCAAATACAGCAGCGGTATAAAAAATAATGTTTCCAGTTTCCTGGTCATACCGTGCATTCGCCTCAGAAGTAGGATGTGCATCAAAAGAATAGTGTGGAACAGAAGAAAAAATAATTCCGTACCGCTCTTCTTGTTCTTGAACAATACGATCATAATTCATAGTAACATGAGGAATAATGACTGAAGCAACTTCTGTGTCAGACTCCCAAACAGCGTCATCTCCTTCAGAATAGAATGGAGTAAGTGCAATTGCTCCATAGAGAATACCATTTATGACAGTATGAAGAGAGAGCTGTTTATGTTCCATATACTACAAAAGAAGTACAACATTTATATAGTTTACTACTAAAAAGTAATGATAGAAAAAGAAGTGAGCAAAAACACGCACGAGTAAACCCTGAATGTCAGGGGGACCCATTGCACTTTAGTACAATGGGATTTTATTGAGTTATAAAAGCAATCAGAATATAAAACATAAGAAAAACGAAAAAGATAATCAAGAAAAAAAACCTTACTGCTTCACTTCACTTACTGTCTGATTCTGCGCTTCTCGGTAAATCTGCGCAAAAGCAGGAGTAATAACTAAATAATCGTCGCCAAAACCTGCGATATCTCCTTCGATCGCATCACAGGTTTTCTTGAGTTTGTTAATCGCTCGTTTGAGTTCAACAAGATCTTTATCTTTTAATGGTTTAATGTTCACAAGCACAATGGTATTTCCATCGCGAAGCGCGTCAAGGACAGATTTAACATCTGCAAAATCAGTAAGTGCGTATGGACGTACAGTGACTTTGGATTTATTTGCTTCATGACCAGAGGTATCCAACTCAACATATTCATCTTCAACGTCATCCATTGGTGTGCTATCTTCACCGAGCAATCTTTTTCGCATTTCAGAAAAAAGTCCCTTCATGTTCTCTCCTCCTCTCACTATACATCTGTCACTATTATAGAATTCTTACAGAGAGAGTTCTATATAAAGTTTACGATTATCATAGAAGAGGAGAGACTGCAATAAACTACCGTAGAGTAATCATAAAAATATATATAGGAAAAACAAATCCAAAAAGTAGAAATATTTTGGAGGGGAAGTATATGGAAAAAAAACATTCAATGGTACAAAAGATTGGAACATGGTCTTTTATAGTAGGGATTATTATTGCAATGGCAGCAGGATTTTGGGATTTGAACGCATTGATTGTTTCAGTCCTTATTGTCCTTGGCCTCATCGTTGGATTTCTTAATGTGACAGGAGAAGAAACAACACCATTTTTGCTTGCAACTGTTTCATTAGTTATTGTTGCAGCAGTTGGACAGGGCGTGCTTGGACAGGTTGAAGTAATTGGACCAAAGCTCCAGCAAGTGTTGATTACGTTTATCACATTTATCATCCCTGCAACGATCATTGTCGCATGTAAAGCAATCTATTCATTGGCTGCGGATTAAGGTTTCATTTATTATTTTCTTTTTTTTATATTTCTCTATCTTGCTACAACAAGCGCACGCTCCGTAATCAAAAACTATAAATATAGTAAACGCGCCAATTAATCGTAATAATAAGAGTGCGTTTACTATTCAGCAAACGAACGATGTATTCGACATTTGGCGTTCGTTTGCTATAGCATGCTCTTCTGATAAAGCGTTGAAAGAAAATGGCAGAACAAAAAGAGCTCCAGACAAAACAAGCCCATGTAGAAATGCTCAAAAAAGCATATCAGGACTTTGAAACGTATCTTCTTCGAAATGGCATCTTTCTCGCACGAGACACAGGCATAGGGTATTGGGGTGTCACGCACATAGAAGCACTGCACAATGCATTGCAGGAAGCAGAGGTCCATAAACATAAACAATTCATTGATTTAGGAAGTGGCGATGGAAGAGTTGTGCTCATGGCAGCGGCAATGGGAGTGAAGGCAACAGGGATTGAAGCAGATGACTGGCTCACGAACTCCGCACTGGATATGAAACGAAAAATAAAGCATCCGTCAATGGAAAACGCGCAATTTTTCAAAGAAGATTTCATGAAGATGGATTTAAGCAAATACGATTTTATCTATGTAAGCCCAGACAAGCCGTTTTACAGAGGGCTTGATCAAAAATTGAAAAGAGAAGCAACAGGAAAGGTTCTTGTCCATGGCTTTGAGTTCCACCCAAGCACATTAAAGAAAGAAAAAGAGATTGTCGTGAATGGCAATATGTTTGTGTTATATGGGAAGTGAGAATGAAGAAACTCCTCTTCATTTGCAACCAAAACAAGAACAGAAGCACAACTGCAGAAGAAGTAATGAAAGCAGAGTTCGAAACAAGATCCGCAGGATTGTTTAATGAAAAACCTGTTCAGGAGCGAACACTCGCATGGGCAGATGCAGTGATTCTGATGGAAGATGCGCAACGCAGAGAACTTGCAAAACGATTTCCAAAACAATATCTTCAAAAAAAGATTCTAACCTTAAATATTCCTGATATCTATTCTTATAATCAAGCAGCATTGAAAGAGGTCATCAATAAAAAGATGAAAGAACTTGTCAATGATCACCTCTCTCCATTTTCATAACGAACCAGCCAACGAAAAAACGCTGTTTCTGCGGTTTCCTGAAAATAATATAATTCTGAAACTTTTCCTGCAACAGAATTTCTCGTCAAAATAAAAAGATCAAAAGGTATTTTTCCTGCAATGGTAAAAAATTGCAGTGTCAAGGTCCATGCTGGCGCAGAAGCAGATAAGATAGTGTCTCCTCGCGCACCAGACGGCACTTCATTCTGTGGATCAACATTTTTTTCTGATTCTGTTTGTATATCCTCTTCATTTAGTTGCATAACTACCCCTCCAATACGTTGTGAAAAAAAGATTCTCGGACAAGTTCTTGTGTAATAAAATAAACCTGTTTATCAACAAAAGAAAACGCAGTATCCAGCTGAGAAAGAAACCGATCTGCTTCTGCCTGTGTTTGAAAAACAAGATCCGCAATGTAGATTGAACCATCCGCGGCATACAAATTATTCAAACAGCCCTGTTGTCGGATGAATCGTTCAAAGACAAAACGATCCTCAAGCGCAGGGTGAACGCTGAGTTGAACGCGAACAGGAAACCCAAGTTGAGTGAAATCAAGAAGCGCGGTATATTTCTGAATGACACTATTTTGCAGCAATTGAAGACGCTTGGTCACTGTAATTCTGCAGAGATCAAGTCCACTGCTTAAAGCAAGCACAGGCTGCCGCGCGTTTGTTCGAAGTCGCGCGAGCAAGCGCAGATCATTGCGCAATATTTTTTGTCCAAGTGTTTCTTTGGTTGTTTTCATGCACCATATCTAAACAGAACATATTAATAGTTCTTCCGACGAGTTTTCCGAAAAGTTTACGGATATACCGAAGGATTTTCGGATAACGCGAATAGGTTTCGGTATTTTTGTTTTTTCGTATGTTTTTTTCGGATATGGCGAAAGGATTTTTGTAATTTTCTTTGTTTTTATCCATTTGTCTAGACTCTTTAACCACAAAACCTGGAGACAAAAAAACACGCACCAGTTTCTGGTCTATTCGCTCAGTAACCCAAAATGTCAGGGGGACCCATTGCACAAAAGTGCAATGGGGTTATTATGGACTAAACAGAAAAACAAAAGAACAAAATAAGATTACAGAAACAAAGATCAAACAGTATACAATTCATTTTAAAAAATATTAGAAACTACTCAACAGGATGAAATTCTCTTCTCTTATGCTGCGGTTTTCCAGGAATCAAGAACTTCCTATTCGTACTGAGATCTGTAAAATCATCACAAACTTCATGAAGATGTTTCGAAGTTGTTTGTCCAAACGCGATAACTTCCGCGCGACAGCCGTGGGACTTCAAATAGAGCAATAAATCCTTAAAATCACCATCACCGCTGACCAAAATAACAGTATCCACCTTTGGGCTTAATCGAACTGCGTCCATCGCAATACCAATGTCCCAATCACCTTTTTTCGCGCCACCAGCGAAGATTTGAATATCTTTTGCCTTCACTTCAATGCCCATCTTCTCAAGCGCGTCGTGAAAAACCTTTTCTTCTTCAATATCAGTTTTAATAACATAAGCAATAGAGCGAATTAATTTCCGACCAGCAACAGCATGACGGAGAATTTCTCCAAAATTGACTTTGCAGTTATACAATTGCTTACCGCTGTAATAGAGATTTTGGACATCAAATAAAACTAAGACGCGCTGTTCTTTGTGTTTCATGGAAATTCTTGAGAAGAATGGATTTATAATTGTTTTGAAATCCTTTGCAAACATTTAAATAAAAATACAGAAAAGAACATCACTATGACAAAAGCAATCATCACCCCTTGGGAAGTGAAAGGAAATATTGATTATAACAAACTCATCAAAGAATTTGGCACACAACCTATTGACGACAAACTTCTTCAAAGAATCCAAAAACACACAAAAACACTCCATCCATTTCTGAGAAGAAAAATATTCTTCAGTCATCGAGATATGGACAAGGTGCTTGATGCGTACGAAAAAGGAGAGCCATTCTACTTGTACACAGGCAGAGCGCCCTCTGGTCCAGTGCATCTTGGTCATATAGTTCCATGGCTCTTCACCAAATGGCTGCAGGACGAATTTAACGTCACCTTGCTCTTCCAAATTCCAGATGAAGAAAAATTCTTGTTCAAAGAAAATCTCACATTAGAAGAAAGCAAGAAATGGGCGCATGAAAATATCCTCGACATTATCGCGCTAGGGTTTGATCCAAAGAAAACAAAGATTTTTTTAGATACAGAATACGCAGGAACAATGTACAAACATGCGTGCCAAGTCGGCAAACGCGTTACATTTTCTACTGCAAAAGCAACGTTCGGATTTACCAATGAAAGTAATCTTGGACAAATATTTTACACGTGTATGCAATCGGTGCCCGCGTTCCTCCCCAGTATCTTTGAAAAAAAGCCAACATATTGTTTAATTCCTTATGCAATTGACCAAGATCCACATTTCAGAATCACAAGAGATGTCGCAGAAAAATTAGGCTATCCAAAACCTGCAGGAATCCATTGCAGATTTTTGCCAGGATTGCAAGGCATGGAAACCCAGGGAAAAATGTCATCATCAGAAGAGTCAAGCGCAATTTATACAACAGATACTCCTGAGCAAGTCAAAAAGAAAGTAATGCGATACGCGTTTTCTGGTGGACGAACAACGATTGAAGAGCATCGAAAACTCGGCGGAAATCCCGACGTTGATATCAGTTACCAATGGCTCACATTCTTTGAAGAAGATGATAAAAAGCTGGAAAAAATATACAAGGACTATAAATCAGGAAAGCTCTTGAGTGGAGAATTGAAACAAATTTTAGTAGATAAAGTGAATGATTTCCTCAAGAAGCACCAAGCAAACCGCGAAAAGACAAAGAAGGACATTGATAAGTTCATGTTGAGAGATTAAGCACAATTTAAACCTTATTTCTTGAAAGAAAGCTAAAATCAAGGCAGTTTCTATACATTTCAATAAAACTACTCCCTACTTACCTTAAAAAACAGATTTTATAATCACCAAAAAGGGACAAAAAAGCACAAAATATATAAATAAGTGCCACTCTTAGGTAGTAAATAGTGTCGAAAGACTACAGTGATGACGAACATGGAAACAACATTGACAATAACAGAAAGAATAGATGACCAAGTAGCACGGTTTATCTTAGACAAAGGACTCCAAGAAAGAGGAGATGTAACGCCAGTAGACGTTGATGAATTTGATAGACGTTTGAGAGAAGTACTCGGTGCAGAAGAAATTGCTGCAAATCTTAAACTAGTGCAAGAAGTTATCGACACTTTACCACTTGAAGTACAGCTTCATCAAATAGAAACACAAGATCTTCGAGAGCAGCATCTACAAGAAGTAATACTCCAGAAAATAGATCTTACCTTTTACCAAATCCCTAGAAACGAAGAATTACGAGCAAAGCTTGCAGCATTTGGATTAGCAGAAGAAGAAACAAGACGCGTTCTTAAAGCAAACAAGACGCAACGAGAAAAACTTCTTAGACAATATTTTGATGAGAAAGTAGATGCACTTGTTGCAACGTATCAGAGAAGCACAAACACAGAAGTAGGGACAAAAGTTATTATTGATAAAATTGACGCGCTTGCAGAAATACTCGGCAAAAGATATGAGGAAAAAGCAGCAATTGCAAGACACAGAATTCATGAAATTGCTGAAGACAGAGAAGTTGTAGAGTATAAAGCAAAAGTTACAACACCACAAAGAAGAATCGCTCCAAGATTAAAACAAGGAGCAGAAGAGGTTAAAAGAAGTTTACAGAAATACGCCCCAAATCTATACGCAGAACTGCAAATCCCTGAAATTCTTCGAAATCCAACTCCTTTCCAAAGATACGAAATTCGAAAACCAGGATATTTCAGAAAACCTCAAAAAGGATTTAGAATAGAAGATCCAGTTCCAACAATTGGGCTGTTAGAATATACTGCAAATAAACCAATAGAAACAGAAGTGCAAGAAGCGCCTGCAAGAAGCAGATTTATAGAAAGAAAACCAAGTCTAACAGTTGACGACGCAACAATAGACAGATACTTAGCAAGGCAAAATGAAACAGGATTTGTTCTTATCGGAGAACCATATATTATTCAGAATGTCGAAAGCATTGAAGTTGAAACGCAAGCGCCAAAAGCAAAGAAAATAAATTCTGCGCAAAAATTCGTAGACAAGATCCGCGCACGAAGAGCAGAAAAAGAAGCAGCTATTGCAAGAGAAGCAGAAGCAACGTATGAACGTCCTGCTGCAAATGTACTCTACACACCAATGCTCACAAGACTCGCTCTAGGAATGTCACCTTCAGTATATGAAACAAGACAACCTGAAGAACAAACAGCAGAAGCATACAGTATAACAGTACCAGTTCCTGAAGTCCCTACAATCATCATGGCTGAGGCAACAATAGTCAGAGAAGCACGAGATGCATCATTAGCAAATGTTAACAGAATTTTAAGTGAAGTAAAAGCACAAGGACAAAGAGCGTTAGAAACAAGAGCAAAAGAGGTCGCAGCATTTGGCGAATTCGGCGCAGATTTCTTCACGAGTTACAATCCCGAAACAGCAGAAATGAGAACAACGCCAGTAGTAATTGAAAGAGTCGAATCTAATGAAGTTCTTGAGAACAGAGTAAGAAGAGCAAATAGACTTTCACAAATAAAAGGAGCGATTACAGCAGTTGCGACAGTAGCTGCAGCAGTCACAGCACTTGTCGGTGGACTAGGATATTTCGCAAGAATCAGTAATGAAGCAGTCCAAGCAATGTATAATAGCTTAAAACCAGAAACAAGCATTGTTGAGACAGTACTTCAAGAATATGGAAAAACATTGGAAAGAGAAGAAGTAAAACCAGTGTACACTCCTGAAGCTAAAGAGATTCCAAGCACAGCTATTGCACCTAAAGCAAAACAGCAAGTGTATGTTCCAAGTCAAGCAGCAAGAACATATGAAACTGGAACAGAAGAGCAGACAAGCAATATTGGCGTAAAAGCATCAACCCAAGGGCGTGATGATATCAAAGTAAAAATCACAAGACCAGATATAAGTTACACTCCTATTGTTACAGGATATGCTGACATACAAGTAAAAAGACCTGCAGAAAGAGAGAGTGGACTTTCCAGTAAAACAACAAAAGAGATTATACAACTCTACGAAGCGCAACGAACAGCAACTACTCAATACATAGTTCCTATTGATCCTTGGGAAATGGCAGCAAAAAGAGCAGAGATAGAAGCGTTTAAAGAAAGAAGAGAAAACTGGCAAAGCGCACAAGCATTGCTTAAGCAATACGATGCAATCTTAGCAAATCCAAGCGCATATCAAGTAGAATAATTTAGTTCTTACATTTCATTCTAAAAGATCTCCAAGCAGAAAAGTATATATACCTCTTTTCCCAAAAAAGTTAGTATGGCAAAGAAAAGCAAGGGAAAAACAAAGAAATATGACAAAGAGCTTGGTCTCCGCTCTGATGAAGATATCAAGAAAGCTGAAGAATATTTAGGCAGCGCAAGTTCGACATTACCCCTTTCACAATCATTTTTTCTCACAAGTATTTTAGGATTAGTTGTTTCTGCAGTACTCACCGTGTATGGAAGAATTAGTCCAACGTGGGGCTTTACGTTCTGCCTCGTGTTTGTGATGATGTTCATCGCAAGCTTTGTTTCTATTACTCCGCATGGGAAGGATTTGTAAGATAGAAATTCAGAACAGAAACAAGAAAAAATAATCTAATCATACATATGATATTGCTTCGTCAAATCAAAGACATTCGCGCGAACATGCTTCAAGCGTTCTTCGTTCTCGTAATTCTTAACCGCTTCAGCGATCCACAAACCAATATCTTTCATTTCTGCTTCTTTCATCCCGCGACAGGTCAACGCAGGAGTTCCCAAACGAATGCCTGAAGGATCAAATGGTCCTCGAGGATCGTAAGGAATAGTATTTTTGTTGACAGTAATTCCCGCCTTATCAAGCGCAGTTTCTGCCTGCTGTCCAGTCACGCCAAGTTTCGTGAGATCGACAAGAAGCAAATGATTATCTGTCCCGCCAGAAACAAGCCGAAGTCCTTGCTCCATTAAACTATCCGCAAGCGCCTGTGCGTTCTTGACAATCTGCTGTGCAAATATTTTGAAACTCGGTTGGAGTGCTTCTCCGAATGCAACTGCTTTTGCTGCGATTGCGTGATTATGTGGCCCACCTTGCAACCCTGGAAAGACTGCCTTGTCAATACGCTGCGCAAGAGTCAACTTGCTTTCAGAATGATATTTTTGTTTCAAAGGATCTTCAATTTTAGAAAGAATCATTGCGCCACGAGGACCACAAAGGGTTTTGTGCGTCGTCGTCATGACAACATCAGTGAATGGAAATGGACTTTGATGTGCATCGCCTGCAATAAGTCCTGCTATGTGACTCATGTCAACCATCGAGTACGCGCCAACTTCGGTTGCGATTTCGGCGAATTGTTTGAAATCAATTGAACGAGGGTATGCTGTATAGCCTGAGACAATTATTTTTGGCTGCTCGACAAGCGCCTGTTTTCGGACAGCGTCCATATCAAGCTGTTCTGTTTTTTTGTCAAGACCATACTGAGAAAAGGAATAATATTTTCCAGAAAAATTAACAGTATGCCCATGCGTTAAATGACCGCCTTGCGCAAGACTCATCCCCATAACTTTGTCTCCGCGTTCAAGCAGTGCGAAGTAGATCGCTGCGTTCGCAGGACTTCCAGAATAGGGCTGGACATTAACATGTTCTGCGCCAAAAAGTTGTTTCGCGCGGTCAATGGCAAGCTGTTCAACTTCATCAACAAACTCATTGCCACCGTAATATCGTTTTTTTGGATACCCTTCTGAATATTTGTTGTTGAGCACGCTACCAAGTGCTTCAAGCACCGCTTTGCTGGGAAAGCTTTCGCTGGGGATCATTTCAAGACCGTCATGTTGTCGTTGTTTTTCGTGTGCGATAAGCTGCGCAACAACAGGATCAAAAGAAGTGATTGGAGTGGTAAAATCTTTTGCAAAGCTCATGAGAAAAGACAACGCGGTCAGCTTTAAATTGTTTATTGTTTGGGAATGTGAGGATAAATAACGAACAAACAACCGAAATTATATAAATCCAAACAATTTTAACATCCTCATGGTGAGCATTCTGGATGAAACAATTGAACCGTCCTCATTTATTGAGGCGCCAAGTAAAACAGAGTACATTATCAATCTTATCAAGCCAATTATCTCAGAAATTATTGTCGCGCTGATCATTCTTCTTATCGGATTTATTGTTGGAAAGCTGATCGGCAAAACAGCGCATTGGGTGTTACGCACGCTCGACGTCAATAAGTATTGGAAAGAGTTGACAGGAATGAATTGGAGAATTGACGCAGCAGTAAGCGGGATTCTCTCTGGAATCATATATTTCATTGTGATCGTCATGGTCCTTAATGTGCTTGGACTTTCTGCGATTATTGCGAAAATATTGGGATTTGGCGTCATGATTATCATATTTATCTCGTTTATCCTTGCATGGAAAGATTTCATTCCAAATTATATTGACGGACTACGGCTCTACAAGCGACTAAAAATAAAAGAAGTAGTCATTGTAGATGAGATCAAAGGAACAGTAGAAGAAATAACATGGACAGACACAAAAATAGTAACAGAGAAAGGAGACCATTTATACATCCCGCACAGCACATTTCTAAAGAAAGGGTTTAAGAAACTCAAGTAAAGCAAGTAAAAATAGTTTAAGAGAGAGAAGTAAAGAAAAGACAGGGGAAAGAAAAAGAATTAAAAACAAAAGAATATTCTCAGATAAAAATGGAAACAAACGAAAAACAAAAGCAAGACAAGAACGATCATAAAGACCAGAAAGCAGCAATCCTGCACTGGGCAGATCAGGTTGCAGAACGAGTCATCCAAATAAAAGGAGATAAAGAGAAATACACAGTTGCGTCAGGCATTACTCCAAGTGGAACTGTCCACATTGGAAATTTTAGGGAAATCATTACTACAGAACTTATCGCGCGTGCGTTGAGAAGCAGAGGGAAAAAAGTTCGTTTCATTTATTCATGGGATGATTATGATGTGTTTAGAAAAGTACCTGTAAACATGCCAAAACAGGAAATGTTGCAGACATATTTGAGGCAATCAATCGTTGATGTTCCTGATCCATTTGGAAAAGAAGAATCCTATGCCCGCCATCATGAAGTGGAAGTGGAACAGGCAATTCAGAAAGTAGGAATCCACACTGAATTCCTCTATCAAAGCAAGAAATACAAGGCATGTGAATACGCAGAACAGATTATCCATGCGCTCAAAAATAAAGAAAAAATAAAGGCAATTCTGGATAAGTATAGAGAAGAACCATTAGAAGAAACATGGCTTCCGATCACTGTCTTCTCATTAAAAGATAAAACAGACAAAATTGACAACCTCCGCTGGGATGGGAAGCATACAGTTTCTTATGAGTTAGAAGATGGAACAACAGAGCACGCGGATATTTTCAAATCAGGAAACGTCAAATTGTTGTGGCGAGTGGATTGGCCAATGCGCTGGTCGTGGGAAAAAGTAGATTTCGAACCTGGGGGAAAAGACCATTCCACTGTGGGTGGAAGCTTTGATACAGGAAAAGAAATTGTCAAACTGTTCAATTGGGAAGCGCCTGTCTATCACATGTATAATTTTATCAGCATTAAAGGTGGTGCAGGAAAAATATCATCAAGTTCAGGAAAAGTAATTACATTAAATGATTGTCTTGAGATCTATGAACCGCAAATTGTGCGATGGCTCTTTGCAGGAACACGACCTGGAGCAGAGTTCGCGATTTCTTTTGACGCAGATGTCATTAAGATTTACGAAGATTTTGATAAGTGTGAGCGAATTTATTACGGCGAACAAAAAGATGTCAGCGAGAAAGAATTAGCGAACCAAAAGCGAATTTACGAACTTTCGTGTGTTGAAGAAGGAAAAGTACCAAAAGCAATGCCGTATCAACCGGGATTCCGTCATATCACGAATGTCCTTCTCCAAAATGAACTTGACATCGAAAAATCCATTGGTTACTTTGAGAAACAACTCAAATCAAAAGAAGACAGAGAGCGATTGCATCTGCGCGCAGTGTGCGCGAAGAACTGGATTCTTTCATATGCGCCAGAAGAGTTCAAGTACACAATCAATAAAGCAGTGCCGCAGGACGTCAAAAATAAGCTGACAAAAGAGCAGCGAGCAGCGCTTCATGAGCTTGCGAAACGATTAGAAGAGAAAGAATGGGAAGATAAAGAATTGCATGAAGAATGTTACATTATTCTCAAGAATAATAATCTAGATACAAAGAATTTCTTTACTGCGTGCTACAATGTCCTGATCAGTAAAGACAAAGGACCAAAGCTAGCAGCGTTCTTGATTGAGATTAAAGAGAAGGCAATTCCGTTGTTGAAGAGTGCGTAACACTACGCATAAATAGCGCCTGGAACTGCAAGCGGTCTTTCGTATAAGATAGAATAAAGACCATGAACCCGAAGACGAAAGTCCGCAATTGTTTCTGATGCAGAAATAAATTTTGAAGTAAATTGAGGATCATCAAGTGCAAGAGAAAGTGCTAATAAGCGAGGTCGGAGTTGTTCATATTTTCTCTGTTCAGAAAAAGTAGCGTCAGTAAGAATACGAACAGACTCTTTGAATAATGAAGCAGGTTCTTCTTGTTGCGAAGGATAAAGAGAATCTAAGGCATTAAGAAAGAAAGCAAGATCAGAACAGTAAAAAGAAATACCATGTGCAACGCGAACAGCAGAAAGAACCGCTGCTTCATCTAGATGGATAAATGGAATAACAATGCTCGATGTTTTTTTATATTGAGATGAAAGAACATGAAACATAGCGGCAAGTGCTTCGCCTTCATCAGAAGGACTCTGGTAATTAACAACGCATGCATCAGGTTTTTCACGCAAAATTGCATGCGCATAAGGAGCAAGCGCTTGTGCAAGCGCTGCTTTTCTTACTCGAGGAGTATGTTGTGCAAAAGCAGGTTCATAAAAAGAAGCAGGAAGATACGGTCGTGGAACATCACCAACAGCATAGCCAGAAGCACGTAAAGAAGCGGAAACATCTGGGAAACAAGGAGGGACTCCTTGAACAACAGCGATACGAAAGTGTTGTTTTTGCAGCTTTTCTGCTAAAAGGTCAAGTGTCATAATTCGAGGGAAGAATAAAGGGTTTATAAAAGTTAAAGCACAAATTGGCAAAATTGAAGAGATCTTTTTTAGTAACATTTAAAAAGAACCTCTTTTTCTCAAGAGATATGACAACACGATATGGCGGATCACGCTCAAGAACAAGAAAGACGTTCAGAAAGAATGTCAAGGAACACGGCAAAATCAGCATCACACGCTACTTCCAAAAGCTAGAAAATGGAGAACGTGTACTTCTTAAAGTAGAACCAGCGGTGCAGAAAGGCATGTATCATGCACGATTTCACGGCTATCCTGCGACAGTAGTAGGAAAGCGCGGCACCTGCTATTTGGTTATGATTAGCGATAAAGGAAAGAAGAAGGAATTAATTGTGCACCCAATCCACCTCAAAAAGATGGATAGTACAAAGTAAGACTTTTAAGTAAAACGAGAAAACAAAATGACAAACCCACAAGTTGTTGAAGAAGCTCCATTAAACATTGTTGAAGTAAAAGAAATGCTCAAAAAAATCAAAGATCGAGATACAGAACTGAATTTCCGAGCGCAGAAAACAGCAGAATACCTTGACGCGGTAAACACAATTAAACCAAAAAGCGCGAAAGAATTAAAAGAAAAACTAACTGAACTCGAAATCCCACGAGTAAAAGAAGTGCAAATTCAAAAAATAGTTGAAATCATACCATTGACAGCAGAGGGAGTCAAGACAATATTTTCTGGGTTTAATATTTCTGTCACTGCAGATAATGTCAAGAAAGTAGTTACTCTTGTCAATGAGTATGCAGAAAAGCCAAAGAAACAAAAAGAAGAAGCAGAAGCTCCTGCTGAATAGTTTTTGTGATTTTCTGTAAATTTTAATGACACAATATAGAGATCTAAATTTCTAAACAAAGAAGAAGTAAAAAGAAAGAAATTACATCATGCCCATACCAGGCATGCCGCCCATTCCTCCCATAGGAGGTATTGAAGCTTTCTTCTCTTCTGGAAGATCGCCAACAAGCGCTTCGGTGGTTAAAATCATGCCTGCGATGGATGCTGCGTTCTGCAATGCGCTTCTGCACACTTTTGTAGGATCAATAACTCCTGCTGCAAAGAGATCAGAAATCTCATCTGTACGTGCGTTGTACCCAACATTGTACGATGCAGTGGTCAAGCGTTCAACAATAACACCACCATCTTTGCCTGCGTTTGCCGCAATCTGACGAAGTGGTTCTTCAAGCGCGCGTTTCACGATCGCAATACCAGTATTTTGATCTGCATTTTCTCCTGTCAGAGAAGCTAAGCTACTAATTGCGCGGAATAACGTAATGCCGCCACCAACAACAACTCCTTCCTCAACTGCTGCGCGTGTTGCGTGAAGCGCGTCATCAACGCGTGCTTTCTTTTCTTTGAGTTCTGTTTCTGTTGCCGCGCCGACGTTGATCACTGCAACGCCACCAGAAAGTTTTCCAATTCGTTTTTGAATATCATTTTTGTCATACTCAGAGTCTGTTTGCTGCGCTTGTGCGTGAAGCATTGCGACTCGTTTCTGAATAACTGCTTTGTCTCCTGCGCCTTCAACAAGAACAGTTTTTTCTTTGTCTACTCTGATCTTTTTTGCTTTACCAAGTTGTTGAATTCCAGTCTGTTCAAGTTTCATTCCTTTTTCTTCAGAAATAACTTGAGCGCCTGTCAACACAGCAAGATCTTCAAGCATTGCTTTTTGATCATCGCCAAATCCTGGTGCTTTGACAGCGACAACTTTGATTGCGCCGCGCAAGATGTTCAGCACGATTGCAGCAAGCGCTTCACCTTCAATGTCTTCACAGACAATAAAGAGTGGTCGTCCTTCTTGCGCGACTGCTTCAAGAACAGGAACAAGGTCTTTGACTTTGGTAATTTTTTTGTTGAAAAGCAAAACAAATGGTTCATCAAGAATTGCTTCCATTTTTTCTGCGTCAGTGACCATGTACGGGCTTAAGTAGCCACGTTCAAATTGCATTCCTTCCACAAGTTCAAGCGTCGTATCCATAGATTTCGCTTCTTCGACAGTGATAACTCCATTGGATCCAACTTTTTCCATTGCGTTTGCAATGAGCGAGCCAACTTCTTCATCGTTGTTTGCGGAGATAGTCGCGACTTGCAAAACTTTGTCTTTTGTTTTGACTTCAATGCTCTTTGCTTTGATCGCTGCAACAACTGCTTTTGTTGCTTTTTCAATTCCTTTTTTCACGTCAATAGCGTTTGCGCCAGCTGCAATATTTTTGAGTCCTTCGCGAACAAGCGCTTGCGCAAGAACAGTCGCTGTTGTTGTTCCATCGCCTGCAACATCCTGTGTTTTAGAAGCAACTTCTTTGACAAGCTGCGCGCCCATATTTTCGAATGCGTCTTCAAGTTCAATTTCTTTTGCGATCGTCACGCCATCGTTAATGACTGTTGGACTCCCATAACTTTTACTGAGAATAACATTTTTTCCTTTTGGTCCAAGAGTGACTTTGACCGTGTTTGCGAGTTTATCGACCCCTGCAAGTAATTTAGTTCGTGCTTCATGATCAAAGATGATTTTTTTTGCCATAATTTCTGCCTCCGTTGTTGTGTTGTAGTAATTTTTCCGTTTTGGATTTATTGGGTAACTTTTGCGATAAGATCTTCAAGTTTCAAAAGGAGCAATGTTTCTCCGTTGCTTTGAATTTCTGTTCCTGCAAAATTTTCATAAAGAACAACATCGCCAATCGCAACAGGACATTTGTCTGCCTGAGGAATTGCGACAACAGTGCCTTCTTGGCTTTTTTCCTGAGCGGTTTCTGGAATATAGATCCCGCCTTTTGTCTTTTCTTCAGCTCTTTTTGGCCGAATCAATACTCGATTGTTTAATGGTTGTAGGTTCATGGCAATAACCTCCGTTATTACTTTTTTATGTCTGAATTCCATCAATATATGGAGGGAAGAATAGTAAATGGAAATTTTTGCTGATATTTAAAGCTTATGAAGGAGGTAAAATGGACCTTATAAAAACACCACCCAAAAGGAGTAAAATATATAAAGAAACCAGGGATTCTGAGCACTATGACGAAAATAGTTCACGAATACGATCCAAAGAGATATACAGAATGTTTAACTGAAGCTGTAGCGCAAGCAAGAAGAGGATCACTTACTGTTGAAGGACTTGATGCAATTCTTGCAAAACATACGTCAAATGGAGCACGACCAGCATTAGAAGTTGCAGTTCAAGCAAGAGCTGGAGAACAAAAAGGAACATCACAAGAGAGATTAGACCAAATCCGCGATACAATGACGCAAGTCTACCTTGGTAAACGGGGAAGACCTGGAGGAGGTAGTGGAAATAAGGAAGAAGCAGAGTTTGCAGCATCCTATTTTCTTGACTTACTCGCTGGAAAATATGTTGATCCTGAGACAAAACAAACAAAAACAAAAGAAGACTATACAGCAGAGCAAAGATTAACGCAGGCATTAAGTGCAACAACCGATTATATGGGAGGAATGGATTTATTCAGAAAAAAACAAGAACATTGTTCTGCTGAAAAAATAAAAGAGATGTATAATGCAGCAGTTCAAGTGCTTGAAGAAGTAGTATTCACAAATATGTATGCAGTAGGAAAAGCGTTCTTAGTTTTTGGAACAGACGGATACCTTGGAATAATTACAAAAGAAGAAAGAGTCGATAGAATTCTCAACTCTGGTAAATCCAAAATAACTGAAGAAGAGCTTGAATATGTGAATAGAATTGGAAAACCAGCACTTGTTGCATGGGCAAAAAAGAAAGACATGTACGATAAGAGATAAGAACAGCTAAATCTAAAGAATTTCTTTCACTTTCCCCACAATACTCGCAACATCCATTCCATGTTTCTTATACAAATCAGGAAGTCCACCGCTTTCTCCAAATTCTTGCATCCCTATACTGACAATCTTATTCCCTTGTCCAATCTGTGCCAATGAATATGCAACTTCTCGAGCAAGGATTTTATGATGAGCATCATGCACAGTCACGAGAGGAACACCAGGTGGAATGAGTTTTCTGAATGCATCGGAATTTAAGTGCGATAAACTAAACACATCAATCACGCGAGCAGGAACACCTTCTTTTTCAAGCAAAACAGCAGCTTGCATTGCCAAATCCAAACCAGCCGCAGAACCGAGGAGAATAATAGAAGGAAGAACACCATGAGCAACTTCTTTCACCACACGAGCGCCTGTTCCATGAACAATCGCAGAGCGAGAATACAACGGCAATTTTTGCCTTGTCAATCGCAAATACGCTGCTTTATTCTCTGTATAAACAAGTTTCATAATTTCCTGTGTTTCATTTGCGTCAGCAGGTTCATAACTTTCCATTCTAAAAAGATCTGCCATGAGAGAAGGAACAATGGTGGATTGATGCGAACCACCATCCCATTCAACCCCTAAACCTGCGTGGGTTCCAATAATTTTGACATCTGCTTCTGCGTAACAAATAGAATTTCGAATCACGCCTAAACATTCTTTCACAAAAATATCAAATGTTGCCATCCATGGTTTTTTTCCAGAATACGCAAGCCCTGCTGCGACACCTGCCATGTTTGCTTCTGCGATACCAACTTGCACAAATCGACCAAGAGAATTTGTTGCGCTGAATGTGCCAAACTGTTTTGCGAAATCATCCATTTTCACAGAACCACCAACACCTGCAGTGACGCAAACAACGCGAGAATCTGCTTTTCCTAACGCAACAATATATTTTCCAAACGCGTCGCGTGTTGCGCTTGGTTGTTCAAAAGGAATTACTGCAGGAGCAGCATCAACATGTTGTTGAAGTGGAACAGTGCATTCTTCTTTCTCAACTGCAGTCAGCTGCAGAGAAGAAATATATGAATCAACACTTCCTGGAAATTGCGCGTCAAGCACAGTGATCTGCGCAAGCGCTTCTTGAATTGCTCTTTCATAATCTGCTCCTTTTGGCGCAACCCCATGCCAGGAAGAATCTCCTCTTCGCGCAGCGTCTGCCATAAATGTAATGCCTGCGCCTTTAATCGTGTCAAGTAAAATCATAACAGGAACATGATCCTGCTCTTGAATCTGGTGTGCTTCAGTAATTGCCCAATGCAATTTTTCCACATCGCTTCCATCAACGTGAATAGTTGCCCACCCATAACTTTGCCATTCCTGTACAAAATTGCAAGGAAGAACATCTTTCACTGCGCCATCTTGATCTACTTTATTGTAATCCAAAAAAGTAATCATATTATCGAGCTTGAGAACACCCGCAGATTTTGCTGCTTCAGTAATGCCTCCTTTCGCAGATTCACCATCACCAACAATCGTGTAGACTTTGTATTTTTTCTGATCCATTTTTGCAGCGATTGCCATCCCTACAGCAACGCTGAGTCCTTGCCCAAGCGGACCCCCGCATGTTTCAACGCCTGGTGTTTTCATATTCAAATCAGTATGTCCTTGTAATCTACTGCCAAATTTCCGAAGTGTAGAAAGCTCTTCTTTTGGAAAAAAGCCTGCATACGCGAGGCCGCAATAAAGCCCAGGACACGTATGTCCTTTAGAAAGCACAAGTCGATCACGATCTGTCCATAATGGATCTTTTGCGTCGTATTTCAAAATCTTGCCAAAGTACAAAACACTGAGAAGTTCGATGATAGATAAGCTGCCCCCAGGATGTCCACTGCCTGCGGTTGCGATTGCTTTAATGTCTTCATGGCGCAAGTGCGCAGCGATCTTTTTGAGCATCCCAAAGTCAACGTCAGTCATAAGAAGAGAAAACAGAGCTGGTTTTTTAAAGGTTATGAAGACAAAAGACATAACACAGAAGCACCAACAAGAATAAAATTAGTGCTTCTGTGGAATTAAAAAATGGGTACCTATAAGTATGGGCACTTCATCCACGTACTAAAATCAGGTTTCCGTACCCATTTTTCAATAAATAGAGGGAGTAAAAACAAAAAGAGAACAAGGTGAAAATATGAATGGAAAAAGATTAGTATCAAATTTTGAGTTAGGAGATCAATTACGTGCAATTGAACGAGCGGGAGTACGAGTACCACAACTAAAAAGATCACTATATTCACCAAAATATGTAGGGCAAAGAGGAGATGTAGAGATTTATGATCATAGAGGAGCAGAAGTACAAGTCCATCCAGGTCATGTTATTGACTACCAGGGAAATGTAGTTCATCTTGTGCGATTAGAACAACAAGCTGCTCACAAACGAGGAGAAATACCTGCTCAAATATTATATCAATAAATATTTATTTTTTATGTATCTTTTATTCTGCGACAATCTCCATCATGTATTCAAGAATTTCAGTCTTATACGAACTTCCTTCAAGAACAGGAAGTGTATCAACAGTATATTCTGTATTGATCGTGTTATCTGGTCCGTTCACACGAACCCAAGCAAGAGATGTAATCGCAAGATTATTGATATCAACAGAATGCTGCACTGTTGATTGGACATGATCTTCTGATCGCTGGACAATCACAAAATAATCAACAGGAAGATATGGAACATAACGCAACGCTTCTCGTTCAACCCAATACTCTTCATCATCGCAAGTAATTCCAGATTTCACTGCACCATGACCTTCACCAACACACCCAACAGAAGTATAATATCTATTGACAGGTCCTTCCCACTCAATGTAGAATTTCATATCAGGTTGATATCTCCCGAGCATTCCTGTTGCCATAGTCACACCATAGGAAAAGGAAACAAGGCCCATGTTGTCAGGATCAACACCTTCATAGTCAGAAAGGAAGCGATAGAGTTCATACAACCCATCCTGCTGGACATAGCCGTTATAATCCTCTTCTCCTGTGCTTTCTCCGCGACCATCTGCGTCAAAAACAAGAGCAATAAAACCATTTGCCGCGTATTTTTGCGCGTCAAGAATAAAACTATCTTTTGTTCCTATTCCGCCTGGAATTAAAATAGCTGCAGGATATTGATTGGAGGAAGATGCATCACTAGGTGCATACACTATTACAGCAAGTTCTGCACCACTTGTTGGATTTACGACTGTGTATTTTGAAGTAATAATACCGCGCGTTGAATCTTCTGTTTCAGAAATTTTTGTGGAGGAAACAGAAGTTGTCCATGCTGTTTCTACTGGAACTAGTTCGTAAGTGTAGGTGTCCATATCGTAAGATGATGAAGAAGGAGAAGAACCAGAATCTGACAAAGAAGATCCTGAGGAAGGAAGAGAACAATCTTCTGTGCAAATCTCTCGATCGCGTTCAATTGCATCACAAACACCATCCCCACAACGCTGTGCTGCAAGGGAACCTACTTCCGCTTTAGTCTCTTGATCCTCTTTGTCTTCGCAAGAAGTAAGGAATAAAAGAAGAAGGAAAAGAAGAGTCAAACGAAAAATATTTTTATTCATAGTATACTCAAACAAAAAGAACTATAAAAAAGTATTCTAAAAAAAGAATTAAAAACTATTTTTTTAGCCAAAAGTCAGAATTTTGTCTGATTCTTCGACTAATTTCAATAAATCTTTCATAGTTGAAATAGGACAAACGTTGCTGCCTTCTTTTTCTCTTGATTTTAGGCAAGTTCCGCAAGCCAATATTTTCCCTTTGTTTTCAGTAAATAAAGCAACCTGTTCTCTGACATTATGTTTTTCATCTTGAATATCTTCTATTTCAACCCCTTTATTTATGAGAAAAACCTTTGTTTCGTGGTTTGCTTTTAATGAAGTAATGCCAAATCTTAACGCGTTCCAAACAACCTCTGCTTCATTTGTTCCAAGAATAATCCCTATTTTCATTATATCACCTGTTAAGCTCTTTTTTTATTTCTTCATACTGTTTTTTTGATATTTCACCAGAAGCATATCTTTTTTTAAGTATGATTGATGAATCTTCCTCTTTCTTGCCTGACTGAACTGCATTGATAAGAGTAACAACCAGCCATATTAATACTCCCCAAAATAGAATCATAAATAGAAAACCAAAACCCATTCCAAAGCCCATCATACCATAGCCACCCATTCCAAAAATTCCAAAAAAGAGCAATAATGCTACTGCAACAAGAACCAAAATCAATATATTTTTGTTTTCTTTCATAGTAATCCCTCAATGTTTGTTTAACAGTTTCGTAATCTTTCAGCTAAAACTTCTTTTATTATGTCAAAAGCTTTGATGATTTTTGGGTTTGTAAGTTCGTAATAGATATTTTTTCCCTTTCTATCTGAAGTAACAATCCCTTTAGACTTCATAATAGATAAATGCTGAGAAATATTCGCTTGACTCAGTTTTGTTTTTTTAATGAGCTCTGTGACAGACAGTTCTTTATCTCTCAAAAGATTTAATATTTCTAATCTTGTAGGGTTTGAGAATACTTTACACATTTCAGCATGAATTTGGTATATTTCATCCATAAGAACATTAGAATATCCTAATATTTAAATATATTTTGGTTATAAGATAGAAAAAAACAGACAAATAACGAAAAAGCACCACAAGCAAACAAGACAAATTTCCCAAAATCGCAAAGCATATAAATCTCTCCAAAAACAAAAATTCTATGGCACAGACAACATTGGGAGAAAACACTGAAGACAGCAAAATCAAAGCAGTGGAACTCGCAAAAGCGCAACGAGAGATCGGCGTTGCAGAATTCTTCGCAAAAAACAGACATCTTCTTGGCTTCGATAACAAAAGAAAAGCGCTTCTTACCACAATCAAAGAAGCAGTAGACAATTCCTTAGACGCGTGCGAAGAAGCAGAGATTCTTCCAGAAATCCAAGTAGAAATTATTGAAATTGGAGAAGAAAAATTCAGAATCATTGTTGAAGATAATGGTCCGGGAATTGTCAAAAAGCAAATTCCAAAAATTTTCGCGAAACTCTTGTATGGAAGCAAGTTCCACAAACTTGCGCAAACACGAGGACAACAAGGAATTGGAATTAGCGCAGCAGTGATGTACGCGCAATTAACAACAGGAAAACCTGCGAAAATTCTCTCCAAAATCGCGAAAGACAAACCAGCGACGTATATGGAATTAATGCTGGATACAAAAACAAACAATCCTTCTATCAAAGCAGAAGAAGAAAAAGATTGGCCAGAAAAAGAGCACGGCACAAGAATTGAAGTGGATTTAGAAGGTTCCTATCAAAAAGGATCACAATCTGTTGATCAGTATCTCAAAGAAACCGCGATTGTGAATCCGCACACAACAATTATTTACACCAATCCAAAAGCAGAGCAGATTATTTTCCCGCGAGCAACAGAAATAAAACCAAGAAAAGCAATGGAAATCAAGCCGCATCCGTATGGAGTAGAACTAGGGATATTACTCGACATGATGCATGCGACAGAAAGCAGAACGTTGCAAGCATTTTTCACCACAGAGTTCAGCAGAGTTGGTCCAAACACTGCGAAAGAAATTTGTTCCAACGCAGCGATTTTGCCAAACATGAAACCAAGTGAGGTTTCCAGAGAAACAGCGGAAAAGATTATTGCGGCAATAAAAAAGACAAAGATTATTGCGCCTGCGACAGATTGTATCACGCCGATCGGCGAAGAACTCCTTGAAAAAGGATTAAAAAAAGAAGTTAACGCAGAGTTTTACGCAGCGTGCTCACGACCTGCTAGTGTCTATAGAGGAAATCCATTTGTCGTGGAGTGCGCGATTGCCTACGGAGGCGATCAGCCTGCAGAAGAACCAATGACCGTGTTACGATTCGCGAATAAAGTTCCATTATTGTTCCAGCAGGGAGCGTGCGCAGTCACAAAATCCCTCATCAGTACAAACTGGAGAAGTTATGGATTATCACAAAGCACGGGCGCGCTTCCTATGGCGCCGATTACCATTGTCATTCACATTGCATCTGTTTGGGTTCCGTTTACCAGCGAAAGCAAAGAAGCGATTGCGCACTATCCAGAAATCATCAAAGAAGTAAAGCTCGCGGTGCAAGAATGTGGGCGAAAACTCAGCAGTTATATTTACAAAAAGAAAAGAATTGGAGAAGAACTCAAAAAGCGAGGGTATATTGAAAAGTATATTCCCCATATTGCAGAAGCGCTCAAAGAACTTGTTGACAATAAAGACTACCAAACAGAGAATGTCGAAACAAGTTTGAAAGAAATCCTCGAGAGAAAACGTGGAGAAATTGAAGATATTGAAGCAGACAATCAAGAGTTTGATGAATCGTTTGCAAGTATAGGAAAGAAAGAGAAGAAGCCAAAACAAGAAGGCGAAGAAGCTGAAGAAAGTACTGATGAAGATACTGATTAGATGAAACAAATTTAGGTGACACCATGGCGGGAGAGAAAAGCGGCAAAGACATCATAAAACAAATGCAGGATATTGCGGTAAAGATTTACAACACCATCCTCAAGAAAGAAAACCCTTCTGTCAACATTCCATTGCGATCCTTAAACAACGTCAAATACGACGAGAAAGAAGGCTATTTTGAACTGATTGGAAAAGAAAAAGAGCGAACACTCACTGCGTCAACAGCAAAAACATTCGCGCAAACATTGCGCATGATGGCAATGTCCAAAGATCTCATCAAAAGCGACGATATTGCGACAAAGAGAGAGGCGTATTACATCAGCAAGAACTGGGGAGACGCTAAATTCTTAGAGCAGCCAGAATCAGATAACGTCATGGACGACATTGAAGCAATGCTCATGACCAACAGAGAACAGATTGGATTTGTTCCTGAAGAAAAAGGCGGCGCAGTTGCTGGACAACTCGTTGTTATTGACAAAGATGAAAATGGAAAAGAATTAAAGATTGATTGCACCAAATTTGGTTCTGGCGCGTATTCTGTTCCTGTTTCTGTAGAACATTTACGATTTGAAACAAAAGCAGAGTTTATTCTCGCAATTGAAACAGCAGGTATGTTTCAACGATTAGTCAAGCACAATTACTGGAAAAAAGCAAACTGCATTTTGGTTTCCATGGGTGGCGTTCCAACGCGGGCGTGCAGACGATTTATTCGACGACTTGCAGATGACAAGAAATTGCCGGTGTATGTGTTTACAGACGGCGATCCCTATGGATTTTTTAGTATTTACCGAACATTAAAAGTAGGATCTGGAAACGCAGCGCACATCAACGAATATTTCTGTGTTCCGCAGGCAAAGTTTATCGGCATTACGCCACAAGATATCATTGACTACAAGTTACCAACACATCCATTGAAAGAAGTGGACAAGAAAAAAATCAAAGATGTCATCAAAAATGATCCATTCTGTATTCACAGCAAAGAGTGGCAGAAAGCGTTGAAACAATTAGCAGATATGGGAAAACGTGCAGAACAGCAGGCGCTTGCGCAGCATGGATTAAACTTCGTTATTAGCGATTATCTCCCGCAGAAATTGAAGAATCAGAAGACGTGG
>CAYLMH010000012.1:0-35578 GCA_964385055.1 uncultured Methanosarcinales archaeon
TCGCCATTGGTCCACATGATATCTTCATAGTTTGCAGTAAGATCGCTGTCATAAGCAATGCCATACCTGTGGAGAGTTCGTGCAACAGTCTCGTTAAGAAAAACTGGTTTTTTCCCTTGTGCACGGGCAACGTGCGCAAGTCGCTCTTTGTTTTTTTCTGTATTGCTGTTAACAAGAATCGCTTCAGGTCCATACACTGCATAAAAGCTAGTAAGCCATGCTTCCTTAACAGCAGCGCAAGGGGTGTAAGGCATGGAAGAAAATTCTAAAACTGGATCAGTCCAGAAAAAATTTTCTTTGTTAGGAAGATGTTGAGGATCAGCAGCAGATCGAAGAATTGTAGTAAGGACTGCCTGATCTGTACATTCTGCGTACAGTTCTCTGACTCTCTGTCTAACTTCATGCGCATCAAATTTATCTCGTTCTCTTCCGATAGGAGCACGGATGCTCATAAAATTATATCCAAAAAGTGCTTCTTGATAATCAGCGACCTTGACTTCTCGAATGAAAACCTCTCCTTTCTTAAAACCAATAATGCTATCGCCATTCGCGTGCGTATACTCAGGTTTCCAAGTTCCCTTTTTTCGTCGGAAATACAAGAAATTTTCTTCTGGTCGCTGCAAATACGCAACCATTTCAGGAGTGAGTCCTGCAAGATGAACAGATGTTCCTTTTTGTAAAGGAAGACCAGTAACGTGATCAAATTCAAGAAGTTTTACGCCTTCTTCAGGATACGGGGTCGCGAGCGCGACAGTTGCCCAATCTCGTGATCGATGCGCGACAACAACATCTTGGAGTGCAAGAGTAAGTGGCGCTTCTTTTGTTCCGCCACGGCCGAAAAGACCAGCTGCAGTATCACTTCCTAATTTTCCAGTGCTGCAAGTAAATTGTCTGTAGATACTATATCCTTCTCCATCATCACGAAGCACTGCTGTTCCATTTTTCGCATCAACAATGATGGAGAAATCTTTCGCTGAAGAATCTGAGGGCAAACAATTTTGAATAAGATCGCGTAACGCGTGCGTCCAAGTAAATGTGGTAACTTGTGTATTGTCAATAGGACCATTGCGTCTACTAATACGAGAAGTATGTTCTCTGCCAACAAGTTGTTCTAAGAATTGTCGACTTCGTGTTTCGTGTGATCCAACCATTTGTTCTCTGTAAAGCCGAAGTTTGCAATGCTTTATAAACTTTTCGTAGAATAGTTACTGAAGAGTAGTTATTTTAACAATGCCTGTGCTTGTTTATGTCCTAATGCTGCTGCAGTATGAAGATGATGTTGTGAAAGTGTTTCTTCACCTGCTCGTTGATATGCAAGTCCAAGTTGGTATTGTCCCCAGCTGTGTCGTGGATTTTGTTCAACAACCTGTCTGAGATGATCAACTGCAAGAGTATTTTCTTTTTCCATCATCGCGATAGTGCCAAGATGATAATGTGCGTCAACATGAGTTGGTTCAAGGCTAAGCGATGCAGAGAATGCGCGCTTTGCAGTAGCAAGATTTTTTCCAGTTTCTTTTCCATCTTTATATGTAACTCCAATTGTGTTTAATAGTTTGAGAATGTCTGTATTCATCGTCTCTCTCGCGCTTGGAACATACTGTGCAATAACTGCAATCCTTTCAATTTCGTGAAGTGCAAGGATAAGATTTCCAGCAGCATAACTTTCTTGTGCTACTTGAAGGTACTCTTTCGAATCAAATAGAGGATCAACTGTTGCAGCAAGTCGGAACGCATTTTCTGCTCGTGTCCTATCTCCTGCGGTGTGATATATACAACCAAGATCAACGAGAGGAGTACGTGCTTCAATCTTTTTTGCATTGTATCGTGCGTCACTAAAATCAGCAGCAACAGCAGCTTCGAGTGATGCAAGTGCAGCATCGTTGTCTCCTTGAGCGCGTCGGATTTGTGCAGTGAGTAAGTGAAGAGCACCAGCACCACCTGTTTTTAAAACACGTCGACAGCCATCAAGTGCTTTTGCAGCTTCGCCAACAGCTCCTACTTGATATTGTAACAACACAAATTCATAGTCTAAAGCAACGGCGTCAAGAATTCTTTCCTGAATACCTTCTCTTAGTTCATCTTCAAAAGGAACATTTTGAGAGAGTGCTGCTATTTTATCACGGCAATGTTTTGCGTGATCGATATTTTTATCATCGAGTGCTTGACGCATCATTGAAGTATATGCGGTAGCCAGTGAATTACGAACAAGAGGAATTTCTGCAAGATCAAGAAGAGAATCCAATCGATGGACATCGGTTTCTGACAGATTTTGATGATAAGACATAGCGGTTTGCCCCGCAACGAACGCTACTTTTTCAGAGATCAGCGTTTCATTTAAAGCTATTCCTGCTGCTTTTGCTTTAGGGTAAAGTGTTGCGATTCTTGTTGTGTAAGCAGGAGACATAGCATATAATTCCAGAAGCGCAGTAACGCTGTGTGCGTAGATTGGTTCTCCAGTTTCATCAGCAGGTGTTGCGTTCAAACTTTTTTCATATGATGCTATTGCTTGGGGAAATAATCTCATGTTATGATGATGTGCACCTAAAAGAGAGAAGGCAATATGATTTCTATACGATGTTGCTCCAAGTTTAGGTTTATGATCTCTGATAATCTCCTTGAGATCCTCGGTTCTTCCTTCAAGGACAGCAGCAATTCCTGTAGTGTAGATAGGTTCAAAGATAGCGGCGTCTGTTAGAGGAGGTTCTTCTCTGAATATCACTGGTAAAATATAGCTCATAACTTCAGAAGCAGGAATGTTTGCTGCTTTTGCTTCTTCCATTTTGGTCACAACTAAAGCAATACTTTGGTGCGTGTCAGAACCAAAAAAATACTCGTTGTTTGCTTGTTCTGTTATTGTATAAAATCCAAATTCATGTCCGAGCAGGAGAATTGCACGTTGATGCAGAGGATTACTCTGTTGATACGCAACAGCAACAACGTCATCAAGTGCGAGAGACCTGTCTTCTTCTATTTTTTGTCTTCCATGAAGTTCTTCAAGCGCTTCTACAAGACGAGCATGTTTGTAAGAAACACTTCGTTTATAATCCCACGTTTTTCGAAAAGGTTTTACAGAAAGCCAAGTAAAATCTGCTTTTACATATGCTTCTAAAGCAGCAAGTCCTTCTTCTGGAGATATAGGCGATTTAAAGAGTCCACGAGAAGTTTCGCTCAAAAGAATATCATACGGAGAAACAAGACGAGGTGGTTCCATCATGACGTTAAGAAACAAAATCCGCTTTATAAAGATTATGAGAGAGTATCACTCTCCAAAGGAGACTAAATTTTAGATCTTTGCGAGTGCTGTTCGCGCTTCAGAAAGACCAAGTCGTACTGCGGATTCATAACTTCTTCGCGCACTTACTTTTCTGTTGGTTTGCTCATAGACTCGTCCTAACTGGTAGTGCGCCCATTTGTGATTTGCGTCAGTTCGCAGAACTCCTGTGAATGCTCGTTCTGCAGTAAGGTAATCTTTTTCCATAAATGCGATTGTCCCTAAATGATACTGTGCAGGAAAATATGCAGGGTCAATAGAGAGTGCAGCAGTAAATGCGCGTTTTGCTGCAGCGTAATCTTTTTTACCAGCAATGCCGTCTTTGAATGCGACACCAACATTGTTTGCAGTTTCAAGAATTTTTTTCTTTGGTGATTCTGGGCAGTATTTTCCAGCTAAGCTTGCGCGTTCAACTGCCCAGAGCGCTTTGGTGTAATCTCTTCGTGCAATAAAGCCAACCGCTTCTTCAAGATCTTTTGTTGCGAATGCAGGACGAAGTTTTACTGCAGAAGTAAAAGCAGATCGTGCATCACTTTGTCTATTCATTGCATGATACGTCATGCCGAGGTAATATTGAATCCAGCCGTTTTTTGGATCATTTCGCGCAGCAGTAGTTAGAGCACTCGCTGCGTCAGTATATTTTTGTGCAGCAAATGCTGTTTTTCCTGCGGTGAAATAATCTTGTGATGTTGCAGAGGGAGCTGTAGGTCGTGCAGGGCCTCTTGCCGCTGGACGAGGAGGTGTAGTAGTTCCTTGTGCTTCACGAGGTGGTGCAGCAGCTTTTGGTTCACTTCTTGTTGGCCTTTCTGTTCCTTGTAATTCAGAAAGAAGATCATCTAAAACTCCACGCAATTCTTTTGCGTTAGGATGTCCAGCAATTTGAACTAAAAGACGAGCGTATTGGTCTTGTGCTATTTGGCGTCTGGTTTCTGTTGTTGCAAGTCGCGCTTCTAAATCATCAATTTGCTGTGATGCAAGGTGAAGAAGTTCTTCATCAGCAGATGTTGCTGATCCTGATCCGCGGGGCATTTCTCGTGCATACAAAATAAGTTCTGTTGCATCTTTTGCAGTGATGAGTTCAGTTGCTCGTCTTGTAAGTGACATTGCTAATTTATTGCCCTCATATGGAATATTATTTGTTGCAAGCCAAGATTTAAGTGCGTCTTCATGAAGTGAGCGAACAATACCTCTTCCAAGGTCGCCGAGAACTTTTTCAAGTAACGGGAGACCGCCAACTGCCATAATATGGTCGACAAAATCAGCGTTCAGACCACCATTCGCTAATGGATTTTTTGTTTGTTCGTAGGTATAGTCGCTCATAATATATCATCTATGGTTTTTTCATTTCCAAATAACCTGCAATACGATCTCTTCTTCCTGAGTCAGTCAGTTGTCGTTGTGCGTATTCTCTAAATGCTGCTTCAGATTGCGCGAGTCGCGTTCCAGCCATGATAAGTGCAGGAATGTCTCCCACATCTTGAAGAGAAACAAACTTAGAAGTGTCTATTTCTCCACGAGCAGCTTCAACTATTTTTCGTTGAAGCGTATCAACGCCGTATCCTTTATCTTTATGTTGACTAAAGCCAGTACCATATTCAGAACAACCAACAAAGAGAGAAAGATCGCTTGCTGCAGCAAGAGCTCGCCAGGCAGTAAGAGGATCAATGTTATTTGGGCACCCAAAATCTGTAAGGTCTGTCCTTCCAGCAGAACCTGATGATTCTACATATATGCCGTCAAGACCTGGTAATCCATGGGGAATTGAATCTCCAAAAAAAACAGCAACTCTTTTTACACCTAAACGTCTTTTGCTTATCATTCTTTTTGAAACTTCAAGCCATGCGCATTCATAAGCTTCCGCAGTGTCGGTGTTAGGAATAGTAGGAATGCGTGTTATTGCTTGTTCTAATTGTCCTAAATTACTACTAAGAGGATAAATTTGTAGAAATGAAGTTGCTGGAGCAGGAACTAAATTTCTCGGTCTATGTCCTAGGAGCACACGGCTATGATAGTCCGCATCACTTACTTGTTTATAATGATCTCCAACATATCCTACAGAGATAGAGACTTCTCCGCGTTCAGGTGTAGTAAAGAGTTCTCGAGCAATATCTCCAAGGCCTTTTTTAACAGCATCGATAACTGGTTCCATACTATTGGTTGCGTCAGTCATCAAATACACATCAACAGGCATATACATTGGTACTTTTTTTTCTTCAGGAGCAGGTCCAGTTCCTTTGTCCACTAATCTTCTTGATTCTTGTCCAGGAAGTCCCTTAGGGGTAGCTCCCGTTAATTGTCTTCGTAATTTGTCTCTGATGTCTTCTGCCATTTTTCTGTACCTCGTTATTGTTGTAATTGTTTCAACGCAGTTTGTGCTTGTTCGAGCCCCAAATCTGTTGCGATTTGATAATGATTTCTTGCTTCACTATTTCCTGTTGCCTCGTATACTCGCGCGAGTTGATACTGCGCCCAGCGATGTTTTGGATTTCTTCTGATTACTTGTTCAAAATGTTGTTCTGCAGTATCATAATCTTTTTCCATAAAAGCAATCGTTCCTAAATGATATTCTGCGTGAACATGAGAAGAGTCAAGAGAAAGCGCAGCAGTAAAAAGACGTCGAGCAACTGCATGATCTCTTCCAATTTCTTTTCCTTCTTTATACACAACACCAAGCGTGATAAGTGTTTCTAAAATTTTGTCTTGTGGCGCAGCAGCAGAGTAAGAAGCAACGTGAACAGCGCGTTCAGCTGCCCATCCAGCTCGTCGATAATCTTTTGCTGCGATAAAGCCAACTGCTTCTTCAAGATCTTTTGTTGCGAATGCAGGGCGAAGTTTTACTGCAGAAGTAAATGCATCTTCTGCAAGTCCTCCTTTTCCAAGTGCATGATGCGTCATACCAAGATAGTAGTGTGCCCAACTGTTTCGTGGTTCTTGCGCTGTAACCACAGAGAATGCGGCAGCAGCAGCTTCAAAGCGTTTCTTGCTGAATGCGTCTTTTCCCCAATCATAGAATGTTGCAGGAACTTTTTCTTGTGCAGCAAGCTCTTGTAGTGCAGTAACATTTCCTTCTTCAAAGTAACCTCGTGCAATTTCTACTACAAAGGCATTTTGTCTGCCAAGTGCAGATGTTCTAAACGTGTCTTCCTGACGTGCAGCTGCAGAAATCCTTTTCACAAATCTATAAGCGGTTGCATAATCTTTTGCTTCAATTGCTTTTTCTGCGAGTCTGTTATACATATCGATAAAACTATTTTCCAATTCAGGAATTACTGAAAGAACAGGATCGATAAGGGTATGAATTCCTGCAAGGGAGGCAGAAGCTCCTGTGTAATCGGAAAGCGCTCGATGTGCGATTCGTTCAACAGCGTCACAGAGGAACGGTGTTGCTTGCTCTTGATATCCGGATGCTTTTTCTCTAAGCTCTAATACTTTAGAAAAGAAAGTTTGTTCTTTTCCATTAAGTTGTCCTTCTTCGCGAACATAGATCAGTGAATAAAGTTTCAGTAGTTGAGAAACAGTTTGTCCGATATATGGCTCTCTCATTTCCAGAGGAGATGCGCGTTCAAGTGCTTCTTCATAAAGATCTCGAGCAACAAGCGGAAGATCTGATTTTGTGCGTGCGGTATATTCTGCAAGGATAAATCGCGCTTTGCTTTGTTTTGCAACTTTCAATCGAGTTTCATACTGGTCAACAAAGTGTCGGAGAAGTGAAGTGTCATCTACTTCTATTGATCCAAGACCACGTTCAAGAAGCACTTCAAGAGGAATTCCTTTAACTCTTGCAACAACAGCAGTAATGTTATCTCGCCCGCCTGCGGCGTTTGCTGCAATAACAAGAGTTTGGGCAGCAGCAAGATCGTCGTCAGGGTAATCGCGATATGCTTCTTCTACTTTTGCTTTAATATGTTCGTCAGAAAGTTCTCCCCAGAGTCCATCAGTGCAGAGAAGATAAATATCTCCGAGTTGTATAGTGTGTCGTGTATCTTGAAGATCAGAGAGAGAATCTTCTTCGAAGCCAACAGCACGACGGATGAAATTTCTGTTCTTGCTTGTTCGAATCTGGTCTTTTGAAATACGCCCTGCGCGATAAGAAGACCACGCGTCGGTATCATCTTCTGTAAGTTGTTCAATTTTTCCTTCTCTGATGCGGTAGAGTCTGGAATCTCCAAGAGAAGCTGCATCAAGAGTATATCCTGAGAAGCGAACAGCGACAACTGTTGCGCACAAGCCATCTTGTTTCCCGAGTTCTTTTGGTCTTCGTTCAGCTTCTTCGAGTAAGCTTTCATGTGCTTGACGAACAATATCACTGAGTTGATGGCCTCGGGAAGGAGCAGCAGTAAGATCTTGCTGTGTCTCAAATACGTCACAAACAAGTTCGCTTGCGGTTTCTCCAATGCTATGGCCTCCTGCGCCATCAGCGACAACGAGAGTTCCATCACGAAGAAGATAATTATCTTGGTTTGTGGGTCTTCTCTTCCCTTTTTCAGAGTATGCTCCAACTGAGAGCATCATTTCTTCTCCAAGAAAAAGAGTATACTGATGAGTATCTGGGCTGTCATTTCCATCATGTGTTCTAAAGTAGTGTTGTGTTGGAAGCATCATTTTATTTTCTTCTCTGTAACTGTTGTAATGCAGTTGCCGCTTGTTCAAGCCCCAAAGCTGCTGCACGTTGATAATGGTCTCTTGCCTTCGTGTTTCCTGTTAGTTCATAGACTCTGCCAAGTTGATACTGCGCCCAACGGTGGTTTGGTTGCCTTTGGACAACACCGCGAAGGGATGCTTCTGCTTTGGTATAATCTTTCTGCATCATCGCAATAGTTCCAATATGGTAATGCGCGTCTGCGTTGTGTGTGTCAGCGGCGAGTGCGGCAGTAAATGCGCGTGTTGCTGCGGTATAATCTTTAGAGATTTCTTTGCCATCTTTGAAAGCAATACCTACTTTGTTTGCAATGGCTGCAATTCCTGTTACTGCGATCTTAGAACAATAAGGAGCAATGATTGCCGCTCGTTCAACAGCCCATAGTGCTTTTTTGTATTCTTTCTGTGCAACAAATGTGCGTGCTTCGTCAGCATCTTTTGTCGCGAATGCAGGTCTTAATTTAAGAGCAGAGGTAAAGTGATATTTCGCAGATTCTTGATCTGCAAAAATATGATGTATTCTTCCTAAATAATAGTGTGCCCAGCTGTTTTTTGGATTTCCAATTAAAACTTCTTCAAAAGAGTCTTTTGCCGCAGCATAGAGTTGTTTTCCAAACTGTTCTTGTCCTGCTGAATAAAAATGAGATTCAAGCTTACCCTTAGGGGCAGTATCTATGCCCACTAAAAGGACAGTAATGTTATCGTTTCCTCCTGCTCTGAGTGCGGCGTTGACTAAGGCGTGCGCAGCTGCCCTGTGATCATTGGGAGCAGCTCTGTAAGAGTTTTGAATAGTATGCTGAATTTCTGCGTCAGAAAGATCATCCCAAAGTCCGTCGGAACAAAGAAGATAAACATCTCCAATAACAAGAGGTTTTGGTTTAGAAGCTTGTCGCGTGGTATCAAAACCCGATGTACCAATACAAGCATTAAGATAATTCTTATACGGCACTTGTCGAGCAGCTTCTTTTGATGCAAGTTGTCCTGATCTAAACTGCCTCCATGCAATAGAATCATCTTCAGTGAGTTGTTCTAATGTTTTGCGTGCTCTGCCAAAACAATAAATGCGAGAGTCTCCCACATGAAAGTGCGATTCTTGTTCTGTTTCATCAATGCGAAGAACAACTTCAGTAGAGCCGGGGTTTGTTCCAAGTTTCTGTGTTATAGCAGTATGAGCTCTTTGCGCAAGTGTAGAAAGGTCATCTCGTGAAGCGCTGAGATGGGTGTAACAAACAACACTGCTTGCTTCTTCACCAAAAGCATGTCCTCCCATGCCATCTGCGACAACAAAAAGCGCGTGGTGTTTGTCCGTGAGAGGATCGTGTTCAACAACCAGCCCGTAATTATCTTCGTTGGCGCTTCTTTTATGGCCAGTGTGCGTTATTGCAACAGCGTTGAGAACAAAATGTGGAAACCGAATAGTGTAAATATCTTCTTTTTGTGCTGCTTTTGCAGACTGAAATGTAATTCTTTGTTTCATGGTCTTCACGCAAAATTATTTTTTAATGAGTTTCTTCGCTTCAGCATGTCCTAATCCAGCTGCAGAAGCATACGCTGCTTGCGCATCGCTTGTTTTCTTAAGCGCGTCATATGTTCTTCCTAATTGATAGAATGCCCATGCATGTTTTGGTTTTGAAGCGAGCGCGCGTGAAAATGCCTGTTGAGCGACGTCATACTTTTTTTGCATAAACGCAATAGTTCCAATATGGTAATGCGCGTCTGCGTTATGAGCGTCAGCAGCAAGTGCGGCAGTAAATGCGCGTGTTGCTGCGGTATAATCCTTTGCAACGTCTTTGCCGTCTTTAAACACAGCTCCTATCTTGTTTGCAGTGTCAGCAATCTTTTGACGTGGTGCTTTGTCAGAATAGTGTGCAATTTCTCCAGCGCGTTCAATTGCCCAGAGTGCTTTGGTGTAGTCTTTTTTTGTAAAAAATGTGGTTGCTTCATTGAAATCTTTAGTTGCAAAAGTAGGATTTATGTGAATTGCTTGGACATATGCTGCTTGTGCAAGATCCCTCTTTTTTTTCTTATGTTGAGTCATTCCCAAATAATACCATGCCCAGCTGTTCTTTGGTTTGACAGTTGTTTCTAATCTAAAGCAGTTTACAGCGGTTTCTAAGTCTCCTGTAGCAAATGCAGATTTTCCTTCTGCAAATGCATGCTTTTGAATATATTCCTTATGAGCCCCAAGAAGTGCGCTTTGTGGACGATATCGATGAAGATGTTCCAATGCCAAGAGTGCTTCAGTCGTCTTTTTCTGTCTTTGGTGTAGTGCAATAAGATCTTTATACGCGTCTTCTTGTTTCACGCCATAGCGAGAAGGGAATGCAATATTGGTCATCATTACTGCTTCTCGAAGTCTTGCTTCAGCTAAAGGAAGATTGTTTGCAGCAAGTGCGATTTGTGCGAGTTGATAGACAATAGGTCCTTCTATATTCGCAAGCCCTTTATTAGCGGCAGCGCGAAGTCCAACTAATTTTCTTTCGGCAATTGTATAGTTTTTTTGTTTAATATCATGAACAGCAGTCGAGTAAAGTTCTGGGCTGTTAATCAGAAAGAAATGGATCCCTCGCTTGAGTTCATTAAAGGGCATTTTCCTTGATGCCGCCAGATCCATCAATAGCAATACCTCCGCAGCGGAAGATTTTCCTTCTTCATATAATTTTCTTTCTGCTTCCTCAGAGTGATCGGAGCGATAAGAATAAATGACAACATCGCATCCCTCAAGCAGATGTTTTAGTGATCGTAGTCGAGGAACATGAAAATAGCCAAGTTCATAAGCGAGTAAAAATGTCGCGCGTCTGTCAAATTCATCAGCGAGAATATAGCTTGTTGCGACAACGTCATCAAGGGTTAATTGACCATTTTCTCGTCGTGCATCGCGAAGCTGCACTAATGCTTCTTCAATTCGGTCGGGGTCATTAGGGTGCTCTTTTGCAATTTCTCCTCCTTTTTCTTGAAAATAACTATGAATCCATAACCTATTCCAATAACCACGAAAAGTGCCTTTCCTTTCAATATATTCCCCAAGAAATCCAATCCCTTCTTCGGCGGTTGTTTTGAATAGTCGTTCTGTAACCAAGTCATAAAATTCTTGATAGGTTTCAGGTTCTATTTCTGCTTCAACAGCTGGGAGAGAACCATCTAACGAGGGTCCATCACCGAAAAATTCTTTTTCTGTACTTGCTTGGGCCATACATCAAAGAATCCCTGTTTCATTTATAAATCTTTTGCAATTAACTACTATTGAGTGATTCTATAAAAGAAGAGCCTCAAAAGTCATTTTACCCTTTACAAAAAAAAATAAAAAGTAAAGGGTAAAACAACAGCAAACTACAACAATCATTAAAAGCAGTCTGCTCAACCCATAACTAATGAACTCAGTCGCAATCATTGGCGCAGGTCCAGCGGGAAACTACACAGCATATCTTCTTGCAAAAGCAAACTATAAAGTGTCGATCTACGAAGAACATCTTGAGCCTGGGCTTCCGATTCAATGCACAGGCATTCTCACCGCAGACCTCAAGAATCATCTGGAGCTGAGCGACGAATATATAGTGAACAGAATGCAAAAGGTCAAAGTGTTTGCGCCTGACAACACCGTCTTTGAAACAAAAAATGAGGACATTATTGTTTGCCGTCATAAATTTGACAAGTACATTCTAAAAAAAGCAATTGCAGCAGGAGCGACAATAGAAAAAGGAACAAAGTTCATCAATTACAACAGTGAAACACAGGAAATCCTCATCAAAAACAAAGAAGGGGAAAAGAAAGTAAAAGTGGATATCCTCATTGGAGCGGATGGACCAAACAGCAAAGTCTCTAAACTCATCAACGAAGAAATTCTCAAGCAGTATCCAACGCCGATGTATTATGGAGCGCAGGCAACAGTGAAAGGAACCTTTGAACCAAAAACCTATCACGTCTATCTCGGAAGCATATGCCCCGAATTCTTTTTGTGGGTGGTGCCAGAAAATACATATCATGCGAGAATAGGGCTTGCGACAAAAGAAACACCAAATCTTTATTTCAAAAACGCGGTGGAGAAATTAGGATATACAGATTTGGACATTACAGAGAGGCAAGGGGGATTAATTCCGTGTTACAATCCAAACATCAACGTCCAAAAAAACAACATCTATCTTATTGGTGATGCTGCGACCATTATCAAATCCACAACAGGAGGGGGGATAATTCCGCATCTTGAAGCAGCAAAGATTCTTGCAGACTGCATAAAAAAAAATAAAGATTTCAATAAAGAACTAAAAAGAAAAAAATTATGGCTGCATCTCTTCCTGCGAAAATTCCTTGACCAATTTTCAGATGAGGAATACAATGAGCTCGTCAAAATGCTCAACAATTCAAGCGCAAACGCGGTGATGGAAAAATATACAAGAGATAACCTTCTTCAGTTAATCACGCATCTTCTTATACAAAATCCACAATTCATATTTTTTGGGTTGAAGCACATGAAAAAGATGTGGAAAGCGCTATAATATTCTATTCTCATAAGCAACTGCATACAAACACGCACCAGCAAAGCAAATAAGGGGATTATTTGAGCGTACGACCGAACAGAGTGAGTGTCGTACCCGATCTCGCTTCCAATTCTTTGATCTCCGATCAAAGTTGACTGAGCTTTGCTCAGACTAAGGCGAAAGAATTGACACAATTCATCTATTTTTTTTTCTTAAAAAATAAATCATAATTCAGAAAAGGAGTGGTGAATAAGAGGAGATAATTAAAACCAGCCCCTTTTCAACAACCTTTATAAAAACCCAGCTTTCTCACCTCTTCTGGTGGGATGAGTGGAAGAAAAAGAAGACATTTCTATTGACTTTGGAAAAATTGCGCTGAACATATGGACATGGTGCAAAGCAAATTACCTCATCTTCTTGATTCTGATTCCCATTTTCTTGAGCATTCATATTCGAATCCAACCCGTTTACCTCCCTTCAATTGACAATGCAGCAGAAGCAAACATTCAATCGTCTATTCAGCAATCAATTCTCGATCAAGTCAATGCGCAGTATCCGAATCTTCCTGAAGAAAACAAGCAGAAGCTTGCGCAAGAACAGCTTGATGCTATTTATGCGGCAGGAACAATTGATTATATTGGTCAGCAAATTGCGATAGAAGATCTTGTAGAACAAAATGCGCAGCAGCTCAAGGCGCAGTTCCAGGATGAGTATGGGCTCACGTATCTTGGAGAAATTGATCCGTGGTATTTCTATAGATTAACAGAAAATTATCTCGAACATGGATATGAAGGGGACATCGAACTTAACGGAAGATATTATGACACGCACCAAATGGGGGGAACACCACGTGAAGTACTTGGCGGAGAGACAAGTAAACTCCCGCACTTTCACGTGATGGTGGAAGCATATCTCTACAAAATAATTTCCGTGTTTGCGCCAAACATTCGATTGATGACAGTTGTTTATTTTCTACCAGTGCTTCTTGCAGCGTTGGCTGTTATTCCAGCATTCTTTCTCGTAAAAAAAGTCGCGGGAAATATGGGCGCATTTGTCGCGGCGACAATAGTTGCAGTGCATCCAGCGTTTATTGGAAGAACCATTGCAGGATTTTCTGATACAGATGGATATAACGTCCTCTTCCCTCTATTAATTATGTGGATATTTATTGAAGCGCTTGAGGCGCAAAATTGGAAAAGAGCGCTGGGCTTTGGCGCATTGGGAGGAATGATTGTAGGAATATTCAGCTACACATGGGGTGGCTGGTGGTACATTTATGATTTCCTTCTCGGTGTTTGCTTTGTTTCCTTGTGGTATGTGTTTGTTAAAAAATACATTGCAGGAAAAGAGCGCAAGCAGAAGATCACTTGGATTATTGGTGCAATTCTTTTTGCGCCGTTGTTTGTGGGAGGAGTAGCAGTAAAAACAGGTTTGGAAATAATAAAGAAAAAGCAGGTTGAAAATGAAGAACAAAAATTGCTTCTTGCGTTGGTCATCTTCATTGTATGCTGTGGTCTGTTCGTCACGTTCTTTTCGAGTTTCAAAGTATTTGTTAATGCAGTCAAGGAACCTCTTGCGTTTTCGACAATCAAAGAAGTGGGAGTTATCAAAATTTGGCCAAACGTTTTAACAACAGTTGCAGAGTTCAATCCTGCATCATTGTCAGAGATAATTGGCACAGTAAGCTTCGGGCTTGGGATCTTGTTACTCTTTGCGTTTTTAGGAGTAGGCTACGCGCTTTTTGAACGTGCGATTATTGAAAAAGAGCAGGAGTGGATGCTTGCGACAGGACTTGCATGGGTCATTGTACTCATGCTGATGAGCGGACAGATTGCCTCCTCTTTTTTCTTCACCGTATTGTTATTTGCGCCATTACTTTATTTGATTTACAGAAATGTTTCTTTTGCAACAATCTATTTTGTTGGAGTAAGTATGTGGTATGCTGCGATCATTAAATGGATTCCACAGTTACAGGACACATTATTTTTGTTTTTCTTTTTAGTAGGTATTCCATTGCTTGTTGGTGTTATCTATGCATTACTTGAAGAGCAGAAAGCAGACATGAAATATGCTGTCCTTTTGTTCATTTGGTTTGTCGGAACGATCTACGCGAGTACGCAAGGGGTTCGTTTCGTGATGATTCTCGTGCCCGCGTTTGCGGTCGCGTGTGGATTTGGTGTTTCTTTTGTCTATCGAATTTGGGCAGACGTTATTGCGGATCTCATAAAACTGCAGGTAAAATGGGTGAAGGTGGTGCTTATTGCAGGAGTTGCAATTCTCCTTTTCGTGCCAGTAGGAGTAGGCTATTCATTAGGAAGTCAGCAAATGCCATTAATCAACGATGGCTGGTATAATGCGCTCGCAAAAATTAATCAGCAGGCAGCGCCAGATGCGATAGTCAACTCATGGTGGGACTTTGGTCATTGGTTTAAAGCGATTGCAGATCGTGCAGTAACATTTGATGGAGGTTCACAGGATACGCCACAGGCGCATTGGATTGGAAGAGTATTATTAACAGACAATGAGCAAGAAGCAGTTGGAATTCTCCGCATGCTCGATTGTGGCGGAAATACCGCGTACGATACCATCTACAAGAAAGTGAACAATTCATACAAGACAATCACCCTTACAAAAAAAATTATTCTTCTTTCGGAAGAAGGTGCGAGAACAACATTAACAGAAAATGGATTTAGTGAAGAAGAAGCAAATGAAGTACTACAGTACACCCATTGTTCACCGCCAGAAGATTATTTTATTACAAGTCAGGATATGGTGGGAAAGTCAGGAGTTTGGGCGCACTTTGGATCATGGAATTTTGAAAGAGCGTACATCGTGAATGTTGCAAATGCGTATGAAAAAGAAGAAGCACTCACCATCATCGAAAATGATATTGGACTTTCTGCAGAAGAAGCGGAAAAATTATACAGTGAGGCAATAACAAGTGATCCGAATAACTGGATTACAGGATGGCCTTCGTATGTCACCATGCCGCAGGATTGCTGGCAGGAAAACGAAATGCTCATCTGCGGCTCAGGAGTTATGGTTAATTTCACCACAGGTGATGCACTCGTACTCACAAGTGACGGCAATAAGCATCCGCAAAAATTGTTGTATGTTGCACCAGATGGGTCATTCACCACAACAGATTTCAGTAATCAAAGTGATGTGCTTATTTCATCAGATGGCAGATCGTCCTACAGCGCAGGAATTATTCCTTCAGGAGCGAGCTTTACTGGTTTTTTCATGGACTCTCAGTTGCTGGAAAGCATGTTCACGAAATTATTTTTTTACAAAGGTCACAACCTCGAGTGTTTTGATTTGTTTGAGGAGCAGCATACAGTGACTGGAGAAACAATTTATATCTGGAAAGTGGATTGGTCTTGTGGCTCTGCGAATAAAGTGTTTGTGCAGCAAGAAATTGTTGAAATGTCTGAAGATTTCCAGTAAGAAAGAATCGCTCCGCGCATCAAAATCGCTCAGTAAAGACCTACATCACGAACGCATGCTTTATGGAAAATTTTATGAAAACACAAGAGTAAAAGACAGCACAAAATGAAAGCGAGCAATCTCCTTAACTCATGGCAGGACAAAGCACTCTGCGTTATTATTCTTTTTTTTGCAATTTTTTACGGCATTCTTTTTTCCAGTTTCAATCAATTCCCTTCGGAATATTATGGTGGAGATCATTATGCGCATTTCGCGTCAGCGCTGAAAATCTACAACACCTATAACCCTTTTATCAGCGCACAATATCTTGGAGAGTTGCAGCACTACCCGTGGCTCACGTCATTTCTCATTGCGTTGGTTGCAAAAATATCTTTCGCAAACATATTCGCTGTTGGAATGTATTTTCCTATTCTTATTCTGATTGCAACAATAATAGTCACGTACATTTTCGGAAAAATGTATTTTGAAAATAAGACCTGGGCATTGATTCTTGCGCTGACATGGGCAGTCCAGCTTGTTCCTTCATTTCATCCTTCAGAGTTCGCGAAGCAACTGATGATTCCGTTGCTTGCGCTTTTTGCGCTTCTGTTGTATCAGCTTAATAAAGAATCGTCAAACAAGAAAGCAATTGTCGCAGGAATTATGTTTGGTCTTGCGGGATTGCAGCATCTCGTCACGTTTATTGTTGCAGGAATCCTTTTTACATTCATCCTTCTGCAGAGAATTGGTTCAGGAGATTTCAAGGAAGGAAACGCGCTCAGAAAAAAATGGAGTATCGTCTTCTGCATAGGCATTACGATTGCAATGCTTTTCTGGGCACCACTCCTCATGAAATATCAGGGAAACACCTTGAATGACTGGCAGATTTACACGTCAGAATCAGTGATGCCGACAGAAGAAGCAGTTCGTGCGTTGTTCACTGATTTTGTATTTGGTGCAGGAATAGGGACAACAGCAACAATAATATTCCTGCTCTGGCTTGCAGCATTTATTTGGTTTGGAGTAAAGAACAAGGAAACAAAAATATTTATTCCGTTGTTGCTTTTCATTGCGGCGCTGCTGGGCTACATTCATCCATATCTTACATATCCCACCTTGGGGATGAGTTTAGGATACTATCGATTTCCCATTGTGCTTGTCTTTGTCAAACATCTTATCGTGGTTACAGGATTTTTCTATATTTGGCAGGAGATAGAGAAAAGAGTAGAAAACCAGTTCTCCAAAAAAGCAGTCACGGGAATTTTCCTTCTTGTGTTTATACTCTTCGCAGTATTTTCTTTTATCAATCTCATCAAGGAATACAAAATCTCAGACAGATATGGGTACGCAGCAGAAGAGAGTGAGAAAATAGAGGCATATAATGCCTTGCGTAAATATATAGATGAGAAAGAACTTATCACAGAAGAAGATGTGGTGATTACGACGCATCCAGATGTGGGTTTTTTCTTCAACGCAATGACAGGAAGAAATGTCATGACGACAAGAGTCACGCATGGGTCGCCGTTTGTGGATCATAATAAGCGAACAGCAGATATGGCAGTTATTTTGTTTGGAACAAACAGAACAAAAGCAAAAGAGCTGATGGAAGAATATCACGTGACCTATGCGTTTTTAGAAACACAAAACATCAATTTCAAGGCATTGTGTAATCAGCGTTGGAATGAAACAGTGTATGGAGAAAAAGAAGATAAAACAACTGCCGCGTATTGGTGTTTGCAAACAGATCCGATGTACAAAGAATATCTTGGGGAAAATGGAATTGAAACAGCGACAGCAAAAGTTCGTTTGGCAGCAGGAGATAAAGATGTTCCACTCAAAAAAGTACTTGTGGTAGAACAAGAAGATATTATTTTAGAAATGGAAGCAATATATCAGTATTTTGACAAGAATGGAAATTTGGTAGTGGAATTATATAAAATAACAGAATAGTGCACGCAGAAGGACATGGAGAACATGCATAAGTTTTATAAGAGGAAGTGAGCTCATTACTGAGAATAAGGGATGAATATGCAGCAGAAAGAAAAGAAGGAACAGAACAATGATTCGGTCTGGATAGTTATTGCTGGCTATAACGAAGAAAAGAGAATTGACGCGGTTATTTCTGATCTAAAAAAGAATGGCTATCACAATATTGTTGTTGTTGATGATGGGTCAAAAGATGTGACTGGAGCAGTTGCAGCAGAAGCTGGCGCGACAGTGCTTCGTCATGTCATTAACAGAGGACAAGGCGCTGCGTTAAAAACAGGAATAAATTTTGCAGTCAAAAATGACGCGGAAATCATTGTAACTTTTGACGCGGATGGGCAGCATCATGCAGAAGAGATTGTCCGATTAACAAACCCTATACAAAAAGGGGAAGTGGATGCATGTTTGGGTTCAAGATTTTTAGATACAATATCCAATGTTCCTTGGCATCGAAAGCTCGTGCTTAAAGGTGGTGCATGGATTATTTGGTTGTTTTATGGAGTGAGATTAACAGATTCGCATAATGGATTTCGCGCGATAAAAAGAGAAGCAGTGCAGAAGCTTGAATTAAAGGCAGATCGCATGGAGCATGCGTCAGAAATAGTGGAGCAAATAGGAAAACAAAACATCACGTATAAAGAAATCCCTGTTACTATTACCTACACAGAGGAGTCGCTTCAAAAGGGACAAAGCACCTTTGCTGCAGTGGGTATTTTGTGGAATATGGTGAAGAGTAAAGTATTGAAATAGGAAACAACAGTGAAAACAATGGTGAAAAAATGAGTATAGGGATAGAAGTGCTGGGAGAGTTTGGGATGCTTCAGATAATTGGCATTCTCTTTGCAGTCTTCGCACTGAGCAGAGCAATCTTGCGTTATAAAGATCACAGCATTAAAGCGAATGAACTTTTTTTCTGGACAGTGGTGTGGGGAGGAGTTATTTGTGTCGCGATATTCCCTAGTATTTTTGTCACGCTTTCAAAATTTTTAGGGATTGGAAGAGGAGTAGATACATTACTTTACACAGGGATGATTATTCTTTTCTACGCGCTGTTTAGAATGTATGTGAAAGTAGAAGCGCAGCAGAAAGAAATGACAAAACTAGTGCGGGAAATTGCTATACAAAATCCTGTGCGCAAAAAAAAGTGAGTGGTATGAAAAAAACATACTGTTTGCTGAGTCTGATTTTTCTTTCGATTCTTTCAGGGTTGTTATATTATAATACTGTTCTTGTGGACACGCAGGCATATGTTCCTTCCACATATTATATGCAGGGAGAGATATTAGGCGATGACGACACAGAACGCGTCTTGCAGAGTTATGCGTTCAAAAGACCTGCGGAAATTATGGCAGCAGCACTGCTCGAGCCATTCGTTGGTGTTCGTCAAGCGTATAGTCTTTTGAATATGATTATTTTTGCAGCAACAACGATTGTATTTTATTATTGGTTAAAAAAATTCTTTAAGCATCATGAGCAGAAAGAAATGCTTGCGTATATTGGAGCAGCGTTGTATGCAGTTTCTCTTCCATTAATGTTGTATGCAACAAGAGTGCTCGTGGATGCAGCAGGATATCTCACTCTTGTGCTTGGGCTTTGGGTAATAGAATGGGTCTTTGAGAAAAAAGAAATAAACTGGTATCATTCCTGTGTTCTTGGTCTCATTTTTGGAATGTTTCTTCTCGTGCGAGATTCCATAGTCATCTTGATTCCATATTTTGGTCTTCGATATCTTTACCATATCTACACAAACAAAGAACTGAACAAAGAAACTATTTGGAAGACAGCAGCAGTTTTTTTCTCCTTTGCGATTCTTTTGCTCATTCCAGAACTACTTTTTACCTGGTACTATAATGTTGGTTCAGTCCTTTCTGGAAAAGCAGCAGCAATTACAGCAGGAAAATATTCATTGCTTGGTTGGCTGAAGTTTATCATTGTCCATGCCGCAGCGTTCCACATTGCGTATATACTCGCATTTTTCGGGATGAAAACAGAACAAGAGAAAGAAAGAAAAATATTCTATGCACTTTATGGGCTATGTGCGCTGATGTACTTAATTGGAATTCAGCTTGTTGCGTTAACATCGCCAAGATTCAGTATGGTTTTATTTCCGGTTATTTTGCCTCTTGCTGCGCTCGGAATCTTCTCCATTGCAGAAAAATGGAAACAGACGTTTGCAGTGCATAAAACAATCATCTGCTGCATTCTTCTCTATGCAATAATTTCTTTCCTTGGCGCGTGGCTCTATCCAAGTAGAACAATGATTTTGGAAGATGCAGGCGGCAATGCAGTAATGAACGCGGTTCTTGAAGAAATAAGAATGAAAATAGGGGTGTTCTGAAAATGACCCCAGAACAGCGGGAGGAGCAGACAGAAGAACAGCAGAAAGAAGAATTGCAAAAAGTCGTAAAATGTATTTTCTGGATAGCGTTGGCGCTTCTCTTATGCATCACTATTCTCATCTTAAAAGCAAAATATAGTGATGAGCAAGAGTTTGAATTGTATGCAGCAAGCGCAGCAGCAGAAAACAACCCGCTTCTCTGCGAAAACATTAAAAATCTGCGCTTATCCTCGCAGTGTTATAGCATGTTTGTTCAGAGCGGGTATGATTGCACAGGTCAAGAGCCGATGTCTGATGCATGCCTTCTTGGCCAGGGAGTCTTTTTGCAAGACGATTTGTTTTGTGATATGATGTTTACTGGAACAAAAGTCCCGGAAAATCTGGAATGCAGAGTCAGCGTTTTTATAGAGAGGTACACAAATGAAGGTCTCCGTGATTGTTGTCACATTGAATGAAGAGAAAAATATTTCTTCATGTATTGAATCATTGCTCAAGCAAGATGTTCCTAAAGAAAGCTATGAAGTTCTGATTGTTGATGGCGCTTCAAAAGATGCAACGCAATCTCTCGTCAAAAAAGCGCAAGAGCAGCATCCAAATCTTCATCTTCATGTCAAAGAAAAAGGGTCCATTACAGAATGTAGAAATATTGGTATAAAACATGCAAAATATGAGTTTGTTGCGTTTACAGATGCAGATTGTGTTGTGCCAGAAGATTGGCTAAGACGATTGCAGAGGGGATTTTCAAGACATGCGATTGCAAACCAAATGCTTGCAGGAGTTGGTGGCGCGAATGTTCCACCAAAAGACGCGACAGTGTTTCAGGAAGCGATAGGGATTGCGTTTAATTCAATGCTTGGTTCGCTCGGCAGCATTCAGGCGCAGCCGACAACAAAAAACAAACCAGTATTCAGCATCTCTTGTTCAAACTCGTTGTATCAGAAAAAGGCACTGCTTGATGCGGATATGTTTTCAGAAGAGTTAGGAAATCAGGGGGAAGATTGGGATCTTGGCGCGAAGCTGAAAAAGAAAGGATATACGGTGTATGGAATTCACGATTCATTTGTTTGGCATAATTTCCGTGCAACGCCCAAAGCGTTTTGGAAAAACATGGTGTTTTATGGCGACGGCAGAATGCGATTGATGAAAAAGCATCCTGATTTGGTGAGCGGAAAATATCTGCTTCCATTATTTTTCATTCCAGTGTTTGTTGTTTCAGCAGCAGCGCATTTCTGGACAAGGAATTTCTGGCTGCTTGTGCCGTACGTGTATTTTCCACTCATTTTGTTGTATAGTCTTCTTATTTCTCTAAAGCAGAGTAAACCAGCACGATTTGTGCAGGTCTTTCTTGCATTTCTCATCCAGCATTTTGGTTATGCGCTTGGTGAATTGAAAGGATTACGATGGTTGGTGGGGTAAAAGCGACAGCATGCAGCCTACTCAATCACAAGAATACTGGAAAAAGCGAACAGAAAGAAAAGAGAAACAAGATCCAACAGAGTTTGCAAAACAGTGTACAGAATTTCTAAAAAATAAACAAAGTAAAACCATTCTCGACCTTGGTTGTGGAGATGGCAGAGACAGTATCTTCTTTGCAAAGCGAGGCTATGAAGTAACAGCAGCAGATGTTTCTCCCATTGCATTACAAATTCTTCAGAAAAAAATACATGAAGAAAAAATAACAAACATAAAAATCATAGAACAAAATCTTCAGAATCTTCAATTTCCAGAAAGTTCATTTGATGTCATTTATGCGCATTTGAGTCTTCATTATTTTCTTGACGAACAAACAGAGCAAATCTTCAAAATGCTCCATAAGGTGCTCAAGAGAGATGGTTTTCTATTCATTAAATGTAAATCAAGAGAAGATGAAGAGTATGGAAAAGGAAAAGAAGTAGAGAAAAATGTCTTTGTGCGTGAAGAAAATTATGTTCGTCATTTCTTTGATGAAGAATACATGAAACAAAAACTAAGCAACTTCAAAATCATAAAAATTGAAAAAACAAAAGGAACATATGAGGGATTACAAGGAGAAAAGACTTCACATTTTATTGAAGCGATTGCGAAAAAGTAATCGTTTCATGAGAACTTCTTCAAAACTTCACTCGTCCATAAACTCCCGCGACTGGATTAGGGACAGGATAAAAGATTTCTCCTGCGACACCAACCTGAAAACGATCAATGCTATATCCTGCATGGAGTCGCACTGTTCCAGTACTTAGTGTAGGATCTTTTACCGCAAACCAAGTAAAATTCTCTGCTTCAAATGCAAGCTTGTCAAGAGAATAAGCTGCAGTAGTTCGCCATTCGACAACAGGATCTTGTTGAAATCTCCAAACAGCTGCAGTGGAGATGGAAAGGTCATCTGTTTTGTATGCGTATTGAACTCCTGCTTGAGGTGCAATAGCACTATCTTTGAGAAGAATTTGTCCAGTTGGTTGAAATCCATGCAAAAATGGTAGGCCAAAAGATAATTCCTGCATTAATGTTTCTTGAACAGTCCCATCATACGCAACAAGGAGTCTATTTCTTGCAAGATATCCAAGAGCAAAAGTATCAGCATCGAGTGTACCGCGCGCTTTTGTTTCTGTCAGAACGCCTTTGTTGTGAGCAAAAACCTCTTCCTGAACACTACTTGCTGCTTTTGTTTCCGCATGTGCTGGTGCTGTCAAAAGAAGCCCTACTAATCCTGTCATCACTGTATTTCTCATCGTCATTACCTCGGTCATTGCTTAACAATAGAAGAAGGGAACGACTCTAAGTATATTAATATTAACCCCTCCTTAGGGGGGAGTAATGATAAAGTATATAAAATAAAATGCTTTTCTTATGGTTATGAGTGAAAATTTACTGAAAGAGATAGGATTAACGGATGCGGAGACAGGAGTCTATCTCGCATTATTCGAGTTAGGAGCATCAACAACAGGACCAATTGTAGATAAAGCACAGGTTGCAAGTTCAAAAGTGTATGTATTGTTGGAAAAACTTATGCAAAAAGGATTAGTCAGTTTTTTTGTAGAAAATGGCGTAAAAAAATATGAAGCTGCACCTCCGCAAAGGATTTTGGATTATGTTGATGAAAAGAAAAAGCAATTAGAATTACAGCAAACAGCAGTAAAAAAGTTAATTCCGTTCTTAGAAGCAAAGCGAAAAGAGCACAAAGAAAAAACAGATGCCATCGTCTACAAAGGAATGAAAGGTCTTGAAACTGCGTTTCATGATATTTATAGGGAGCTAAAAAATACAGGTACGGTGTATAACTTTGTGGTTGGCGATATTGATGGCCGATTAAACTCTTTTTTTACAAAAGAGTATAAACGACGTCAGGAACATTCTATTAAAACAAAGACAATTTTCTCAGAAGCAGGAAGAATTGGATATGAGCAGAGGGATAAAAGAACATTTGATGCAAAGTTTGTTCCAGGCTTATCAACGTCTCCTGCAACGACAACAATCTACGGCAATAAAGTTATCTTAAGGATGGGTTCTGCAGCAAATCTCGTTGCGCTGATGATTAACAATAAAGATTTGGCAGAAGCATTTTTACAGCAATTTAATGCGTTGTGGAATCAGAAAGTGTTTGTTTTTGAAGGAAAAGCAACAACAAACTTTTTCACAAACATTCTTACGGATCTTAAGGCAGGAGAAGAGTATTATGTGATTAATGGAAATTATGGAGATATCTATGAATTTCGCGATTTTTTTCGAGATTACCATAAAAAAAGGAGTGTGCGAGGAATTAAAGCGAACCTTTTGTTTAATCAAAATGTAAGAGGCAAGGAACAGGCGTTTGCGTTATCTCCTGCAGAGTGCAAATTTCTCCCTCCTGATTTTAAGTCTCCATTACAGATGACTTTCTACAAACAGAAACTCTATATCTCACTCTGGCAAAAGAAAGCAATTGGTGTACTTATTGAAGACGCGGGTATTGTCGCAGCGTTCAAAGCATATTTTACACAATTATGGCAGCAGAAAGCGCAGACAATGTATGGAGAAAGTGGAATTCGAGCAGCATGCGATGCGATAATAGAAGAGAATAAAGATTTCTACATTATTGGTGCGAATGGAATGATCATGAAAAAATACGCGTTTTTACTGAACATGCTGGAGAAAAAAAGAGAAAAGACAACTATTGAGCGATATCATCTTTCCATTGAAAAGACAAGGGGCATGCCGATTAATAAGCTTCCAAGAACACATGTCCGTTATCTTCCAGAACAATTTGATAGTCCAAATGTGATCTGGGTTTTTGGAAATAAAGTGGCGCATGTATTATGGGAAAGTGATATAGTTATTTTGCTTGATGATAGGAAAGTTGCAGATGATTATAGAAATTATTTTAATCTTCTTTGGAAGAATGCAAAAGAATAACAAAGAACTTCACCACTCCCCCAACTTTTTCTGATGCGTATTTCGCGCAAATCGCTGCCAGCTTTCCCAGCTTTTTCGGAACACGTCAATTTTGTCCCAATACTCTTGCAAGAATGCAACAGTTTTTGGATCAGTCACATACCCACTGCCAAAATCAACGCCAATTTGTTTTTTCAAATCCTCAATCGCACGATCGCGAGTCACTTTCGCGAGAATAGACGCGGCGCCGCAGATAACATAATTGACATCTGCTTTGTGCTCACAAACGAGAAAAATTCCTTTATTCCGTAATTTGTCACGAACAAATCTTGTGTATGCAGTAAGATTATTGCTGGGACAATCCACAATCGCCTTCTCTGGCTGTAATCTGTTGATAATTTCAGAGGAAGTCGTTGCTTCAAGCCAGTTGAGATTATTGTTCTGCGCTTTTGCAAGAACAGCTTCGTCAACCTGTGCAGGAGAGAGAGAAATAATGTGATGTTGTGGTGCAATTGCTTTAATTTGATCAAAAAGTCGTTCTCGTGTCGAGGGAGAAAGAAGTTTGGAATCTTTGACTCCTATTTGTTGCAGTTTATGCAGTTCATTTTCATCGAGCACAACGCCCGCGATAACAAGTGGTCCAATAACAGGACCTCTTCCTGCCTCATCAATGCCGCAAACAAGTACCATGGATGTTAATAGTTCCAGCTTCTTTAAAAAAGTTGTGAGGAAAGAGGTATTTTTAGAAAATAACAACAATGGCGCCGACGGGGCGAGGGTTGGCTCCTTCGGAGTGCCCCGTAGGACAAAATTCGAAGAATTTTGGCCGTAGGCCGCCATCGTTGTTGTTATTTTCTGCTCAAAACGAAACTATCAGTGTATTTTGAGATGGGGCCTTTTTCTTAAAAACTTTTTTAAACAAACAAGCAGATCTTTGGAAGATGACCACAGAAGTTGAGAACAAGCACGCAGATGCGCATCATGGCGTTCTCGCGAAAGGATGCGAATTGTGCATTACAGGAGAAAAATCCGTTTTCTTTGTCACAGGAGTCTGTCCTCGTCATTGCTTTTATTGTCCTATTTCTGAGCAAAAGTGGCAGAAAGATGAAGTCTACATCAACGAATGGAAAACAGACGATTTCAATAATATTATCAAAGAGATCCAGCTGTGCAAAAGCAAAGGAGTAGGAATAACGGGCGGAGATCCGCTCGCGCGTGTTGACCGCACAGTGCAGTTCATAAAAATGCTCAAAGAGCGTTTTGGAAAAGAGTTTCATATTCATTTATACACCTCACTCAACCTCTTCACAGAAGAAAATCTCCAGAAATTATATGACGTGGGGCTTGATGAAATTCGCTGCCATCCTGATGTTGACGATAAAAAATATTGGGAGCGAATCAAAAATGGCACAAAATTCCCCTGGCATTTTGGAATGGAAATTCCCGCGATTCCAGGAAAAGAAAAAGAAACAATCGAGCTCATCAATTTCGCGAAGCAGTATGTCCAGTTCATTAATTTGAATGAGTTAGAGTATTCAGATACTAATGCAGCGCAGTTTGACAAGGGAAAATATCTGACAAAAAACACACTTTCGTATGGAATAAAAGGATCAGAAGATGTTGCAAAAGCGCTTCTCAAAGAATTCAAAGAAGATAAAGTAAGAATCCATTATTGCAGTTCTGCGTTCAAAGATAATATTCAGATGCGCAGAAGAATCAAAAAACGAGCAGAAAGTATTATGACCGTAAAAGAAGAAATGACAGAAGACGGCACAATAATGAAGGGCATTGTCTATTTGAAAGAATTTGTCCCAGGAGTAGGATACAAGAAAAAACTTGAAGCAGTGGAGAATAAAGAGGAACTCCTCCAAAAACTCAATGCAGCACGACAGAACTTACTTCAAAAAAAGATAATGACAGACATTGATATTGATGATAAAAAATATCGGCTTCTCTGTCCAATTCGGGAAATAAAAAGAAAAATGTGTGCGAAAGCAGTGAAAGAAGCAGGCTATGTGCCAGCAGTGGTGGAAGAGTATCCAACGCAGGATGCGTTTGAAGTAGAAGTTGATTTCTTGTAAGAATTATTTAAAAGGAATAACAGAATTCCCTCCATCTTGAAGCTGTTTATACCTCTCGAAGTGATGTTTCGCTTTTTCAGAGTTTTGTAGGACTTGATTATTGGTGTAGACAACATACAATGCATAATGTGCATCGCGTTGTAATGATCTGTCTTTTTGTTCCTCTCCGATATGGAGGGCAGTTTCATATGCATCTCGCGCAGAGGTGAGATCAATAAAAGTCCATTGAGGATACCCATTCTTTTCAACAAGAATGTGACCTAACCCAAGATATGCAAATCCAGAGTTTGGATTTCTTACAAGAGCTTCTTCTCTCATGACTTTCTCTGCATGAGTATAATCTTTTATAATAAGAAGCTCTTTGGCAAGAGAAATAAAAAAATAAGAGTTGATATCCGGACATTTCTCTGCTTGTTGTTTCGCATCAAGGAAATACTGACGAGCATGTCCTGTATCTCTTGCTTTTCTGTAGATGCGACCGATATGATACAAACTCTCTGCAACACTCTCTTCTTGTCGTTCATGAGGAAGTAAGATCCCTTGTTCTGTAAGCTCTTTTGCAGCAAATGCAGAGGAAAGTGCTTCTTCGTAAAAACCATCTTCTTCCATAATATCTGCAATAGAACGATATGCTCCGCGGATATCTGTTGCGACTGCACTTTTATCTTGTGTCAGCTCTGTAAGAAACGTCAGTTCAATATCTTTATAACTGAAAAGCCATGCACTAAGGTTTCCTAAGAAAAGTCCTCCCTCTGGGGTTTTTGTCGTTCTGTACTCAAGAATACCTTGAAGAGCAGTATTATGGTTTAAGAGAGGGTTATATTCTTTATGACTTGGGTCAACACAAAGTTCTCCTTCCTTAAAATAAGAAGGGTTCGAAGCTACTTGTTCCATAATGTCTTGGAATTGTTCATACTGTTTATAAGAAATTTGTCTTCTATTATAAGCAATGTCCACAAGAAATTGTGCTCGTGAAAAATCAGTAAGAGCAAGCCAGACTTCTGCTCGTTCTAAATAATTAATCTCATCAGAATCTACTATTTCTAAATCATAACCCATCGAAGGAAAGAGGAACTGGTCGAAAACTTGTGTATCCTCATTACTTTTATTCCTCTCATTACTCTTTCTTATCTCTTCTCTTTGTGTGACAATCGCCACAAGAGAACGAGTCATCTCATCAGAAACTTGTTGTTCTGTAGGTTTTCGATGATAGCGTGCAGTAAGATTTTCCATAATTGCAGGAGTGAGGAGCTCTGCTGTTTGTGATGCATCAATACCCATTCCATACAAATATCCTCCGACAAAGAGTTCTTTTGTTAAAACACGACCAAGCTTATATCGCGGATCTTGGTAATTTTCAGGATTTGTATTCTCAAAATAGTGGATAATTTGTCCTTTGGTATTTGCGTAGCCGACAATGACATGGCCGTCTTCTTTGTCTCCGAAATAAATAAAACGAAGTGGTTTTGCGTCAAGGTATCCTAACGTGTCCAAATCCAGTACTGTTGCTGCAAAAAGTTGTGTTGAAGAGTTACAGTTATAACAGCCTGTTTCCAATGTCGTGCCAATATCAAAACAAGCTTCATCATATTCTAAAAGAGTATCTCGTTGAATTATTTGAAACACAGTTTCCCATTTCTGCAGATTTGATAACTGCGGAAAGTCAGCTCTTGTATCAAGTTCGTAGGCAATGGCATCAAGTGTTTGTTCATAACTCGTTTGCAGTTCTCTCTGCCATTTTTCTGCGTCAGCTCTTGCAATTACATGAAGATCAAGAAGCGATGTTGTTTGCGCTTCAACAAAAAAAGATCCTGCGCAGGAAGGTCCAGCAATCATGTCATCAAGTGTACCATCCTTAAGATCATGAACAAGCGAACCCGTGAAAGAAGAAACTGCTTTATTTTGCTGATGTGCTTCCCAGAAATATGCTCCTTGATGAATACCTAGAGCTATGCCTAACGTAGCGAGTGCTCCTTTCAGGACAGCTTTTCGTGTTGGAGGTATCATGCTCTCACAAAAAAGCGTCACCTTATAAATATTTCCTTAATTTACTACTCAAAAGTAGCTTAAGTTTATTGGATCTTTTAGAGGTACAGATAGAAAAGAAGCAGAAAAAGGAAAAACAGGACAGCTCACAAACTATATAAACCGACAAAGCACAAAAAACACTGATGAATCAAAAAAGAGGGCAGGTGACTGTATTTATAATTCTAGGTCTCATCCTCCTCTTAAGCGCGGGTATTTTTCTCTACTACGCAAGCGAAAGTGCGGAAGAAATTCAGGAAATTCCTGAAACAATTGACGCAGCGTCATTAACAGACTATACAGAATCCTGTCTTGAAGCAGTTGCAGAAGAAGTCATCACAAAAGTCGCGCTCCAAGGGGGCATGTACAAACCAGTCTACTACAAAGTTTACGAAAACACCTCTGTAGAATATTGGTGTTATGGAGAAGGAACACAGCAATGTGTCAATGCGGTCATCAGTACAGAGACAATCGAAGATCAAATTCTCTATGGAATCAGGGAAGAAATAGACAATTGCCTGAGTTTCCAGACATTTGAAGGACAAGGCTACAAAATCACAAAAGGTGTTTTTGAAGGAACAGCGACAATAACAGATGATGCAGTAGAATTGCAAATCACGTATCCGCTCAAAGTCGCAAAAGATGGCGAAACAACAACAGTGGAAAATTTCCAAGCAAGAAGTGCAGTGCCATTAGGAGAGCTCCAAAACATTGCAAGATATATTATCAACAAAGAGAGTACAGAAGGTTCTTTTGATACAACCAATTACATGATCAATCACACGCAAATACAAATCACGAGAGCAAAACCATATCCTTCGACAATATACGCAATGCAAAAACAAGGATCATCATTCATGTTGCAAATAGCAGTACAAGGAATCGACACAGTAGAAACTCCAGGAGAAATTCGTTTTGGTGCAGAAGAACCAATCTATGGCTGTTGTTATGTGGGTCTCGCGCAAAGTTGCTACGCAAACACACCGAGTACGATCTGTGAAGAAAAAAATGGCATCTATGAAACAGCACCATGCAGTTGCAACGATGCTGTAGCAGAACAACAAAATGAAGAAACGTTGTGTAATGGGGGAGAATGTCGAAATTGCGGAACATACAGGCATGGAGAAAGTTGGTGTGGGTATGACGCAGAAACAGGGCAGGGAAAAGATGTCGTGGGAAGTAGGCATATCCTTTACTCATGCATAAACGGCGAAACAATAACTGATCCGTGCAGAGATTATCGAGAAGAAATTTGCGTAGAAGGGCAAGCGCTCATCAATGGACGAGCAGGAACAACAGCAGTCTGCAGGCCAAATCGTTGGCAGGATTGCAGCCAGTGTACAAGTGCATCTTGTTGTGAAAACACAGAAGAAAGAGATTGTTATTGGAATGAAGAGCTTCAACCTCTCACAGAAGATGAAGAAAGCACAGAAGCAACAGCGCAAACACAATGTACGCCGTATGTCCCTCCGGGATTTAAGTTTTGGAATTATAATGGTATAGAAGTGTGCAGCAGAGCAAATGCGGAAAAAACATGTTCTGGTTTATTCTGCGAACAAGAATGGATTGACGCAGCAGCAATATCGTGCGACAGCCAAGGCGATTGCGGAAATAGTCAAAACATTATGTTTGACACCACAAAAGCAGGATTCTTTGAATCAAATTTCAAGTATAATCCAAGTGAGAATATATACGAAGTGCAAGAAGACGCAGAACCAATCACTCTATTGCCGAGAAATGTCCGAGTCCAAAATAATCTTCTTGGTTCTCCAGTGGAAGAAACTGCGGATATTTTTGTGGAGATGATCAGCACAGCATATCAGTTTGTGAATCAATGGGTAGGAGTCACTGTTCCAAATTATTTGAATCCCTTTACAAAAAAACCAAAAATAGAAGTCACAGAAATGACATTCTGCAGTGTCTGGCAAGCGCCAAAGACAGGAGAAAGCTGTCCAGCATGTGAAGACGGAAACACGCCATGCACAGAATACAAATGTAAAAGCTTGGGAAAAAAATGCGTTTATGAAGAAGAAAATGGCTTTCCTATTTGCCGACCTCGATCAGGAAAAGAAGAAAAGAATATCACCATCACCTTTGACAGCACGCAATTAAGCGCAGGATATACGGCAGAACCAAAAACACTCCAAATAGAAGCAATGCAATATCATGGCTATACAATAACCCCTGCGATTCCTTCGTACACGTTGTTCTCTGTTGGAATTCAGACAAATGAGGAAACAATTTGTCATTTAGATTATCTTCCACGGACAGAAGTATTTGATGCTCCTGTATTTGTGATGGGCACTCCAGAATATGCAACAACGCACACATTAACGATGAGAACTCCTCCACAAATGGAAATCCCTGAAAAAGTAAAAGATGGATTAAATCTCACCACCGCAGAGCAGATGATTACTGCGCTTGAAGCGCCTGACGATCTTTTAGAAAACTATGAAGAGAAATTCCCTGCAGTTTTTGATGTGTACAATACTGCGACAGGAGATGATCTTGCGGATGTTCTTGATCCATACGTTGATGAAATCCATGATATGATTGCAAGCGTGGGTGCTTCTTATCCAACATACAAAAATCTGTCCATCACCGTCATGGACAAATTTGACAGTGGTGGCTATTATTTGTTCATCAGTTGCGAGGACAGGTATGGTAACACAGAAACAGAAGAACTTTTCATCGAGCTTAATATAGCGAATGCAACAGAAGACACCGCTGCGCCAGTGATTGTTGCAGTATCGCCAGAAGATGATTCATTCATAGGAAACGAGCAGGGAATAACACCAATCTACGTCTACACAGATGAACCAGCAGAATGTAAGTATGATTATAGCGATAAAAGCTATGATGCAATGGAATACGCGCTAAGCTGCAAAAACAAACCATACGACTTTGTCGGCATTGCAGGAGGAAGTTATGAGTGTACAACAACACTCGCGACAATAACAGACACCACAATATATCTCCGTTGTGCGGATAATCCAGAGAACAAAAAGACGTATCTCATGGGTATTCAATCTGCAAACACATCAGGGCTGGGAAGTCAGATATATTCAGAAGTGATTCTTGATGAGACAGAAAATCCCTCAGAAGAATATCGTGGCTACATTAATGTGACAGATGTTCCAGAAGAAGAGAAGAGTACGATCTTTGTAAGTTCTTCTTTACTTTCAGAAACGAAAACAACAATATTCAATGTCTCCCAAAAAACAGCAGCAATACATTTCTTCTCAGATAAAGAAGGAAATTGCGTGATGAAAAATGAAACAACAGAAACAGCGATGACCTGTGAAAAAACAGAAGAAGCGAGCAGAAATCTTGGAGAGTATGAATGCAGAGCAGCAGTGACAGTGCCGCAAAAGATAATAGCAGAAACAAATGAAACAGATGAAACAAATGAAACAGCAGAAATAACAGAGACAATCGAAACAATACAATATTACGAGATTATCTGTTACGATGAAGAAAGCGAACAGCATGTTGCGACAACATCAACGACGTATTCATTAAAAAAATCAAGTGGTCTTGAAATTATGACGGTGAGTCCGAAAGACAATGAAGAAGTAGAGCAGGACACTGCGCTTACAGTCACAACCACAGAAAGTGATAGTATATCCTGTGGATATGCTGCGTATGGTTCTTTGGAATATCTCGAGATGACACAAGTGACAGAGAGTGCGTTTAGAGCAAATCTGAAAGGATTAGAGCAGGGCTATAATGCGTTTACTGTTCTGTGTGAAGATGAGTATGGAAATAATGCAGAAAGAACAGTTTCGTTTTATGTGACCAAGTGAAAAATTTAAAAAGAGCATAATGCTTCTTGTTCGTATGTCAAGCACATTCTTTACAGAAAAAAATATCCTTGTGACAGGAGGCAGTGGGTTTGTAGGAAGTCATTTTGTTGAAAAACTCGTTGCCGCAGGTGCGCACGTTACTGTGCCTTACAGAAATAAAAAAAAAGCAGAAAAGAACCTGAAACAAGTTCTAGAAAAAGTCATCCTCTTGGAAGGAGATATAAAAGACTCTGATTTCTGTGATAAGATTACACAAAACAAGGAGATAGTCTTTCATCTCGCAGCAGACGTGGGAGGCATACAATATAATGTTGCGCACCCAGGAACGATATTCAAGGAAAACCTGAACGCGTTCATGAATATTTTAGACGCAGCAAGAAAAAATAATGTAGAAAGATTCTTGACAGTGAGTTCAGCGTGTGTTTATTCTAAAAAGTGTACAATCCCAACGCCAGAAGCAGAAGGATTTAAAGATGTTCCAGAGCAAACAAATGAAGGGTATGGTTGGGCAAAGCGCATGGAAGAATTTTTGAGCAGAGCATACGCGAAAGAGTTTGGGATGAAAATTGCAATAGTGCGACCATCAAATATGTATGGGCCGCGCGATAATTTTGAATCAGAAAAAGCGCATGTCATTCCAAACCTTTTAACAAAAATAATGAGTGGGGACGGTACATTGACTGTCTTTGGAACAGGAAGACCAACCAGGGCATTCTTGTATGTTGAAGATTTCTGTGAAGGCGCAATGGCAGCAGTAGAGCACGCATGTGATGGTGATCCAATAAATATTGGGAGTGATGAAGAAATCTCTATTAAAGCGCTTGTGGAACTTCTTTGTAAACACACAGGAAAACAACCAACGATTCAGTTTGATACAACAAGGCCAGATGGTCATATGCGTCGTGCAAGCGATATCACAAAAGCAAAAGCAAAATTACTGTTTAAACCAAAAGTTTCTATAGAAGAAGGAATAAAAAGAACAATTGCATGGTACAAAGAGGAAATGGACAATGACAATTTCTAAAGAACCTAAACTAAAGGCAAGTCTAGTCATTTTGACGAAAAATGAGAGTAATGGAGTCAATGCGCTTTTTGATAAAATACCTGTCCAAAATTTCGAAGATGTTTTCGCGATAGATGGACAATCAAAAGATGGAACAAAAGAATTTATGGAAAAGAACGAGCTCAAAGTCTACACACAGGAAAAATTGGGTCGTGCAGAAGCGTTTCGCATGGCAATAGGGCTTGCGAAACACGAACACATTGTATTCTTTAGCCCCGATGGAAATGAAGATCCAAAAGATATTATTCCGTTGGTTTCATTGTTAGGAGAAGACTGTGACATGGCAGTAGGTTCAAGGTTCATGAACGGCGGAAGAAGTGACGATGATGATGTTCCGCTTCCCATCAGAGGATTTGGGAATAAAGGATTTACTTTGATTGCTAATTTGCTGTGGCGGGGAAAACTTACCGATTCCATTAATGGATTTCGTGCAATAAAAAAATCAATATATAAGGATCTCAAGCCAGATTCAGAAGGGTTTGGTATTGAATATCAGCTTTCTATTCGTGCATTAAAGAGAGGATATAAAATAAAGGAAATCCCGACATATGAAGGAGATAGGATTGGTGGGCAGAGTACTGCAAGAACAATTCCAACAGGGCTATATTTTGTAAAGCTTCTGTTGCGGGAAATGTGGATACGGAATAAATTCTAAGGGGGAGTCTAACAAACTTTATAAAACAAAGAGCAACCACTTCATACATGAAACGTATTGGTGTAGGTACTGTCACATTATCAGAGCAGGCAAAGAAAAATGTCATGGAAGTTCTGGAAACAGGACGACTTTCGTATGGTCCTTTTCTCAAAAAATTAGAGATAGAATTTTCAAAGATGCATCACTCCAAATTTGGGATCATGAGTAATAGTGGTACAAGTGCGCTGCACGTTGCTGTCCAAGCATTAAAAGAGTTGCATGGCTGGAAAGATGGGGATGAAGTGCTTGTTCCAGCAATCACCTTTGTCGCAACATCCAACGTTGTTATTCATAACAACTTAAAGCCGGTGTTTGTGGATGTGGAAAAAGAATATTATGGCATTGATCCAGAAAAAGTAGAAGAAAAGATAACCCCAAGAACACGCGCAATAATTCCCGTTCATTTATTTGGCATGTCTTGTGCGATGGACAAAATTATGGCAATCGCAAGAAAGCATAATCTCAAAGTCATTGAAGATTCTTGTGAAACAATGTATGCAACCTATAATGGAAAAATGGTGGGATCTTTTGGTGATATTGGCTGTTTCTCTACGTACATCGCGCATCTTTTAGTAACAGGAGTAGGAGGTATTAATACGACAGATAATCCGGAATATGCAGTAAAGCTTCGTTCATTGGTGAATCATGGGAGAGATTCTATCTATATTAGTATTGATGATGTCAATGGAAAGTCAGATGAGGAATTGAAAGAAATTATAGATGCGCGGTTTAGATTTATCAGCGTGGGGCATAGTTTTCGTGTCACAGAAATGGAAGGGGCGTTAGGTGTTGCACAGCTGGAAAATCTGCCAAGTATAATCGAGATACGAAGAAAAAATGCAGCGTATCTTATTGAAAAATTGAAGAAGTTTGAGAGTCATATTCAGCTTCCAAAAATCAGGCAGGGGGCAGAACATTCATTTATGATGTTCCCAGTAGTATTAAAGCAGGAGAAAAAACAGAAGCTTGTCGGATGGTTAGAAGCAAATGGAGTTGAAACGCGGGAAATGTTGCCCTTGATCAATCAACCAATTTATCAAAAATTATTTGCAATTAATGAAGCAGAGTATCCTATTGCAACGTGGATCAATGAATCAGGATTTTATATTGGTTGTCATCAAGATGTGACCAAAGAAGATATGGATTATATTGTAAGAATTTTCTCAGAATACTTTAACTTGTAGCAGTAAGTTTTGACTCTGTTTTAGGAGTTATAATCCTTTTGAGAAGAGGAAGCGATGCCTGAACAGTCCACCTCACCTCATTAATAGAGCGCATGTCCGAAAGAATGTCCAAAACCTTTGTAGGTCGGAAGTTAAATTCTCTATATGCTTTCTTCTGATATTCAAGAACAGTTTCCTGTTTAAGATTTGGCGTTGTATAATAAAAATTATCAGAATAATATCCAGTGACAGAGCCATCTTCAAT
>CAYLMH010000013.1:0-24483 GCA_964385055.1 uncultured Methanosarcinales archaeon
TAACTTCTGGCTTATGTTCTATGGGTGTTGATGTCTATCAGATTGGTCCAATGCCTACGCCTGCGTTAGCGCATCTGGTCAAATCCTTCGCAGCAGATGCAGGAGTGATGATTACCGCGTCGCATAATCCTATTGAAGATAATGGCATCAAATTCTTTTCAAAAGATGGCTATAAGCTTCCCGATACAGTAGAAGAAGAAATAGAAAAAATAATTTTTGAAAATAAAGTAGAGCTTGACAAGCCAGTCGCACACTTAGGGAAGGCACATAAGATCGAAGACGCGAGAGGACGATACGTCGAGTTTGTCAAACATTCTATCAAGAATCGTTCGTTGAAAGGTTACAAAATTGTGTTGGATTGCGCGAATGGCGCAGCGTACAAAGTAGCGCCGTTAATTTTCCAAGAGCTTGGCGCAGAAGTAATTCTTATCAACGCAACACCAGATGGCTTAAACATCAACAATAATTGTGGTGCGCTCTATCCAGAAATGCTCCGAAAAACTGTTCTTGAAAATAAAGCACAAGTAGGCATCGCGCTTGATGGTGATGCAGACCGCGTTGTCTTGATAGATGAAAAAGGAACCATTGTTGATGGAGATCATCTTCTTGCGATTGCAGCGATTCATTTCAAAAATAAAGGAAAGCTCGAAAAAGACACTGTCGTCACCACAGTCATGGCAAATGCAGGCTTTGACGAAGCAATGAAGAGAGAAGGAATCAATGTCATTCGCACCCAAGTAGGAGATCGTTATGTGATTGAAGAAATGCACAAGAATGGCTATACATTAGGTGGTGAGCAGGCAGGTCATATTATTTTTGGGAAATATACCACAACAGGAGATGGCACGCTTGCAGGACTTCAAATTCTCAGCATGATGGTGCAAGCAAAAAAACCGCTTAGCGAACTTGCGGCGTGTATGACCTCATTCCCGCAAATCTTGGTCAACGTTCCAGTTTCCAAAAAGAAACCATTGGAAGAAATGCCGCAGGTTACCGGAGCGATACAAGAAGGTAAAAAAGCGCTTGCAGACGCAGGAAGAATTCTTGTGCGATATTCAGGAACAGAAAATAAATGTAGAATTATGATTGAAGGAAAAGAGAAAACGCAGATGGAAAAGATTGCAGAAAAAATAAAAAACGCGCTTCAAAAAGAAGTAGGAATAAAAGAATAAATGAAGAAAAGAGTGAGAGAGGAAAAAAATGGTGGATAAAGCAGTGGTGTTGGTTGCGGGAAAAAGCACAAGAACATTTCCATTAACAGCAACAAAACCAAAAGCATTGTTGAAAATTGCGAATCAAAGAATTCTCTCTTATATTCTTGATGCGCTGGAAGGAAAAGTCAAAGAAGTCATTTTAGTAGTAAATTACAAAAAAGAAATGATTCAAGAAATGTACGGCTCCAATTATAAAAGCATGAAGCTGACGTATGTTGATCAGAAAGAAACAAAAGGGACAGGCCATGCGCTCTTGCAGGCAGAAGAAGCAGTAGGCAAAGCGCATTTTCTCGTAACTGTGGGTGATGATTATTTTGATAAGCGGGACATCGAACTCCTTTGTAAACAAAACAGAGCAGTGCTTGCGCAGGAAGTCGAGCATCCAGAGTTGTATGGCGTTGTCAACATAAACGAAAAAGGCCAGCTTGTAGAAATAGAAGAAAAGCCTGCAAAACCAAAATCAAAACTCGTGAACACCGCATGTTACATACTCAGCCACGAAATTTTCGAATATCTAAAAAAGCTGAAAAAATCCAAGCGCGGAGAGTATGAGTTAACAGATGCAGTGACTGCGTGGGCAAAGCAAGAACCGTTTATGGTTGTAAAAGCACAATACTGGCAGCCAATCACCTATCCATGGCATATCCTTGATGCAAATAAAAAAATTCTCAGCCAACTAAAGTTCAAAAATGAAGGAAAAATTGAGCAGGGAGTCACGATTCATGGCACAGTGCAAATTGGCAAGGGAACAATTCTCAAGTCAGGAACATATATCGAGGGTCCTGTAGTTATCGGAGAAAATTGCAGAATTGGACCAAACTGTTATATTCGCCCTGACACTACCTTAGGAAACAGCGTAAAAATAGGAAACGCAGTAGAAGTAAAAAATAGTGTTATAGGAGAGAGCACAAGTATTGGTCATCTTTCGTATCTCGGTGATTCAGTTATAGGAGATCATGTAAATTTTGGTGCAGGAACAATTGTTGCAAATCTGCGGCATGATGATAGTGGCATTAAATCAGAAGTGAATGGAAAGCTCATTGATTCAGGAAGAAGAAAATTAGGTACAATCATTGGGGATAATGTGCATACAGGAATTCATACCTCTATATATCCAGGAAGAAAGCTTTGGCCAAATACAACAACAAAGCCAGGCGAGATTGTGCAGAAAGATAAAAACTAGAAAGACGAACAGAACAAAGATGACAACAAGAGTAAAATAACAAACAGAAACAACAATAAGAATATACTTCCATAAGTATTATTATAATGATTTTATATTTTTTCAGATATGAAGAAAAAACAACAGAAACGACAGGGATGCAGTGACGAGGTGGATGCCATGATAAAAGGTGTAGTGTTTGACATGGACGGAGTAATAGTAGATTCTGAGCCAATACATGAATTTTGTGAAAGAAAAGTCCTTAGAGAATATAATGCAAAACTCACACCAGAAGTGATTGCGCATGTGAAGGGATTGCGCGACAAAGAAGCGCTTGAGCATTATCGTAAGGTTTTTGACATTAAAGATAATCCAGACATTTTGCTGCAAAAAAAGATGGAAATCTTTAGCAAGCTCATGAAAAAGAAGATGAAAATGTATCCTGGCTTTAAGAATTTAGCAAAACAGTGCAAATCAAAGTTCAAAGTAGGGCTTGTCACGTCATCTCCAAAACAGAGTGTCAGTATGGTTTTGAAACAATTTGACATAAAATATTTGTTCGATGCGATTGTCACAGCAGAAGATGTCACGCTTGCAAAGCCGTACCCAGAGCCATATCTAAAGATTGCAGAAAAGTTGCATGTCAAAGCAAATCAGTGTTTAGTGATTGAAGACACGATTCATGGAATAACTTCTGCGAAAACAGCAGGAGCAAAGTGCATTGCAGTAACGAACACGTTTCCAAAAAAGAAGTTACAGGAGACCAGCGCGGATCATATTGTAAGTAGCCTGAGACATTTAAAATTGGATCATATGAAAAAATTGTAAAGGAAGGGAAAAACATGTGCGGGATTGTTGGAGTCATTGAAAAAAAGAAGTTTTCAGTAAAAAATAAAGTGCTGAGGGCGCTCCAGCGTTTAGAATATAGAGGATATGATTCTGTTGGATTTGTCACAAAGGAAGGTATTGTTAAAAAACAAGTAGGAAGTATTGCAGGTTTGCTGCAGAATATGGAGAAAGACTACGAAACAACGCTTGCAATTGCGCACACCCGCTGGGCAACGCATGGTGGAGTAACGCAGCTCAATGCGCATCCTCATTTCAACAATGACGCGCAGCTCTTTGTTTGTCACAATGGGATTATTGAAAATTATCAAGAAATAAAAGCAGCACTCCAAAAAAAAGGAGTGATTTTCCTGTCCCAAACAGATTCAGAAGTTATTCCACATTTTTTGGAAGAAAAGCTTCGTGCGGGAAAATCCATGAAAGAAGCGATTCAACTCTTGATGGAAGAAGTAAAAGGAACATACGCAATTTTATTGTTTGAAAAAGAAAAAAACACGTTGTATGCAGTGAAAAAAGATTCTCCGCTTGCGTTAGGCATACGAAAAGATGGTTTTACGTTAGGGTCTGACATTTATGCGTTTAGTGATGAAACAGATAAAGCAATCTTTTTCGAAGATAATGAGTTTGCGATAATCACTGCAGAAAAATATCAATTTTATAACAAAGAAGGAGAAGAAATAGAGAAAAATATCCAAATCTTTGAGTGGACAACAGAAGAAGAAGAAAAGCAGCAGTTTGAGTATTACATGATCAAAGAAATTAAAGAACAACCTGCAGTTGCTCGCCGACTTCTCAATTCTTTTGCAACAACGCAGAAAGCACAGCTCGAAAAATTCGTTGCATTAATGAAGGACTACAAAAAGATAGTCTTCGTTGCGTCAGGAACAAGTTATCATGCGGCACTCATTGGTTGCATTCTTCTGAATAGAATTGGGTATAATACGCGCGCAAACATTGCGTCAGAAATTGAAACCTTTGTTCGCTTTGATAAAGACACATTAGTCATTGCAATCTCACAGAGTGGAGAAACAATGGACGTCATTATTCCTCTGAAGAATGCAAAAGCAGCAGGCGCAAAAATTGCGTCGATCGTCAATGTTCCATACTCCACCATTCAGCGATGGAGTGATATCTCGCTGGAAGTGCTTGCAGGGCAGGAAGTCTGTGTCGCTTCAACAAAAGCATACACGAATCAAGTAATCCTTCTCCTCAAGCTTGCGCATGAGCTTGGACATAATAGTATGGAGTTAGACAAAATTCCAGAAAGAATAGAGCAGACAATTGATCACAATGAAGAGCAGATAAAACAGCTTGCGGAAAAAATACAAACGCAAAAAGACATTTTTGTGCTTGGAAAAACAATTTCGTATCCAATGGCGCGAGAAATTGCGTTAAAATTGAAAGAAATTTCCTACATTCATGCAGAAGGAATGATGGCAGGAGAATTAAAGCATGGGACAATCGCGCTCATTGAACAAGGTACTCCAGTCATTGCGTTGATTCCCAACAAAAATCAGGAAATGCTTTCTTCGACAAAAGAAGTTGAAGCGCGAGGAGCAGCAGTGATTGCAATTACCAATGAGCCACTGGAGTCACAATATACAGAAATTCTTGTGCCAAAGAGTGATGACGCGGAGTTTGCGATTTATAGTTGCATCATAGGACATCTTCTGAGTTATTACATTGCAAAATTACGAGGATTAGAAATCGACAAACCAAGAAATTTGGCAAAGAGTGTGACGGTTAAATAAGATGGAAAAGCACAATGTGCAAGATCTTTCAACAATAGAATGGCATTTCTGGCATGTGAGGAAAAGACCTGCTCTTTTAATTTATTTTTTCTATCATGGATCAACATGCTGTGCAACAAAAGAATTTCCATACTATATTCCTGTCTCAGGTCAGATTGCAGATCATGTGGTGACAAAGAAAGCAGATTTAGAAGCATTTAGAAAGAAACTTTGGGAAAAATTTCAGAAAAATCCAGAATTTATTCTACATTTTATGAAGGAGATGTACACACATAATGAAGAAGACATACATATCTGGCGTACGTTAGCAAAAAGAGATTTCTCAAGTGAAAAAACATCGATACTTATTCAAGAATACGAGAAATATGTAGAACAACTGCTTGCGTACACTCCAGCAATTTATCTTCCACTCGCTCTTGAACCAGTGCTTTCTGAAGAATGTCTCAAGATCATTAAAGAAAAGTATCCTGAAAGAGCACAAGAATGGTATGATGTGATTATGACTCCTATCAAAGAGAGTGAAGTAATTGAGGAAAGAAAGTCGCTCTTAACTCTCGCACAGAAGTATAACAAACACAAAGAGAAGAGTAAAGTAAAAGAAGATATGCAAAAACACATCGAAAGATTTTCCTTCCTCAAGCAAAAGGATATGTTCTTGGAATTTTTTGATGAAGACTATTATTTTAAAAAGATAGAAGAATGCAAAGATCCAGAAAAAGAACTTGCTTATCTTGAACAAGAGACAAAGAAAAAAGAAAGTAATTTTGCAGTTGTTCTAGATGCATGGAAAGATAATCCTTTTGCACAATTACTCTTCAAAACAACAAATGAGGCTGTGTATTTCAGAACATGGAGAACAGAACGATTCAGCCAATCAACTTATTATTTCCTTCCTTTGTTCAAAGAAATAGCAATCCACCTCTCTCTAGAAAAGGTTCAAGACGTTGTCTATCTCCTTCCAGACGAAGTTGTCTCTTTGCTCAAAAGTGAAAAATCAGCAGACAAAAAGCTTATTGAACAACGTAAAATTGGGTTTACGTACATGACTTTTGGTTCAGATGAGAATCTTATTCTTCAAGGTGATGATGCAATAAAAGCGCTGAAGCATCTCAAATTGCCTAATCACACAGGTGAAATAATCAAAGGAACACCCGCGTTCAAAGGGGTTGTGCAGGGAAAAGTAACACTTATTACAAAGCGTGAGCAGTGGTCAAGCATCCAGAAAGCAGAAATTCTTGTCATTCATACAACAACTCCAGATATTGTTCCTTATTTAAAAAATATAAAAGCGATTGTGACAGAAGAAGGGGGCATCTTAAGTCATGCGTCAGTTATTAGTCGCGAGATGAAAATCCCTTGCGTCATAGGTACAAAAATCGCAACAAAAGCATTCAAAGATGGGGATATTGTCGAAGTCGATGCAGAAAAAGGAATAGTAAAAAAAATAAAATAAACTATTTACAATCAACATTCGCGAGTTTCTCTCCAACTTCATCTAATTTCTCAGTCAGAACACAAACTGCTTCAGGAGCAAGATCATATTCTCGTGCAAAAACTGCAAGCCATGCTTTTGTATCTCGTAATGTATTCGCGGCAATTCTAATCTTACCCTTATCAATAGTGCCAACAACATCACAAGTAATTGCGCCGACTTTTGTGGAAAATTCATCCATCTTCTCATGTAACGTCTCATATGCTTCAGTTGGAATGCCGTATTCAGTCTTAAACACCGCAAGCCAATTAATGAAATCTCGTGTTGTATTCTCAACAGCACGAACACCAACAAGCATTTTTTTATGCGCGGGTTTATACACCACTAAAGCTTTTGTCATTGGTTTCTTCAGCACAAGTGCTCGAGTCTGTTTTTTTACTACGCGAACAACTTTCTTTGTTTTTCTCACTACATGTTTCTTGACAACTCTTTTTACTACGCGTTTTTTCACAATTTTCTTGATCTTCTTAGAAACCCGTTTTGCCTTGCTAGATTTTTTCATTGCTTTTGTAACAAAACTTTTTACTTTTTTGATCGTTTTTTTTACGAATCTCCGAACAGCTTTTTTCTTTGTCATAGTTCCACCTCAAACATCAACAAAATATAACTCTGGATCTTCCAGATGTTTAATAAGATCGCTCAAAAACTGCGCAGCAGTTGCGCCATCAACAACGCGATGATCAAATGTGATTGATAAAGGCATAATCTTTCTGATCACAATCACTCCATCCTTGACAACAGGTTTTTCTCGCATGCGATAGATTCCCAAAATCGCGCATGTTCCTGGAGGAATAATGGGCGTTGCAGCAATCCCTCCATACGAACCAATATTGGTGAACGTAAACGAAGCGCCGCTCATGTCTTCAGGCTTAATGTCCCGATCACGACAATGCGTTGCGAGGATTTCCAATTTTTTTGCAATATCAAGAATGCTTCGAGTATCAACGCCTTTGATGACAGGAACAAAAAGACCCTGCGGAGTATTGACTGCAAATCCAAAATTGTAGTATTCACGAACATGGATCATTTGCTTCGCAGCATCAAATGCAGCATTCAGATACGGATATGTTTTCAAGCTTGCGACAGTTGCTTTCATAAGAACAGGAAGCATGGTTAAGTGAATCCCTTTATTCTCTGCATATTCTTTTTTCTTCTGTCGTAATGCTTCAAGTGCAGTGACATCTGCTTCATCAATATGAGTCACGTGCGGAATAGTCTGTTTGGAGAGAGTCATTGAATCAGCAATTGCCTTGCGAACAGCTGTTAATGGGACGCTCATAATTCTGCCAGATTTATCAAATCCAACACTTGGTCCAGAGGATTGTTGTGCAGGTTTCGTTTCTTTTACTTCTTGAACAACAGTGCTTTTGCCAGCAGCAGCTTCAACATCAGCAACAATAATCATGCCATCTTTTCCCGTTCCTTTAATGGTCGAAAGATCAACACCTAACTCTTTTGCTTTTTGTCGTGCAGCAGGGAGCGCAAGAACACCAGAAGGTTGCGCTATTTTTTGCACAACTGGCGGAGGCGTTGCAACTTCTGTTTTTTGAGGACTAGGTGTAACAGAAACAGATGCAACTTTCTCTCCTGCGTCACCAATCGTCACGAGCACATCTCCTACATGGATTGTTTGCCCTTCAGCAGCGTGAAGTTGTAAAATCGTTCCGCTTTTTGGAGAAGGAATTTCCACAAGTGCTTTTGCAGTTTCGACATCAGCAAGCGCAGCGTCTTCTTTAATGACATCGCCAGTCTTCACTTTCCATTTCACGAGAACTCCTTCTGCAATTCCTTCACCGACATCAGGAAAGCGAAATTGATATGCCATGTGCTCAGTACTCCATCAGTTTTTTTGCAGTAAACAGAATCTTCTCTGTGTTTGGCAAATAAAAATTTTCCATTTTGTAGAGAGGCATGAGTGTATCATACCCCGTCACGCGAAGAAGAGGTGCTTTCAAATAATACAATGCTTTCTCACTAATCTGTGCGGCAATCTCTGTACTAAAGCCACAGGTCCGTGGTGCTTCATGAACAATCATCACGCGTCCAGTTTTTTGTGCAGTGGCAAGAACTGCAGCAACATCATAAGGAGCAATAGTGCGCAAGTCAATAATTTCCACATCAACGCCTGTTTGTGCAAGTTGTCGTGCAGCTTCTTCACACACACTGACCATAACGCCCCACGTAATGATGCTCATATCTTTTCCTTCTTTGACCATCCGTGCTTTGCCAATAGGAACAGTAAAATCACCATCAGGAACGTCTCCTTTTGCAGTTCTATACAATTTTTTTGGTTCAAAAAAAATTACCGGGTCAGGATCACGAATCGCGCTCAACAATAATCCTTTTGCGTCAGCAGGAGTGCTTGGGACAACAACTTTTAATCCAGGAACATGTGCATAAAATACTTCAGGACTCTCGCTGTGATGTTCAGGAGCATGAACACCCCCAGCATACGGTGCGCGAACAACGAGAGGACAACTAAATTTCCCTCGCGATCGTGTGCGCATTCTGGATGCGTGAGAAATAAGTTGATCAAATGCAGGGTAAGTAAAGCCGTCAAATTGAATTTCTCCAATGGGTTTTAAGCCATTGATAGACATACCTATAGAAATACCAACAATAGCAGATTCTGCAAGAGGAGTATCAAAAACTCTTTTCTCACCGTATTTTTTCTAAAGACCTTCAGTGACGCGGAAAACCCCGCCATTAAAACCAACATCTTCACCAAAGACGAGAACGTTGGGATCTCTGCCTAATTCGTAATCAAGCGCAGAACGAATTGCTTCAAGAAGGGTCATGATTGCCATTAGGGAAATCCTCCTTCAACTTTTTCAAGAATATTTGGATCTCTTTTCTTACCACTCACATCGAGAAATGACTGGTATTGTTCGAGTAATTGAGGGGTCATAGATGCAAAAGTATATGCAAACATGTCTTTAGGATCAGAGGTAGGTTCTTCTTCGTAGGAACGAACATGTGCGCTGACAAGTGTTGCAGCTTCTTGTTGCAATAATTCTTCTTTTTTCGCGTCCCATATTTTTTGTTGGAGCATATATTTCTTCAATCGATCAAGAGGATCTTTTTTCACCCATGCATCAACTTCTTCTTGATTTCGATATCGTTTTGCATCGTCGGCAGTCGTGTGGTCGCTGATTCTGTACGTGACACATTCAATGAGTGTTGGTCCACCACCTAATCGTGCTTTTTCAAGAGCAGCAGAGACTGCACCATAAACAGCAAAAATATCATTGCCATCAACTTGAATTCCAGTAAATCCATACGCGATTGCTTTTTGCGCAATTGTTGTTGCGGCAGTTTGTTTTTTTCTTGGCACAGAGATTGCCCATTGATTATTCTGGCAAAGAAACACGATGGGTGCTTTGAAAACCCCTGCGAAATTCAATGCTTCGTGAAAATCTCCTTCGCTTGTGCCTCCATCACCGACATGCGCAAGCACACCGTTTTTTTGTCCTTTGTAAGAAAGAGAGAGCGCAAGCCCAACACCATGAAGAAGTTGTGTTGCAATAGGAATAGAAAGAGGAAGTGTCGTCATGGATTCTGTATACGCGTGACCGCGTTCATCGCCGCCCCAATATTGAAAGAGTCCTTTCATAGGCATGCCACGAGTGATACAGCTTGCATTTTCTCGAAAACTTGGAACAAGCCAGTCTTCTTTCTGGAGAGCAAACGCGCTGCCCACTTGGCTTGCTTCTTGTCCGCGAACAGAACCGTAGGTTCCCAAGCGGCCTTGTCGCTGCAATTTCAGTGCGGCATCATCAAATGCACGAGCGAGAAGCATGAAGCGATACAGGGATTTTATCTGCTCAGCAGAAAGCAACGTAAATTTTCCAGCAGTAGTTCCATCTTCACGAAGAATTTGTTGTGGCACGAGAGAAAATTGTTCTTGAGAAATAGTGGAAGCATTTTCTGCTCCTCTCTTCACTTTTCCCCTATTCACAGAAACACCTTTGAATTGCCTTGCAACACTTTTGGCATCTTTAAATATTTTTGATTTTTTTATTTTATTATTCAATCCATTTTTTTTAGAAATCGTTTTGCGAGAAGTCTTTCTTTTAGAAGGCGCACTATCTCGAGCGAGAGATCTACGAAGAAGTTTTTTTCCCACGTGCACCCCTTTTTTTTGCATGTGCTTCACTCTTCGCATAATGCGGTGATAGAGCTTTGCCACGATGGTCTTTTTCAGGCAAGAAGTGCTTATATATCTTTCGAAAAAGTGTTACGGGCTGGTGTCAATTCTGAAGATGTGCGTTCAACTTATCCGCTCTATAGGAACTCCTCACAAGCGGTCCAGCTTCGACATGCAAAAATCCCAGCTCCTTCCCAATCAGAGCAAATCGAGAAAATTCAGAAGGATGATAAAACTGAGAAACCGGCGCATGTTTCGGTGTCGTCTATAAATATTGCCCAATGGTCAAAAAATCGCAGCCAATCATCCGCAGATCTCCCATGACTTCAAGTATTTCATCTTCAGTTTCCCCAAGACCAAGCATAAACCCACTTTTTGTCTGCTGCGAAGGATTCATTTCTTTAACTTTGAGCAACAACCGCAAGCTCTCTTCATATTTTCCTTTCTTGCGAACTTGCTTATACACTCGCCGAGGAGCTTCAATGTTGTGACTAAACACATCTGGTTGTGCGGCAACAACAAGAGCAAGTGCTTCATCGTTATACGAAAAATCAGAAGTCAAGACCTCAATTGTACAGGAAGGTACTTTCGAACGAATTGCAGATATGCAAGAAACAAAATGGCGAGCGCCGCCATCAGGCAAATCATCGCGCGTCACGCAGGTAATAACCACATACTGCAACCCTAACTTTTTAATCGCAGAAGCAAGATGTTCGGGTTCATCAGCATCAAGTGCAGCAGGCTTTCCAGTTTTGACATGGCAATAATGGCAGTATCGTGTACACACGTCACCCATAATCATGAATGTGGCAACGTTGCGAGAAAAACATTCGTAGATGTTAGGGCAAGCTGCTTCTTCACAGACAGTATGAAGGTTTGATTTTCGAAGTAAGTTCTTGAGTTCAAAATATTGCTTCTCTGTAGGAAGCCGCACTTTAATCCAATCAGGTTTCCGTGTTTGTTTTGTTTGAATTTGGATAAATTGTTCCATGAAAATAACCAATGCTCTAATAACAAAACACATATATAATTGTTTGTAACAAAAAGAATCATGAAACAACAACTCGCGGCAATAGAAATGATTCGTCTGGTGAAAGAACTCAAAGACAGAATTCTCAACGGAAAAATAAATCAGGTGTATGTGGAGTTCGATCGCATCAACGGAACAAAAAAAGAACTCCTCTTTGAACTCTACGTTCCAAATAAAGGAAAAGAATTAGTGAGAATTCTCCTCCCAACAGGTCTTTATCTCTCGTCGGTAAAACCAGAGATGCCGACAAAGCCAGATGGCTATTGCCTCTACTTGCGAAAGTGGTTGAAAAACGCGAGAATAAGAAATGTCGAGCAGGTTGCAGCAGAACGTATTCTCAAAGTAACAGTGGAGACAAAAGATCTTACAAAGACAGAATTCACCCCAATTACTTATTTCATATACATCGAATTGTTCAGCAAAGGAAATTTTATCATGACCAATGAACAAAATATAATTCTTTCTCCATTAGAAGTGCAGGAATGGAGTGGAAGAATTATCAAGCCAAAGGAAACATATCTTCATCCAAAACAAGAATATAATGCGTTCAAGTTTGGAGAGGCGGATTTTGGAAAAGCGTTGGAAAAATCAGAGAAAGAAACACTCGCTGCAAGATTTGCGCTTGATTTTGGATTAGGAGGCACGTATGCAGAAGAGCTGTGTGCTCGTGCAGAACTTTCTCCACAGGCAAAAAGCACGACAAAAGCAGAACAAAAAAAGTTGTTTGCGGCGTGGCAGGATCTTTTGCAGGATGTAGAAAACGGAACTGCGATAATAATCAAAGAAAACAACACCATTACCGATGTATTTCCCTGTCCAATAAAGAAGTACAAAGGAGAAGTATGTTCTTCATTTATGGACGGTCTTGACAAGTGCTGGACACAGGGTGTCCAAAAGAAAGAGTTGCAAGGAGAAGTAAAGAAGAGTAAAGGAGCATTAGAGAAATTTCAGGTGATGGTGCAAAGTCAGGAAAAGCAGATTGTAACATTTAAGGAAGACTATGAAAAAAACCAGAAAATTGGAGAAAAGATCTATGAACAATATGCGTTGCTAGAAAATATTTTCAGCCAGCTCAAAGAAGCGCGAAAAACAAAATCCTGGGACGAAATAAAGAAAGCGTTGAAGGGGCATAAGATTATCACTTCTATAAACGAAAAGAATCAAGAGATAATGGTAAATATTGAATATAGTTGACGCGAGTATGCAAAGCAATAATTCGTCGCGTCAACTATTCTAGTAAGCGCGAACACCCTAACAATAAGTAATCGCGTTTACTAATAGTTCTCAATTTAATAGAAATACTTAAAAAGGTACAGCAACTTCAGCAAATCAGCAGGGGACATAGTTTAACCTGGCTAGAACAGCCGCCTCCAGAGCGGCCAATCGGGGTTCAAATCCTCGTGTCCCCATTCTATTTTTAAAAGAGAGCCCCTATTTTTTCTTTAACACTCTTCAACATTTCAAAAAACTATTTATACTTCTCAAGTAAAAAAACTGGTATGCGAACATTTACACTCATCATTGTCATCTTTATTATGGTCCTTTTGTTCTTTGAAGTGACAGACTGGACACCCACTGTTCCGACAACAAAAGAAGTGACCACAGAAAAAACAGTAATTGTGGAAACAGTGGATGAGACTGGTGAAGTTATTAACGCAACAACGACCAAAGGGACGACTACTGAAACACAAGAGAATCAGTGAGTTCAGTTCGAGATGCACGAATAGTCCCTGAATGAAGTTCTAAGACATACTGCGCTTTTTTCTTTGGAGTATAGAAAGTAAACGGCAAAAAATGTTCCTTGATTTCAACAACTTTCCTGCTCCCATCCAAATACACAACATCGATAGGATAAAAAACAAAAAACATGTGCAGTGGAATGATTTTCTCTTGTTGTTCAATAAAAAGAAGATCTTTTTGTGGAGAAAACATTAGACCAGAAGCTTTTCTCCAAAGTGAAGCGCAGCATATTGCTTTCTCTGAAAGAACAGTTTTTTTCGTGTCATTGACAATATGGCACGTCTTACCAAGCATATTGTTCTGCGCTCTCATCGGAATCTTTATATACCTCTTTATTCAAAAAATCAATCCATGAATAAAAATGTATTGTTGATAGTCTCTATTTTAGCAATTGTTCTTGTACTGAGCAGTTGTCAGTGGCTTCCAGTCAACGTCGCTATTTGCGGAAACGAAATCTGTGAATCTGGCGAATCAAGCATTTGTCCAAGCGATTGCGCAGAGGGCGAAGAGGAAGAAGAAATAGGAACAATTACAGAAGCAATGTGCGCCGCAGACGGTGGCGATTCCTGTGGCAGCACAGAAATGTGTACGGGATATTGGCTTGATGCAGATTATACCTGCTGTTCAACAACATGCGAAGATGCTGTTGATGCGATTTACTTTACTGAAGGATGGAATTATGTCTCCTTACCAGAAGTAGAGCTTGACGATCCTATTGAAGATATATTCAGCGATGATTTCCTCAGTGCAGTAGATTCCATTTACACCTACACAGAAGAAAGTTGGAAAGTGTGGCATAGTGATACAAGTATTCCAAGTGATTTGGAAGATATTCAAGGCGGACGTGCATATATCTTTGTCATGAATAGCGCGTATACGCTTGAATTGTCTGAAATAGAAGAAACACTTGATGCGCTAATGGAAACAGAATCTTCTGCGCGTTCTCCGACATCTATCGATGTCCAAGCAGGATGGAACTTGATTGGCGTTGCTTCAGAAGATGAAGAGCCATTGGTTGATTATTTCTGGAGTATTGATGGAAGTTATGCATCACTGTGGATCTTTAGTACCACGGAAGGAGATCTGGAGAAGATTGACCTCACGCACAGTTATAATCTTATTCCGACTCACGCATATTGGGTTTATGTGACAACTGATGGAGAAATAACCCCATGAGAAAAACAGTTTTTTTTATAAACTGTATTCTTTCATTGCTTCTTCTTAGTGTTGCGGCTGTTGCGTATCCTGAAGTAGGACACCAGTTCTATGGGTATGCAGGAAGTGGCAGTACAGTCACTGTAACAGATGGCGACCTCACATTCACCACATCAGTCGATAGTGATGGCTATTATGGATATGATTCTCTTTTTTTCATTGACGCGGCATCTGATGATATGGAAGGTGCAGAAGAAGGAGACACGTTGACATTTTCTCTTGATGACACAGAAATCACCACATACACATTTTCCATAGGTGGCGTTACAAAGCTTGACTTTGAAGATGATCCAGCAACTTCTTCTGTGGAAACAGCAGAAAGTTCTTCTGAGAGCGATTCAAGTTCAACAGACAGTTCAAGTGATGATGACGATAGTGCTTCGGATGACGATAGCGATTCAGATGACGATGATTCAAGCAGTGGTGGCGGACGAAAATCTTCCAGTTCATCAACAGATGATGAAGCAGAAGATTGCAGTCATAAATGGACATGTAAATCATGGGGCGCTTGTGAAGAAAATGGTTTCCAAACAAGAACCTGTTATTATGTAGGAGATTGCACACAAGAAGGAAATCAAAGTGATACACGACAGCGATGCACCTATGTTGCTCCTGAAGAAGAGCCTGTTCTTGAGGAAGAAGAGCCAACCTGTGATGACGGCGTCCAAAATCAAGGAGAACGAGGAAAAGATTGCGGTGGTCCTTGTGATGCTTGTCCAACAACAGCGCCTGTTGTAGAAGAGCCAAAAACAAACTGGTTGTATATTGGTCTTGCAATATTCCTCTTGTTACTGATTATTGCAATTATTCTTGCGCATAAATACAAAGATAAGTTATTGCCTTATTGGGAAAAGTTCAAGAGCAAGTTAGGCATAAAACCAAAAGCAGCGCCAGTTGCTCCACAAGCAATGCAGCGTCCTGCTGCGCAATATCCGCAGTATCAGCAGCAGTATAGGCCGCAATATCCACAGGTCAAGAAATAATTCTCTTTTTTTCTATTGTATTCACGCACTAGTTCTCTCTCCAAATATTCGCTCAGCAAAGACCTTGTATATAATTCATCTATTTTTATTTATATCTATAAAAATTAAATTTATTTCATATAGAAATATATTTGTGAAAGATAAAATATAAAAAAGTAAAAAGACTATTCCTTCTTCTCATGATCCTTATCTTCAGGAGCGTGTGGATCATTGTGAAACTTTTTGACAAACGCGCCCATCACTAAGGAAAGAATAATGAGGAAAATAATAGATCCTAAGATGATCCATGGCACATAACTGTTTGTTTCAGTTGTTCCTTGAGTTTCTTCTGCAGCGGTTTCCTGAATAGTTTCTTCAGTGCTTTCTTCCTGAGTCGCTTCTTCTTGTTCAGCACTATTCTGTTCTTTCTCAGGAATTACTTCTTCAACAGCAGGAGTTTCTTGTTCAGCAACAACAACTTTGAACAGTGGGCTTTCAACAGCGCCGCCTTTCTCATCATCTGCGGCAAAACGAATGGTCGTTTCTCCTGTCCAATCTTGTTCAGGAGTGAGCAGTGCGATTGCCCCTTCAACAAGCGCAGTAAGATGTTCCCCTGCAGTTGCAGTATAGACGAGTGCATCATCATCAGCGTCACTAAAGTATTGCTCCAAATCCAAAGAATACACAGAGTTTTTTGGAAGAGTGATAACAAAGTCTCCAGCAGTCTGACTTTCCGTATCAAAGATAGGACTCTCTTGAACAGTCTCTTCAGCAATTTCTTGCTGAGAAGACTCTTCTTCAGCAGGTTCTTCATCGCTTGTTTCTACAGGTTGAATAATAGATTTTTTCTGTGAAAGACTGAGGAAGACAACATCAATGCCTTGCTTTTCAAGTTCCCTTTTGATTTTGTAAATGTCTGTATTGTCAGTAGTCTGCATGTCGCTGATTAAGACAATTCGGCCTTCTTCTCCGTTGAGCTGCTCAGCAGCATAATACAGCGCCTTTCCAAGATTAGATTGGGTGTCGAGTGGGCGAAGATTTTTGATCACTTTCAGCGCAGTTTCGCTGTCCACATTTCGTCGAATTACAATAGGGTTCTTTCCAACAATCATAACACAGTAGGTTCCTTTTTCCTGGATATAGGTTTGTGCAGCGATCACTCCTCGTTCAAAGCGTGTTTTGCCGCTTTCAACAATTTGTCCACTTAAGCTGACATCAAATGCAAGAATTGTTTTAAACGTGCTTGAGGTTATCTCCGGAACAACAATTTCTTCTTCAGGTTGTTGTTCTTCAAGCTGTTCTTTTTCTTCTTCAAGAGAATCAATTTCTTCCTGAATGTTTTCAACAACTTCTTCTGTTTCTTGATTCTGCTCAAGAGAGAGTGTTGCAATAAGTGCTTGCAATGCTTTAATCTGTTCTTCAAGCGCGTCAATTCGCTCTTCTAATGCTTTTGTATTATCATCTTCTTCAGTAGGTTCTGTCTGTTTGTCAAGAAGATCTTGAAGTTGTTTTTCAAGCGCTTTAATCTGTTCTTCCAATGCAGTAATCTGCTCAAGGAGTTTCTGTTGATCATCACTCTCCTCTTGTGCTGCTGCTTCAGACATCGCAAAAAGTTTTTCTTCGAGAGATGCAATTTGTTCTTGAAGAAGTGTAATCTGTTCTTCAAGTGCAGCGGTTTCAGAAGTTTCTGTTTCTTCAACAGCAGTTTCTTCCTGTTCATTCGTTGCGTTCTGCTGCGTTAAAAATTTGCTTGCGTCTTCTTTGTAATTGTTGTAGAGGAAATACATTCCTGCAGTAAGACCGCCAAGGAGCAAGAGGAGCAAAAAGATAATCCAAAGCCATTTCAAGAATGGTTTTACTTTCTCCCATGTAGTCACATTCCAGAATTTGTTCCAGAAGCCAGCGATACTGCTTTCTTTTTTAGGTTTGGTCTTCCCTGTACTCTTTTTTTGTTTGTTGCGAAGCTTGAAATACCAGACAAGGAATGCAAGTAATAATAAGATTCCTAACGCAATCAATGCAGTTGCCCAGTTGTAGAAGAGCGTTGGAATAGTTCGTGCTTCTTCAGCGCTATCAGATCCAGCAGCAATGCGCGCGTCGTATTTTTCTTTGACAATAGGATATGCAAGTACTCCTATGAGAAGCAGGAGCAAGAATAATCCAAGAAGTGCCCAGAGTAAATGTTTGTGTTTACCAGCCCAGGTCATCAATTGGTGTTCTTTTCCGCCTTTTCCTTTTTGTCCTTTTTTTGTATAAAGGAAATAGCCGACAATAAGGATTGCGAGGAGCACTGCTCCAAGTAAAGTAACGAGTGTCCATTTTAACCATGCAGGAAGTCCTTCATCAGAAGTACACTGTTGAATTTCTACCGTAAACGGGATAACACTTTCAAGATCTCCGCGAAGTGTTTCTGCTTTGAGTGCAAAAGAGTAGGTGCCGATAGGTGCAGCGACACTGTTCACAACAAGGCTTGTGGTATGATCTTGATCGCCTTTGAGTTTAATGTAGGGTTCTGCCGCAGTAATCCAATCTTCAGCATCTTCAATAAACACATGATATTCATTGCTAATGTCGCCAGAGTTTTGGATATTGACTGGAATGACCGCAGGATCTTCTTGGCAGAGGACATAGGTCGTGTCCGCTTTTGGCGTGAACGTGACCGTCATTGGCTCATCTGAACTAAAGATAAGCGCTTCACCAAGAGCAATGTTATAGACGTAACATGCCTGTTGAACGTCTAAGGCAAGAGGAAGTTCTGCAGTGTAGCCGCTTTGGCTTGTTTCAGCAACTAACGTGAACGAGAATTCTCCATAGATAGAACATGCCATGCGAAGGTATGCGTAAATATCTTGATGTTCTCCAGGAGCAAGAGTGACTTGATATTCTGAAAGATCATAATATGCAGGATCCATATCCGCGAGCCAGAGGGAATAGGTTTCTGTGCTGCTGCCGCTGTTTGCGAGATCAAAGACATACACCCCAACGCTGCACGGGCAGGTTTGTTGAGAAGTGGTATATGCGTTTAATGCGATGTTAGGACATTCGCCGACAGTAATTGTTTGCTCAATAACTTTTGTGTCTGAATAGGGTGAGGTAATGGTGAGAGCATAGCTGAATTCACCAGCAACAGTAGTGCTTGGAGTGATGTAATAAACCACAGTGCTTTCTTCGCCTGGTTGAAGAGTAATGCCTTGTTGTCCAATAGAGATCCATGATGCAACAGCTGCGTCATCGCTGCTTGCGCTGATATAATACGTATCTGCGACAGTTCCTTGATTACGGAGGACGAGTTGTTGCACTGTTGCTGCGCCTGCGCAAACAGTGCTATCCGCATTTCCAAAAGCTGCTGCGCTATACGCTGCAACAGTTGCGCCAGTGGTTTGGAAGCTGACTGTTTCTTTTCCTGAAAGAAGTGGAAGTGTGCTCAGAAGCATTATACTCACAAGTATAAATAAAATAAAGAGTCGTTGAAAAGTACTAGAGCTCGAAGTCATCCCTTTGTTTGTCATCAGTATCCCCCAAATATAATTGATTACTCGTCAGAGACTAGGGAAGTTTATTCTCCTTATAAATGCTACGAAAATAGGAGGACAGAGAATTTACAACATTCATTATTTAGTCAGGATAAAAATCAAAATAACCCCATTGCACTTTGGTGCAATGGGTCCCCCTGACAATTTGTGTTTGCTAGTGCGTGTTTGGAGTTAACAAAAAACAACAAGGCGCAAACTGAGTGTAGAGGAAATTCCCACCCTTTGTATGGGAATTTCCTTTACGAATAGGACATTTTTCGAAGAAAAATGGCCGTGTTTGCTGCCATTGTTGTTGTTTTTTGCTCACAGAATTACAGTACCAAGATAATAAAATCAAATGAATAAAGAAAAGTATCATGAAGAGAATATTCAAAAAAATCGAGAAAATAAAAAACTCCGAAGAAAAATAAAAGAAAAAAAATAAAAGAAAAAAGGAGTAACGAAAGGAAAAGCGAATCGTACTTAGTAGTACGTTTTACTTTCTTTTTCGTCTTCTTCGTCATCTTGGCGTAATTTGTTGACAACAACAATTAATCCAAGGATAACAAGCAAGATAGCAAGTACTGCTAATCCTACCATAAGACCTTTCTTCACACTGTCAGAGCTGCTTGTTTCTTCAGCTTCAGCAGGAGCACCTTCAACATTTGCTGTTAAAAGCATCTGTTTCAAAGCTTCACTGCCTGCGCTTACTGTCACTGCAAATGTGTAGCTTCCTGAAGCTTCTTCATTTGCGGAAACAAACAAGTAAACAGTTTGTGTTTCGCCTTCACCAAGAACAACAACGTTGCTTGGGTCAATGCGGACGCTTCCCCAACTATCGTAACCAGAAACGCTAACAACATATGTTTTAGCTTCTCCAGCTGCATTAGTCAATGTAATTGGGTAAACTGCTCCACCTTGGCCAGCTGTCATGTCCTGAGCTTCTGGTCCAACTGTGATAACTGTCTTTGATTCAACAGCTTCTTCAGTTGCTGTAGCTTCTTCAGCTGCTGTAACAGTTAATGAATATTCTTCAGTAACAGTTTCATCGCCGTCATCGTAAGTAACACTTACTTCAACGTCGTATGTACCAGCTGCTGTTTCGCTTGGAACTCTGATGTACAATTCTTCACTTGAAACTGAGTCATCTTCGTCTACTTCATCGAGGTAGTCAGATGCGCTTAATCCAAGTTCTGGAATGCTTACTTTAACTTTAACGCCTTCATTGTCTTCTTCGTCACCAAAGTTTTCTACACGAACTGTAGTCAACAATGCTCGTCCTGCTTCAACAGTTAAGCCTGGTGAAAAGTCAACGTCTTTGATTGCAAAGCCATGTTCTACTGCTTCAATGTCAAGTTCGTATGTTTCTTCAACACAGTCGCCTGATCGTGGGCAGATGTAAACACGCAATGTGTAATAATCCTGAGTCATATCCCAAGGGAAGTCTAGTGTCAATCGCTCAACATAAGTTTCTCCCACTTTGATTTCGTCAATATATTCTGTGTCACGGACGCGATCATTGCTGTCGTCATATCCGGTCAATTCTACTTCTACTTCAACTTCTTCAGCGTCTTCAAGAGCTGTGAAGTGAACTTTTACTTCAACGCCATCTTCTGGTCGTTCAAAGTTTCTGATTTCTGTGCTGCTTGATGGGCTGACTTCGTCATCGTCGAATTCAACTTCATCAATGCTTACTATTTGTGCACTAACACTTGCCATTGCGAAAATCGCAACAAGCAAAAGCATCAATGACGCAAACATTGCTTTTCCTTTCATTTTTGTTACCCCCAATTTCCTCTATTTTTTTGTGAGTGTATAGAGTTACAAACCACTCTTTTAGCCTATGTATTCAGTACTCATATTTAAATGTTTCGTTGATATGAGTACACTACAGTGGTTACTTTCCTTTACTATTGTAAAGTACTTGTTGATAGTCTATGCAGTGACAGTTTGTCATGCATATCTATTCGACGATAATGTCTCGGTAAATAATACGTCTGACATCATCATCGCTGATTGTAATGCGGACATAATAAGTACCTGGTTCAGTGTCTGCTGGAATGGAAATACTGAGTACTTTCACTTCAGCTTCGCCAGCGTCTAAATCAAATTCTCCGCTGGTTTCGTAGATACCAAGTTCCTGAATGATTGCATTGAACGTGACTGCGCTTTTGTCAATGTCAGCAATGTTTTCAGCGCCAACCCATAATTCAAGGTCGTCTCCTGCTTGAACTCTGCCATCATTGCTCATTGCGATACCATCAACATAGTAATGTCTGTTTGCAATGTTTTCAAGTTCATCGCCAACAGTGATTGTTACTGTGTCGCTGTCTGTGTCGCCATCTGCGTCTGTAACAGTCAATGTTGCAGTGTATGTTCCTTCAGCATCATAGTAATGTCCTGGATTTGCTCGTGTGGAACTTCCCCCTTCGCTGAATGTCCAGTAATAAGATAATGGTTCATTGCCTGAGCTTCCTTCTGAAGAGAACTGAACAAACAATGTTGGTTCTCCGCTTGTCGGAGTTGCGCTTGCAACTGCGATTGCTGGAAGATCTGCTTCAACAGTAATTACTTCAGTATCTGATGCAGTTTGTCCGTCAGCATCTGTTACTGTCAAAGTAACAGTGTATGTGCCATCAACAGTGTACGTATACACTGGTGCTGCGTCAGTAGACGTGCTTCCATCGCCAAAGTCCCATGCGTAGGTAAATGGTTCAACACCATTTTCAACGTCTGCGCTAAAGCTGACTGGAAGTGGCGCGATACCGCTTGTCGGATCAGCAACAATCGTTACTGTCATGACAGCAGGTTCTGCTGCTTCGCTAATAATAATATCTTGAGTACATTGTGCAGTGTCGCCAGCATTGTCTGTTACGAGAACAGTCACTGGGTATGTATCTGCACTTGTGTATGTATATGTGGTACTATCAGTTGTTGTGCTGTCTGTACTTCCGTCTCCAAAGTCCCAATCATATTGAGCAATGGTTCCATCACTGTCTGTTGCAACAGCTTGGAATGTCACGACTTCGTCAACAGTTCCAGTTGTAGGGAATAAGCTACAGTCAACAGTAGGTGCAACGTTTGTAGTCGTTGTATCTTCTGTGATGTCAATGTCTTGGCTACAACTTGCGGTTGCGCCAGCATCGTCAGTCACTGTAACACTAATCGTGTATGTTCCTGCCGCGCTGTATGCTTTCTGTGTATTGTCAGCAGTTGTGCTATCAGTGCTTCCGTCTCCAAAGTCCCAATCATATTGAGCAATGGATCCGTCGCTGTCTGTCGCGTCAACGTCGAGTGTTAATATTTCATCAACAGTTCCTGCAATTTCTAAGACACTACAATCTACAGTAGGTGCGCTGTTCACAGTCACTGCGGTGATTGTTGCAGTGGTGGTACAGACTGCGCTGTTTCCTTCATCATCGAGAACAGTAAGAGTAACTGTGTAGACTCCTTCTGCGCTGTAGGTGTATATTGGATCCTCTTCGACAGAAGTGCTTCCGTCTCCAAAGTCCCAGATGTAAAAAATAATTCCGCCATCAGCGTCAAAGCCGTAGCCATCAAAAGTAATGCTCTCGCCGAGTGTTGCACTGTATGGTCCACCGCAGGTTACGATCGGATCAAAATCCATATCAGGAATATCAGGGAAATTCATAACCCAAATTCGAACTGATGCTGTATCATCGTCAGTTAATCCATCATTATCTGTAACAACAAGTGTTGCAGTGTAAAGACCGCTTGCGCTATACGTATGTGTTGGGCTTACGCCAGTGCCAGTGCTTCCGTCTCCAAAGTCCCATTCGTAGCTCACAATAGATCCTGAACCGTCTGGGTTTGTGTCGTAGCTGCCACTGCCGTCAAATGTAACGTCATAATCCATGCTCCAGTACATACCGAAGAATGAACCTCCAGCGTCTGCGACTGGTGGATATGTTGTGTCAACATCATCGCCAGCAACATAGATAGTCAATGTTTCTGTTTCACCAAGGTTTGTGCTGTATTCGCAGTTGTCTGCAATACCATAAACAACAATAGTGTTATCTCCTTCACTGACTGGAGTCCAAGAGAATGAATATTCTTCATAATCAACGTCGCTGTTTCCATCAACATCGCTAAATGCGTAATCAACATTTGCTTCGTCATCATACACAGTCACGTCAAGTGCTGTGTCGCGTGCGTCAAGATCGCCATCACTATCAACGCTGTTGGATAATTTGTCAAAGGTAACTGTATATTCTACTCCTGTTTGGAGTTCTGTAACAGTTCCATCTGTAATTTCCTGAACAGCAAGATTGTCAATTAATGTATAACAGTATTCAACATCTTCTTCAGAAACAATTTCAAATTGTTCTGAGCTAGATTGTTCTTCAGCGCTTGCACATTGTGCATCTGTCACATATGTACTGACTGTTGCAATGTATGTTCCTTCTGAAGTAGGTGTATAACTAAACTGAACATTTTCGCTGTCTGCAGCTTGAATGTTTAATGTTTCTGTGTCTGAGTAAACAGGGACACTGATAGTGTTTTCAAACATAACAGCTCCAACAGTTACTTGTTTCACAATGGATAAGCTCACCACAGTTTCTGCTTTAAACCAGTCACCGTATGTGGAACTTCCATCGCCATAAGCGTAAATGCCAGAGTCTGAATATTCGAATGCGCTGTATGTGTCTGCTTCAAGAGCAGCTTCAACGTCAACATAAATTGGTTCATTTGGTGCTGCGCTGTTCGTCACGCTGAATGATTGGATTGTAGATCGGCAAATATCTTTCTTCTCAAGAGTAACGTCTGTTGCGCCGCTCCATCCATCGCCTGTAAGATAGAATGGTTGGTAATTAGGTAAATAACTATCGCTTTCTTCTGCGAATGCGTATGCGACAAACCACGTTGTGGAACTAACGCCAGGAATGCTTAATACTGCATCGTTTGTAGAACCTGTATCATCAGAGTCAACACGACCTGATTCAAGTGCGCCACAAGAACTTGTGGTACATTCATACACAACAACTTCAACATTATCAACAGCATCGCCATCTTCATCATAATAATGAAGCGTGACGGTGTTCGCTGCAAAAACAGAGGTCATGCAGACGAGAAATAATGCGAGATATATTGTTAGTTTTTTATACATTGTCGTTCCACCTTTCTAGTTGTTATTTTAGATCATTTGTATGATCGTGTTATTTCTTATCATTACTGTCGTCGGAAAGACGTAGTGTCATAACTCCGTGACATGTATTTACTGTATGGTAATGAATATCTGTTTATAAATGTTTCTGTGTGTATTCACTTATAAGTAAGAACTAAATAATCCTGTGCTTTTTGATATGTGTCTTTCAAGACCAAAGAATTGCCTTACGCTACACATACACAATTCAACCTATTTTGAATTTTTTTTTTGGTAAAAATTTGAAA
>CAYLMH010000013.1:24493-35071 GCA_964385055.1 uncultured Methanosarcinales archaeon
AAAATAAATAATCCTGTTCTTTTTGATATAGAATAACCCAACACTAAATAATCGCCTTATTGAAGCTATACACAATTTAATCTATTTTGATTTTTTTTATAAATATGAATTTTTTAAAGATGAAGAAAAAAAGTATAAAAAATGAGAAAAAAATTATTCTACTAGTGCTCCTGCAGCGCCAAATCCGCCAGTTCCTGCTTCAAGAACTGGTGTTGGGTTTGGAATTAAATATCCTCCAATCAATCCAAGTGCAAGACCTGAAAGGAATGCTACCTCTTCATCACCGCGTGGAACAGCTTCAACAAAGGTAACGTCTCTTGCGATAGGTCTGCATTCTTGTTCGCCAGGGCTGATAACGCCATCATGATCTTTATCAACAGCGTACATACCGTAGAGCACACGCTCAATGCCGAAAACCATGCCGTGAGCAGGAACAATGATTCCATCAATGTTTCGTTCAGCAAGTGCAATAGTTCCGTCAGCTCGTCTTGCTGTTACTGCAGCCACTTCATGTGTTCTAATGTTATAATTCTCAGCGTCATAGCGTGCAACAAGATGTTGTCCAGGTTGGATCTTCACTCTGTTCATGCTTGTTTCGTCAGGAACAACAATAGTTCGTCTTCCTTCTTGAACAGTGTTTGCGCCAACAATAAAGAGTTCTTCGTAAAGAACTGGTTTACAGTTTGTTGTGCAAGGATCTGTTGGAGCGCATGGATCTCGTGGTGCGCAAGGATCATCTTTTTTGTTTGTTCCAAAGCCATCAGTTCCAAGAACTGCAAAATCTGCGCCGACATGTTTGCCTGCTTCATATTGCATGATTCCTTTAACTACATGTGTTTGTTTCCATTTTGGATGAAACATGCCACCTTCAGTAAATTCAAGATCGCTATTTGCCCATGCTTCAACTTCTGCTGAAGGGTAAACAAATGGCGTTCCTTTTGTGCCAACAACACTGAACACATCATAAGAAGGTCCTTCGGAAAATCCAGGGATCTTTAATGTCTGTGCGCAATCTGTGCCAACGACTGGAACACTGACTGTTCCTCGTGTGTAAAGAATAAATTTTCCATCGCCAGGAAGATCTGCAAGAATGTCAAAATCTTTTTCTTCCATTCTATAATCAATTTCAACGCCATTCAATGGTTTTGGTTTTTGGAATGCAGCTCTATATTCCTTGATCTTTAAATCATCACGTGGATCCATTTGGCTTGCTTCAGTCGCTGGTGAAACAACATATTGTACTGTATAACCGCAAACAGGCAATTCTTTTCCTGTTGCAACGCTTTTCACGCTGACATCTGCGCGGTGAGGAAGTTCATCACTGCCAACACGAACAACAACTGTTCCGTTTGGTTGATTTGAAATTAAATTAACGCCAGCAGAAACTGCGATTTTTTCAAGTCCAGCAGGTGCTCCTGCAAATTCATAAACTTGTGATCGTTCTTTCCGTGCTGCTGTTGCATGTGCGTCTGGAGAATATGCTCCAATTGCTGCTGCAAGTGCTGCTACTGTATATGTTGTTGCTTTGTATGTCATTGTTGTTTACCTCACTATACTAGTCGTAATTCTAATGCTGCTTGTTGTTGTCTCTCGAATGCACGAAGTACTTCGTCATCGATGTAATAAGTTTCTTGGTAATACTGACCAAGGTTGTACACTAATGGATCAGTTGGAGCAGATCCTGCGTCAATAACAAATGGATCTAGTGGAGCACTGAGTGTTCCACCAGGAGGTCCTGTTGGAGCAACGCCGTCAAAAGGATTTGGTGTTGCGTCAAGTGTTCCTGCTGGATCGCCAAGAGGTGCTACTGTATCAGGAGTGTATCCAAAGGGATTGAGTGTTGTGTCAAGATTTCCAGGAACTGCGTCTCTTGTTGTTGCTGAAACATCGCTTGGCATATAGCCAAATGTGTTGACAACTATATCAAGTGTTCCTGCTGGAACAAATCCACTGTTTGTCATAACAGGCGCGCCTTCAGGGCATGAACCTGCTTTTGTGTCAATAACACCGACTGGAACATAATATTCTTTGTCGCATGGTTTTGCGCATGGTCCACAATCATCTTTAGGAGCAGGCGTTTCTGTACGTCCAGGTGTGACATCAGCTGTTCCATCGCAATCAATATATGTTGGTGCAACGTGTGCTGGAACTGTTCCGCTAAACACTGCTTCATCAGGAATGTCAACGTGTTTTCCGTGCGTATAGCTTGCTAAGTCTTCAAGACCAAGTTTGCCATCTTCGCAGTGGGTTATTTCTGCCCAAGTGACTTGGATATCATCGCCTTTGTACGCTGCGAATTCTTTTGGAATTTCGAAGTGACCAGATGCGTCAACATCAACAAGGACTCGGTAATCGAGTGTTTTTGCGTCAGTGTAATGTTCAAGCATGACCACAGTGTTGTCCACGTTGAAATCACATGGGGTGTGTTCATCATAGACACCATTTAATGAAACGGTTCCGTCTTTCCATGTTTTCATGTCAAGCGTTAATCCTTGTTCGTGTCCTGCTTCAGGTTTCAAAGGAGTGGTGTGATAGTCATAGACTTCTCGAAGTTCAACGCCTTTGATATCTTTTCCATAACTAAAGCGTTCTTTAACACAGTCTTCGAGTTCGCTTGGAGTTGCGTCAGGAAGACATTCTCCTGGTTCGTCACTAGAACCATCGCCTGAGCTACTTTCACAATTTCCTATAGTGTAAGTGTGTTCAACAAGCTGTGATGTGCTGTTTCCATTTCCATCAGTTGCTATCAATAAAACTTTGTAGTCTCCAGGGGTGGTGATAGTAAATGATCCATTCCCTTCAACAACATCTTTTCCAAAAACATTGAGGTCAGTAATTCCATCTTGGTGCACAGTTGCATCTTGTAATGATGCGACAGGGCTTGGAACTCCTAAGAGTTTTGCGTGCAATGCATTTTGTGCGTCGCCAGCAGTGTATAACTCCGCAACAACTTTTTCTACATCACTATTATCAGATGCAGTGAAGCTGAATTCTGCTTTGTCTCCTTTGCAGAGGTCAGTTTTTGTGGAGTATTCTATTTTGTCGATGGATGGTGCTTCTTTGTCATTTCCATTTGTAATGACAGATCCGCTTCCATTCTTTCCTATTTTACTAAAGTCAATATCAGATGCGTCAGCGAATGCGATGAGTGGCATTAAGTAGGAAATAATTCCTGACCCCCATCGTGCTGCATTGTGGGCATCATGCCATCTATTTCTTTTTTCTTCATTTGCAGTTGTTGCACCGCCAGCAGTGTGATTCACGACATCATCGAGTTGTCGTTCTTGTTTTTTTGCGTAATTTGCAGCGTATTCAAGACCGCCTTTTGCAGCGTATGCTGCAGTAACGTAAGCAAGACCACTAATGCCGAGAAGTGCGACTGCGCTTGCGATTTTTCCGCCAGCACCATCGCCGCTTAAACTTGCGATTGCTGTTCCAGCAACTGCACGGGAAGCGTATGCACCAAGGACACCGCCTGCGACAAGTGCGCCAGCACCTGTTGCGAGAAGTCCGCCAAGGACTGCTGCTTTACCGTAAATTGCAAGGTCTTGTGCAAACGCTTGTCGTCTTTGGGTAAAGACGTGATCATAAGATTCAAATGTTGTGTCACGAAGAGCAGCATAATCTTGTGCAGTAGCAAAAGCTCCTCCTGAGACACCACCGCTAACGCCAGCAATGCCGTTCATGAGTGCGTAATGAATGAGAACATCTTTTGTTTCTCTGTATTTTGCGTTACCAATAACTTCTTCAACGTCGTCTCCTGCGTGAATGTCTGCGACACTTCGTGCAAGGTCAGCTTGAATTTCTCGTGTGACGCCGTTGACGTTATAATTATAGAGCGGGTTAAAATGTCGTTTTGCTGATTCAACAGCTCGTTCGCCAAATCCTTTCTTTTTATTTTCAGCTGTTGCTGGAAGAGTGTATTTTGTTCGTGATTCAGGGGTAATTAATCCGTATTCGCCAAGAAATTCTGCGCGAAAAGTATTGTCTGCAAGGCGTGTTGCAAGATCATCAATAGTAGTTAATGGGCCACCAGTAAAACTTTTTCTATTATAAGATGAAACAGCGTTTGCTGAATAATTGGTACATTCTCGTTGAAAACTTTCATTACTCATTGTTGTAGCCTCTGTCTTTTTGTAAGTAAGTAGTTGTAACTGTTGTTACTGTAGGATGGTATATGCACTTATTTATAAAGTTTTCTATAGATTGTCATTAAGGAGTGGTTATTTGCACAGTGTTTTATTTTGCTTCTGCTTGCGCTAAAGAAGTAAACCTAACAAGAGGAATGAACGTTGTTTCGCTTCCGAGGAAAGAAGGAAGAGGGGTATCGCTATACTGCGCGATCAATTGTCGGTACACTAGAGATTGTTCTCCTGCTTTTCTTGAAGAGATAGATTCAGGGTGTACTCTGTAATCAGCAAAAATAGTATATCCTCCTTGTAATCGTTCGAGGAATGTTGCGCCTTCGCCATCATAGTGTTTGATTGCTCTTCCTGTTTCTTGTGCTCGTTTATCAACACGAAGAATAAGGTCAAGATCAACACAAACTGAAAGATCTTCATTGAATGTTTTTCCATTATTTGTTGCGCGAAGAACCTGAAGTGTTTCTGCGCGATAAATACGGGGGTGTCCTACTTGGTTATACGGTCGTTCAGCGTTCCAGAGTTTCTTTCTTGAGAAATCTGTTGAAACAACTGATCCATCTCTTTTTCCATCACGGTAATGATTGAAGTCTGCATATCCTAAAACACAAGATGATTCTTTTTCCATGAACTGGACAAGTCGTTCAATTGCGGCAGGGTGACAATATTTATCGTCTGGATCGAGATGAAGGACATAACTACTCTTGTTGCTGTCGAGGGCAAGATCCATTGCAGCGTTGGATGCTGCAGCAGCGCCGCCGCTTCCTCCTGCTTTATTAGTGAATTTATACTTCACTCGTCCGTATTCAGGACTAGCCGCGTCAAAGAAACGTGAGTACTTTCCTTTCATAACAGAGAAAAAAGCAGCTGCGTTTTCAGGAGTGTCATCGACACCTATACATATTCCTGTTCTCTGATGTGTTTGTGTTAAAATGCTGTCTAGCGACTCTTCAAGGTAACGTACATTCCCAAGCGAGAGTGGCATGTAGACAGAAACAGGCCACTGTTTATCTGGGGTGAAATCATAAACTGGGGTTGGTTCAACATTGGTAAATTGGAATTTCTGTGTTCCTGCTCGACGTTCTCGCCCGCGTTGTTGGACGATTGCTGCGTTGCGAATTTGTTTATCTCGTTTAGCGACACTTGTATTATTTCCATGATTTGTTCGGTAATGGTACAATATTTCAGGAAGGTGACGAGCTTCAGTTACTTCACTAAGTTTCATGAAGATATCATAGTCAACAGCATTTTCAATATCCTCTGCAAACCCTTGTGTTCGATAAAATGCTTCTCGTGTAAACATACGCGGATGGGTTATACGCATTCCTTTTTCCCAAAGCATGTCAAGTGATTTCTGATACCCATGCTGTGCAATGTGCACTTCAGTAAACTCGATTGGACTCCAATGTGGTCTTGTTGTGCCGTCAGGAAGAATGTCAAGGCAGTCGCCAAAGACAAGACCAACGTTTGGATTTTTCTCAAAAACAGCAAGGAGTTTTTCAATACATTGTGGTGTAATATAGTCATCACTATCTAATTGAAGAATATATTCTCCTTTACACATACGCGCTGCTTTATTAGAAGTTGGTCCAATGCCGCTATTCTTTTCATTTCGTTCAATGCGAAGGAAAGGTCGTTCTCCAGGTTTGTTGTATTTTTGAGTAAGGCGTTCAAGAACACTCCATGTATTATCATCTCCTTTGTCCTCAACAACACAAACTTCAACGTCTTTGTACGTTTGCTTTCTAACGCTTTCAATTGCTTGTTCGATAAACTGTTCTGCGTTCCATGCAGGAATATAAACAGAGACAGTTGGTGCAGGGAAAAATGTTTTTGCTCGAAGTTCAACAAGCTTTTCTCTGTATAATCTATTGGTTCTATCAATCTCTTCTTTTCTTACTTTTGTATTAACTGGGTGTTCTAAGTGGAATGCTTCTGCGTCAAGCACAGGAACAAAATAAAGTGGTTTATCAGGGAAAAGTGCTTGAGTATAATAAAAGGAGTCTCCAAAATATTTATCTTCTCTTCCCCACGCCTTGAAATGCTCGTCAAATAATCCGGCTGCGAATGCTCGATCTTTTTTGAAGCTAATATTACCGCTGCAAACAGTTGAGCTCATAACCCATTCAGGGTCAGCAAAACCGCTCATGTCTCTAAGTTGTTTTGTCTTTGGATACGTGTTTGTTTCTCGCCAATCAACAGAACTTCCTGTTCGTGCATGAACGGTGATAGGAACGGTATCCAGTTGTCTATTGGTTATTTTTTGATCAGTAACATCAGCAAGTTCTGCAAATAATCGTCTACCAATAAGCAAGAAATCAACATCAAGCGCATCTGCAGCATAGTGCCAACGCATGTGCTTTTCAACAAGAGTGGGTTTAGGAAGCATATCATTGTCAAGAAGAATAATGTGATCATGTGATGCTGCCTTCATACCCTCATTTCGTACTTTTGCAACACGAAAACCGTCATCTTGCTGCCAGATATATTTGACGCGGAAAGGTAAATTCATTCCCTCAACCATTTCACTGGTTCCATCGCTGCTTCCATCATCAGCAATAACAACTTCTATATTTTCAAGAGGATATGTTTGTTGACCTAACGCAAGCAATGTTTTACGGAGATAGTCTTTTCTGTTGTATGATGGAATAATAATACTTACTTTCTGATCTTCCATCCAAGCAGAATCCATAAACGTGGTACCATTCAATTCTTGAACAAGTGCTTCTAAAGGAGCATAATCATTCATCTTTCTTGGTGAAGATCTATCCGCAACAGGACGAGATCTTCTTTGTGGAGATCTAGTCGGAGACCTTTGTTTAACAGGAGCATCATCTATGATACCAGACATATATGCTGCTGCTTCTTTGTGACCGAGTGTTGCAGCGCGTTGGTATGCTTCTCTTGCGTTATGATTTTCTCCAAGTGCTTCATAAACAGCTCCAAGTTGAAAGTGTGCCCAGCTGTGTCGAGGATTTAGTTCTACAGCTTTTCTGAGCCGGTTCTCTGCTGTTCGATAATCTTTTTCTGCGCGCGCAATCGTCCCAAGATGATAATACGGATGAACATACTGTGGATCAACCTGAGCTGCGGTTTCAAAGGCTTTCTTTGCTTTAGCAATGTCTCGTGGTGTTTCTTTTCCTTCTTTAAACGCGACACCGACAGTGTTCAGTGTTTCAGCGATTGTTCGAAGTGTTGTTTCAGGAGCAGCGGTATATCGCGCAACTACAGCAGCTCGTTCAGCAGCCCATAACGCAGGCATGTAATCTTTTTTACCCAGGTGTCTTTCTGCGTCAGTAATATTTTCTAATGAAAATGCAGGTCGTAATGCAGTTGCTCGACGGAAATGTCGTTCTGCTTGGGTTGTATTTCCAAGAGGATGATGCGCTCTGCCAAGAAGATAATGCGCCCAGCTGTGGTTTGGCTTTCTATCAACAACTTCTTGAAGTGCGCGAACAGCGTCAGCAAAATGACCAGAAAGAAGTGCGTTTCGTCCACGAGCATAAAGCGTATCGATATCTACAGAAGAAGTCGAAGTGAATGAAGTTTGATCACGACCGAGAATAGCGTCAAGAGTCCTGCTCAATCCTCGTGTGTTATCATCGAAAAAGTCATCTGCCATTGTGTCGTCCCTGTACCTCTTACTTATAAACTAAATAATAGCTTAAGTTTTATATGTTTTTGTCAAATTTGGAGGTTTAACATACCAACCCCTAAACAAATCAAGAAACCCACTTATTTATAAAGTTTTCTATTTGTAATCACTGAGGAGTAGTTACTTTACTAATTTTGCTGCTTCTGGATGTCCAAGTTGTGCTGCTTGTCGTAAATGGTATTGTGCAGCAGGATTTCCTAAAGCAGTAAGTGTTTGGTACAAGACAAACTGTGCCCATTTATGTTTTGGGTCAAGCGCAACAACTTCTCTTAGCTTCTGTCGTGCAGCGTCATAATTCTTTTCAGCGTACGCGATGGTTCCAAGATGATAGTGCGCAGGAACATATTTTGCATCAACTGCGAGTGCAGCAGAAAATGCGCGTTTTGCAGCAGCGTAATCTTTCTTGCCAGCAGTACCTTCTTTAAACGCAACACCTACTTTGTTTGCGGTCTCAAGAATTTCTTTTCGTGGTGTTTTTGGAGCATATCGTGCGACTTCGCAAGCGCGTTCAACTGCCCAGAGTGCTTTAGTATAATCATTGCTTACAATATGTTTGAGTGCTTCGTCATAATCCTGCGTCGCGAAAGCAGGTCGTAATGTAACAGCTTTTCCAAACATCGCTTCTGCGCGTTCATCGACGCCAAGTACAGCGTATGTTCTTCCAACATAATAACACGCCAACGCATTTTTTGGATTTTGAGCAAGATCTCGTGAAAAATATTCAAGTGCGTCACTATATCTTCTTTCACCAAACGCTTTTTTTCCTTCTTCAAATGGATTTGCAACTTTTGGAAGATTGCGTTTACCGCCTAAAACAATACCATCTAAAGAAGCGTTTCGTGATATGCCTTCTTTTCCATCAAGACAAAGAGTAAGTCCGCCTATCTGAATATGTCCTCGTCTCATTTCTTCCCACCACCAAATGAACCAAGAAGTTTCTCCCAGGCATTTTTATATCCGCCAGCAACTTTAATTGCTCCTTCAAGATCTTTTGTAATCGTGTGGATCGCGTATTCTCGCGCGGTTCCTTCATCAAGTGCGAGTTTCATAACTTCTGAAACATACTGTTTAGCGCTTTCTTGATCTTTTATTTTCTCTGCTTCTTTAACATTAATGTACACGTGATGCGTTATATTCTCTGATCCATTTTCTGATTCAAGTCTTTTTGCGTACGTCAGATCTTTTGCGACTGCTCCTGTTGCGGTAAGCTTCGCAGTAGTAAAAAAATGAACTTCGTAGGTGTGTTTTCTTTCTGCGTCTTTGTTGACATGTTCTTGTATTTTTTGAGTAGCAGCGACAGCAAGATCATATGCACTCTTTGTTTTTCCAGCAAGATCTGTTTTAAGAGTGTAATCAACGCCTTGCTCAAATGCAGACTTATCAGAAACAACGCCAGCGTCAATTAACGTTCTTTCTATTCCTGAAACAAGTCGTATTGGTTTATGGCCAAAGCGCTGTGCGAGTGCGCGGTAGCTTCTGTCTGCGTCACAATAATATTGAAGCCAATTTCCTCGATCAACAGTAGCGTCTGTCACGACAACCGCTTCTCTGCCAAAGACTTCAGTGAACGCTTCACGCCAAACTTTTTTTGTGGCGTCGTCAAGGCGATAGTGTTCATAAGGAGTAAGTTCAAGAGCAAGTGTTTCATCTTTCTTTCGTATTTTTGTTACCTCAGCATGTGCTTCTTGAAGAATCTTCTTAATAACATCCTTACTGTTTGTTTTTTGAATGGTACGATGAACAAATTCTCCTGCCCAAGCATTGCTAGTATAGTGGAATGGTTTAACGCCAAGTTCCACACTGCTGAGGTTATACGTAAAAAGCGTGTTGCTGGAGCCATGAGTCAAAAATCCATCAATAAAAATTTCTCCTCCTGCCATCGCGTCTTCAATAGTATAGAGTTCTGCGATGGTTCCTTTATCTCCACGATACGAGCGAAAAATTCCATCTTTTTCATCATAGGGAATATCTCCTTTGATAGTAGCGACCACTCGTGGTTTGTGCGCGCGAACAGAGAGAACAGAGTCTCCGAGGGAAAGGAATTGACAAATGCTTGCTTGTTCAGTGAGCGCAACGTATTGTCCATCATCAGGAACCCCGCGCCAGGTGTCAAAAACGGTGCGAATAACTTTTTCTCCGTCTGGAAGCGTGGTTTCTCGTTTGGTGGGAACAGCAATCCAGTCTCCAGCTCTCATGACCATGACCTCTCCTTTAGAAAGAGAAAAGTCCGCCAATTCCGCGAGCGCGAGTTGTGGAGTGACGAAGTAAGGAATTTGTTGTCCTTGTTTGTAGACATCCCCGATCTCGCGAGGGTCAAGAGGTTTGTGTGTTCCACGAGGAATCGCGACACGAACTTGTTGAATCCATTGAGCGACTTTTTCTGCGGAAATTGATCCTTTTGTTGTATCTGCTCTGTAAAGTGCGTCCAATCTGTTTTGCAAATCTCGAGCGTCTTTAATAGGAGGGTCTTCAGGATTCCTTAAAGTATAATTGACCTCTGTATTTTCAAATAAAAATTTGCCGAGATCTTCTCGCTTGACGACGTGCGTTCGTCGTGCAGTGTCATAAACAACAAAAGAAATATCGTATGTTGTTCGCTGAGGATCTTGAATACATTGTGCAGCAGCTGCAGCGTAAACAGTATGAAACACTGCATCTCTTTGCGCTCTTTCTCCTTTTGTGTGAAGAGGAATATCGACTTGTTGGAGTTGACCCGGGACTATTTTTTCTAATTCGCCACTGGTCCACATGATATCTTCATAGTTTGCAGTAAGATCGCTG
>CAYLMH010000014.1:0-32299 GCA_964385055.1 uncultured Methanosarcinales archaeon
TCAATCATTGCTTGTGGGATTGGCTCTACTTTGAAGAACAAGTGGTTGTGCTTGTTCGGAGATTTTCCCATCATGATCTCAGATTCTTTTGAAACTGTTTCTCGGTAAACAACAATTGGCGCGCTGGTTTGGATGTCAAGTCCCTTTTCTGTCTTGATTCTGTTTTCAATGACTTCAAGGTGTAGTTCACCCATTCCGCTCATCAAGTGTTCTCCAGTTTCTTCGTTGATCTTTACTTTGATACATGGATCTTCTTTCTGAACCATGCGTAGAACTTCAACGAGGCGTGGAAGATCACTTGGTTTTTTTGCTTCAACTGCTTTAGTAACAACAGGATCAAAGATGTGTGAAATCTCTTCGAATGGTTCTGTTGGTTTCTGCGTGATTGTTTCCCCAGGCATTGCTTTTAATCCTGCAACACCGACGATGTTTCCTGCAGTTGCGAAATCAACAATTTCTCGTTTTGCGCCGTTGTAGATGAAAACTTGCTGAACACGGAGATTTTGTTTTGCTCTGTTTAGGTGAACTTCCATTCCTTTCTGAACAGTTCCGCCAAAGAGACGGCCAGCAGAAATTTCTCCTGCCTGCGGATCGACAACAATTTTCGTAATAACGAAAAAGAGCGGACCTTTTGGATCGCATTTTTGTAACGCAATTCCTTCTTCTGTCTCAAGTTCTCCTTTCCAGAGTTTTGGAATTCTATAATGCTGCGCAACAACAGGATTTGGCAGGTGGGTAATAACCGCGTTCAAGATACATTCGTGGATTGGCGCTTTTTTCTTAAGAACCTTATGTCCATCAGGATCTGAGCCTGTGTATGCTGCAATAACATCCTTTAAAGTAATTCCTTTTTTCTTCATATAAGGAACAGAGAGAGCCCAATTATGAAATGCGCTTCCAAAACAAACACTGCCATCAACAACGTTAACCTGAAATTTCTCTCCGTATTCATCACCTGCGATTTGTCGAATGAGTCTATTAACTTCTGTAATAGAGTTTACGAATCGCTGCTGCATTGCTTCCGGTGTCAATTGCAATTCTTTAATGAGTCGGTCAACTTTGTTGATAAACAAGATCGGCTTAACTCGTTCTTTGAGTGCCTGTCGAAGAACTGTTTCTGTCTGCGGCATGATTCCTTCAACTGCGCAAACAAGAACAATACAACCGTCAACCGCGCGCATAGCTCGTGTAACGTCTCCACCAAAGTCAACGTGACCAGGGGTGTCGATTAAGTTAATGAGATACTCGTTTCCTTCATATTCGTGAACCATGGAAACGTTTGCTGCGTCGATAGTAATACCACGCGCAATTTCGTCTTCGTGGAAGTCAAGCATACGAGCGCTTCCTGCAAGTTCTTCGCTCATCATTCCTGCGCCGCAAAGAAGGTTATCAGAGAATGTTGTTTTTCCGTGATCAATGTGTGCACAGATTGCAATGTTTCGGATTTTATCCTGATGTTTCATTAATCGCATGACGCGATCAACCATTTTTTCTGCCATGTAAGCCTCACCCAGTTTATATGTTGTATATTTGTATGTTAAATATAATTTTCTGAATATAAAAATAAAATAAAAAAATTAAAGTGTATGTTTTTCATGCACTGCTTGATAGCTGTGCAATTCTTTTGCACTGAACCATAAAGGAACTTCTGCTTTTGCGTCATCCTTAGATCCTGATGCGTGAATAAGGTTTTTGATTGCAATACCTTTCTTGTCCGCATATCCGTAGGAATGATGTGCAAAGTCACCACGAATTGTCCCTGGTGCAGATGCTTTTGGTTCTGTTGTGCCAACCATTTTTCGGACAACATCAACAGCGTCAATGCCCTCGAGAACCATCGCGACAACAGGTCCTGAAACAATGAATGCTTCAAGTCCTTTGTAGAACGGTTTTTCAACATGCGCTGCGTAATGTTTTTTGGAAAATTCCTTGTCAATCCAGACCATTTTCATGCCGATAATTTTAAGACCGACATTTTCAAAACGAGTCAAGAGTGTTCCAATAAGTCCGCGTTCAACACCATCTGGTTTGATAAGGACGAGTGTTCGTTCAAACATGCTCTCCACCTTATTCCTCAGAAGGCGCGTCTGCTTTTTCAGCACGTGCTTCTGCTGTCGCTGCTTTTTTCAATGCAACGCCTGCTTCTCCTTTCACATAGTGCGCTGACCATTTGTAGTTGACAGGCTTTCTGTGCAAGCCAATGTAATTTTTTTGACATTTGCTGTTGAGGAACCAAAGAACTTGTCCATTCTTACGAACGTACATTTTTCCTGTTCCTTTTGGAATTTCTTTGCCGCTGAATGCGCATTTAACCATAGATAATCACCTTATGCATTTCCGCGTCCTGCTTTGTTGAGTGGACGTGCTTCGATTTCTGTTTCTCTGAGCATGAGAATGTCACTTTTTTGGATTGGACCGCGAACGTTTCGTCGGAGGATTTTGTTTTTGTCAAAACCTTCGAGAACTTTGCAACGGACTTGAGTGACTTCTCCTCGCGTTCCTGTTCTGCCGATGACTTCTTCAACGCGTGCAGGAACTGCTTGAGAGAATGTGACTGCTCCTTTCTTGGATTCTGCCTCTTCAGGTTTTTGCTGCTGAGGTTTTGCCTTTGGCTGTGGTTGTGGTTTTTCTTGCTCTGCCATTAGTACTCACATCCTCAAGCTTTTAATGCATCAAGAAGTTTTTTTGCTTCTCCTTCGACAACAATAGCGATTGCGCCTGTTGAAACTGTTAATCCTGCTGCTGCGCCAAGTTGTTCTTTGCTTGGAACTTCAACGCATGGGACTCCTTTTTCTTTTGCAAGAAGAGGTAAGTGCATGATAACTTCAGCTGGCTGAACGTCTTTTGCGACAACAACAAGTTTTGCCACGCCGCGTTCAATTGCTTTCGTTACTTCATTGGATCCTTTTTTGATTTTTCCTGTGTTTCGTGCTACTTCTACTGCTTCATAGATTTGATCTGCGTCTGCCATAGTCTATTCCTCCGAATAGTTTTATTTTATTGACTTTAAAGGTAAAAGAATTGCTTCTTTCCTCGCTCCAGCACATAATATTTCTATCACATGCCTTCATCAGTCATTGGTCTTCTGGTTTAAGCCAGAATAATCTCTGAAAACAAGGAGTTATTTATAAATGTTTTGTCATCATGAAAAAAGACCGTAATAAGTTCGCCAAAACAGAAAGATTTTCGGGAAAAAGTATTTTTAGCGAAAAAATTTTCCCAATTCTTAGGATTTCTTCGGAAAGTCCGAAGGATATTCGGAATACTCGTCGGAATTTGTATTAATATGGTTGTTCTAAGAAAAGATAGATTTTGGTGAGGAAGCCTAATCTGGTTTGGCGAGGGTCTCAAAAACCTTCAGCAAAGACTGAAGGCTATGGGTTAACCCTTTGGGTGCCTGCCCTTTCGGGGTTCAAATCCCCGCCTCACCGTTTATTATTCTCAAGAAGAATATAAAGTTTTTCTAAAGAAATGAAGATTTCAAAACAAATCCTCAAAACTCAACAAACCAAAATGCTGCAACGAAATTTCAGGCAACATTAATCCAAGAATAATCAATGCGGGAACTAAGAAATAGGTCCAGATCCCAATAAGCACAAGCCCGAACAGCAAGTAATAACATTTTCTCCCTTGCTGAAATATCCACGAAGTAAACATATACAGTCCAACAAGCTGAAGTACAAGGAACATAAAACCTACGCCAACTGCTGTTTTCACGCTGTCAAAAAAATCAAGATGCAGTGGCGCTTTGAACCATGCTTTGAAGGTCAAGTTGTCTGGCTCATAGATTTGCCAATAAAGAAGCGAAGCGATCGCAAGAAAATGGCAGATGATAAGAAGAACTGCAAAGATGTAGGCAATGCGAAGATAAGAAGGCAATTCCATAAAACGAAGCATGAATGTCATTGTATCCTCTTCTATTTTTTTACCGCAAGAGCAATATCTCCTTCTTGCACTGTTTTTCTGCCAGAATGTGCCGCGATGCGTGCAGCCTGATGCGCAATGTCATGCGCGATTTTTTCGAGTGCGGCAGTGAGTGCATCGACACCGTCTGCGCTCACGCGTTTTGCTCCTGCGTCCATGATGATGCGAGCAACAGCTGCTTTAGGAATAACTGTTTTTCTTTTTGTTCCAGCCATGAGCATTCCTAGAAAAGGTATGTTTATATAACTTGCGTTCGAAGAAGAAAAAAGAATCGCTCTCTCTTTTAAGAATCGCCTCGCTGCTTTTGAATCCCCAATCTATTTTTTATTTTTTTTATAAGAAAAGAGAATAACAAAAGAAATCAGCAAAAGTATTAAAACAAAGATAAAAATATTAAGATTATTTTCCTCAGGAGAAATCTCTTTCTCAGGAACGAAACCTGTGCCCAATTTCGCAAGATCTCCCTCAGCATCAGAAAGCAATGCAGTTCGTGAGCAAATGTTTGCGTGCAAATCCCCGTTATCATCCGCATATGCGTATACAAGATACGATTCTCCTTCTTCAAAGCCAAAACCACAATCGCCACCACCCTGCCCTGTATGTATTACAACAGTGTCTAAAACATCTCCTTTCCAGTATTCTTGGACTGTAAAAGTAACTGCAACATTAGGGAAAACATATGCCCTATAATCAGAATGATCAAGAGCAATCACAGTCCCTGCAAAAACAGCATCCGCTCTGTCAACTTCTTCTGCAACAGTGCCAGGCATAATACAACTGCACGCAAATGCAGAGAAAGAACTAAGACAAAAAGCAAACAGCACCATTAATCCAAACAATATTTTTCTCATAATAAAATGAAAGCAAGACATCTATAAATATCCATCGAAGACTTCAACTCGAGTAGAAGTGAAAAACAAGAAGAATGAAAGAAGAAAATTAAAAAAAATTATTGACAAGAAGCAATTCCATTGTCTTCAACACAGCTCTTTCCGCTAGGACAGGATTGTGCAGCAGTGTATTCATAGGTAAAATAGCCGTATTGATCTTCAGCACAACTGACACGCGTGATAGAACCTGCAACGCAAGTGTCTGCTTTGACAAAGCTATCGCCATCATTTGCAAGTTTGATTTTATTTCCTTGATCTAAACAAGACGTCCACTTGGATGCAGAAGGTGTCTCAACTTCAAGTGCCTGACCAGCAACATCCCGTGAATTTCCAGTTCCAAGATAATTCAAAAAAACAAGGAAAGCACCAAGTGCAGCGACTATTCCAACGATCCATATAAAATAAACAGCTGTTTTCTGTGCATCTAAATTAGCCATATAAGCCACCTCATTATTGTAATAGGGATTTATCTTTTGTTAAAAAGCTTACGAATCTGCCACACCATCGCCATCTGCGTCTAAAGCGCAAGCGCCACTGGAACAAATATAATCAGTACCAACATCCGTTGAGCAAGTTGTTGTTCGTGAATATGCTGTATTATCTGAACGGCAATAATATTCAATTAATTTTCCTGAACTATTGCATGAGTCTGTCCAAGTACTTTCTCTTCCTGAGCTATACCATACTCCTGTAACAGTTCCTTGAGCATAATAATCTAACCCATCATCTGTCTCAGCACAAGGATAGCTATCTTCATCATTCGGATCTGTTCCCTCATCAGTTTCATCTCCATCATCATAGCCATCACCATCTGTATCAGCGGTAAGAGGAGCTGTAAGTGTTTCTTCAATTTCTTCCCAATCAGTCAATCCATCATCATCTGTATCTTCATCATTTATGCCTGTTGCCAATTCTTGTTCATCGCCATCATTGAGTCCATCATCATCACCATCATCATCTAATGGATCTGAATCAGTAGAGAAAAGTTCAACACCATCTTCAAGACCATCATCATCAGAGTCATTATCAAGAGGATCTGTTTCATATGAGTTAAGTTCATCGTAATCAGAGAGAGCATCATCATCTGTATCCTCATCATCAGGGTCTGTACCATCTATAGATTCTTGATAATCTGAGAGACCATCTCCATCAGTGTCTTCGTCACAATCAGGAGTACCATCTGCATCAGCATCTACAGTATCATCTATGTCATCACAAACATCGTCTGCATCAACAACTCCATCTCCATCAGTATCCGCAGAACTTGGATATTCACTGCTATCATTTGGATCTGTACTTTCTGCAATTTCATCTGCGTCAGAATAGCCATCACCATCAGTATCTTCATCAGTTGGATCTGTTCCATATGTCTCTACTTCTTCATAATCCGTTAAGCCATCGTCGTCACTGTCAGAATCATATGCATCAGTTCCTTCATCAAGTTCATCACCATCATCAAGACCATCGTCATCAGAATCGCTGTCAGCAGGATCTGAAGAATAATCAGGATAATCATCTGAACCATACACTTCAAAAAAATCAGTAAGACTATCGCTATCTGAGTCGTCAACACAGTCCGCAACGCCATCATCGTCGTCATCGATTGTATCGTCAGTTCCTGAGCAAAGATCATCCGTGTCATAGACACCATCGCCATCAGTATCTGTAGTATCAGTGGATGATGTATCACTCGTCGTATCATCATCAGAAGTAAGCGCGTCAATATCACTTTCAATATCCTCTATATCCTCTTCAATATCATCAATGTATGATTCAATATCATCGAGGAGCGCAGCAACATCTTCTTCAGCAGCAGCATATTCTGTTTCTGTATCTATATCTGAAACATCAGTACGAAGAGCGTCAAGAGAATCATCATAATCTTCATAATCACTTTCAACTTGCGCAAGAAGATCATCAATGTCATCTTCTATATCAGAATCACCGCCTGCGGTATCAAGAGAATCGTAAAGATCTTCTATTTCTTCAATCAACGCGTCAAGATCATCTTGCGCACCTGATAAATCTTCAGAGAGAGATTCAACATCATCTTCATCTGCTTCATCATCTTCATCTGCTTCATCATCGTCATCTTCTTCATCACTATCATCCGAGACTGTGCTTGTTGTTGTAGTGGTTTCTGTCGTATCTTCTTCAACTTCTTCCTCTTCAGCTTCCTCTTCTTCAGTTTCTTCTTCTTCAGTTTCTTCTTCTTCAGTTTCTTCTTCTTCAGTAATAAAGTCACAATCTCCTGGACAAGATTGAACTTCACCAGACTGACATGCACCATCACCACAAAGCGAACGTGCAGGGGCAGGTTGCTGCGCTTGAGTCGTTTCATCTTTGCATGCAGAAAGAGCGAGAAGAAGAGTAAGTACGATAATAAGAAGAGAAAGAACAACATGTTTATTTGTCAAATAGTCTTTTTTCATTGCCCAAACGTTTTTCTGCAAAAACCCCTATTTAATCCTTTCGGAAATTCGAGGTTTTTATAGTGAAGGTACCAAATTTTCGAACATGACGATAGCACCTTCACTATTCAGCAGAAGCGTTTAAAGCTGGATATTCCACTGGTGTTTCACCAGTGGTTTCGCTTCGAGATTCGCAGCCAGTGGAATATCCAGAGGAAACTGGAAGACCGACCAGCTACCATATACGAACGAAGTGAGTGTACTTTCCCACACGAGCATACCATCCGATCTATTGATCGGTGGTGGACGCCGAATGAAATGAGCGCGTCTAGGAAAATCGCATTTTCCGTGGTCGGTCTTCAGTTGATTGTTCGAAAATTTATCGCTTCTGCTATATGTTAATCTCTTTTTGTTTGAAAGCTTTATCTACGAGTTTCATCTTAGAAAAGATGTTATCTGAGAAAAAGAATAGCTTATATAAAGCTAGCGAAATTCAATAAGTACAGGCATTTCACCATACTGAACTCCTTTAATTGTGTATGTCCCATCATTGTTTTCGACGACATCCAATGTTTCTGTTGAAAGATCATCCAATCTATACAGGACTGCCGTTTCAAATGCTTCTGCATCTGTCAAAGTAACATCATACTTCAATGTTTCTGTATACCCTTCATCTTTTGCACCTGTGACATAGTTCATATACTCTAAACCATATGCATATTCTTTATATCCCCACAAAGCAAGAACATGCTTGTTCTCTGTTTCAAAATATGCAGCATAATTCTTCCTATAAAATGGAAACGCACTAGATGTTGGATCAATCTCATTTATCGAAGTAATCACTGTTTCATATGGACTGGAGAAAGAGAGATGTTTGGAGAGCGTATAAAACGCTTTTGCTGCAGGAGATGCGTAGTACACCGTTGGCTCATCAATCCCCGATAAAATACCTCCTTCGCTCTCCCAAATATTAAATGTATTTTGTGCATCAACATACCAGCAGGGATACGTAGAACCCATATTTACATTTCCGCCTCCTGCTTCCTGTTCAGGAGAGAACTGTCCATAAAGATAGAGCCCTTTTACAGGCCCAGACAAATACGAGACTGTTGCACGAGCAAGTCGCTTTGCAAAAGCATCATCGCCCCATCCTCTATACCACGATGCAGTCTCTCCCTCGATATAAGTATATCGCTTTGTTGTACTATCATAATAATTACAATTTTCTGGATCAAAAAGAGGGTGATTATAACCATACTCGGTAAAATAAATGTCCTTATCTTCAAGATCATTGTCTTCTATAAATGCATCAAGCTTTTCCCAGTAGTCTACTATTTCTTCTGGATCTGTACTTCCAGAATACGGATGAAAATTGAATGCATCAAAGCGATCTAGATCATAATAATCAATGATACTTTCCAAATAGGTGAGAGGAAAGAACTTCTCATCAGCAGGAGAAACACTTGCTGTTGTTATTTCTACATCATGTCGTACTTCTAAAATCGCAGCTGCAATCTCATTTTGCAATGCAACAAGTTCTTCATCAGAAATATCTTCATCCCATGATGGCTTGAATTTATCAATATTTGGTTCATTAAAGATTTCCCACAATGTAATTTCACCATATGGATCTCCATCAAACAATTCTGCATAATATTGTGCATGTTTTTTGAGGAGATAGGGAATTTGTTCCTGCATATAATCAGATCGCTGCCCTGTTACATCAGGATATTTCTCAGAACCGTCACTAGTAAAAAAAGAGCCGTCAACAACAATAATAAATTCTAATTCTTTTCCTGCATCCATTGCCTCCTGCATTCTTTCTGCGATGACTTTTCCATTTGAGTTCAGAGAAAGGTCATAATCTTCTGTTTCTTCATTATATGTTGCAGTCAGATAATTCCAGGTGAGGTGGCTTCGCATTCGAGAAACACCGTATTGTACCTCCAACGCAAAACAAGACATTTGATCTCCTGTCTCAAAATCAACACACTGTGAACGAACAGTTGCATACTCACCACTAATCCATTCGCTTCGTGGTGGAATTCCCATTGTTGCGCCCATTCGTTCTTGATCAAATCGCTCTTTTAGACTTCCAATCTGAATCGTTTGTGCAACTGCATCAGTTATTTTGATACTGCGCACTTCAGGAGACACTGTTGGTTTTTCTGATCGCAATGTCACTCTAATCTTTACGGGTTGATCTATTGTCTCAACAGAAAACATCTCTTCTGTCGAAACTTGTACTGTGTCTCCTGCGCTATTGACAAGTTCAGTTATAATTTGATATTCTGGATCAAGAATTACCCCATCAATCTTTGCATGACCATTATAATTTGGATTTGCATAAAATGTCAGAGATAAATATTGTAAAGCATCATCACAATCTGCAGATCCAGCACTATACTGATTATATGTATATGAAGAATCATCCATCCTATGCGTTTGACAATCTGGTGTCTTTATGAGAAATTGATTTCTTCCCGGACGAAGGATATTGCTATATTGTTTCAGCTGTGTTTGTTTTGTTGTCGCTGTTCCCGATGTTAATGGGTAAGTTAACTCAAGATTTGTTGTTCCATCAGCACCCTGATATCGCATCACAATTGCCATGAGTTGATCATCTTCCAAATCAGAAGGATCAACATCAAAACTAAATATATATGTTTGATCAGAGTCTACAGGCACGGGCTGCTCTAAATAAACGTATGATGAACTTGATAATTTTCTGAGCTGCATCAGGTGGTTACTATCTTCTGTTGTTGCAGAAACATCTTGACCAAGGGTATACCAGATAAATGGAGTCTTCGAAGACTTTGAATATTCTAGTTGTGGCTCAAAATCACCATTTTCAAACAAGTTTATTCGAGTTTCATCAAGTATAATTACCCTTTCGCTGATATCTTCAGCATCAATATAATCAGATTCCCAATACCCTTCTTCAACATACGTCCGATCTGCATTTTGAGAAAGCACCAATGCACTACCGTCGCTCTCGAGATTTGTCGCTGTTCCAGAGAGAGAGCTAAACTCATAAGTAATTGTTTCAGGAGCAGTTGGTTCTTCTAAACAATCTGGAACGCTGCTTTCGCCACTGACGTCAATAGTATCATCTTCACCATGACAAAGATCACAGCCATCTGGAACAGTATCACTATCCGCATCATTTGCATCATCATAGCCTTCGCAAATATCCTGGCTATCTACAACATCATCTTCATCAGTATCTGTAATCTCTTCTACAGCTATCTCATCTTGCTGCTCTTCTTCTGCTCCACAATAATCAACATCATAGTCACTTATCCTGGAAAGATAAAAGTCACTATTAGAGATATTACACTGATATGCTTTTTTATCGTCACAAAGAATATCACCTTCTGTTTCACAATCTGCTACAAGACCTACTGTGCATGCTTGCACTAGAGAAAGAATGAAGAACAAAGCAACAATAACATAAGACTGATGAGTCATGAATTTTTTATGAAGAAACATCTATATATACTTTATGAGGAAATTCATCAAAAAGACTTTTTCACAAACTATATAAGAACAGAGCATGACCAACGTCAGATGAATAGAAAGAACATGATGATCATTGCAATCGTATTTCTGATTGCGGGTTGTACAGAGCAAGTTCCCGAGAAAGATCCAAATGAATTTATTATAACAACTGCAGATGAAGTAAACATAACTGCGGTCTACAAAGAAACAAATCAGGCAACACAGGCAGTGCTCCTTCTCCATATGCTCGGAAAGGATAAAAGCGATTATAACAATGTAAGTTTGTATCTTCAGCAGAATGGTTTTAGTGTGCTTGCGATAGATTTCCGTGGTCACGGGAATAGTGATCTTGATTATACGACATTCACAGATGCTGATTGGCAAAACCTCGTTGTCGATGTAGAAGCAAGCGTTGATTTTTTGGAAAGTAAAGGATACGAAAGAATAGGGGTTGTTGGCGCGAGTATTGGCGCGAACGCTGGTTTTAAGCAAGCAGTGCAAGATACACGAATTGACTCTTTAGTGCTTTTATCCGCAGGAGAATCGTATCATGGCATCAACATCACAGGTATAGCGCCATATTACGACAGACCTGTTTTGATTGTTGCAGCAATGGATGATAAAGAAGCAGCAGTCGCGGCAACAAGAATATACAACGCATTAGAAACACCATACAGCGATCTCAAAATGTATCCAACAGGCGGTCATGGAACAGAAATCCTCCAAAATCAGGATGGATTAGCTGCGACAATAGTGACGTGGTTGCAGGGAACGTATTGAGTGAAAGAGAAGTACTATAAACGAAAAGAAAATTCTATTCCCCATCAACAGTAAACAACACATTATCTTTGCCAACATCAAATAACCCTAAGCGTGCGCCAGCGTCCAACCAACCATGCGCATAGTTCAGTGCAGCGAATGCAGTAACTATATCTCCTTTATTCGCAAAATGTTGAGCATCAGAATAATATCGTTGTGCCATGTCAAGGAAATCTTCAGCAGAAGCCTGCCAATTAATATCTTTTTGTTGAGCAATTTTAACTTTCTTGAGCGCTCTTCCTGTCACGTCAAAGTATTTCGCAAGTTTGTCAGGAGTAACAGTTGATCCGCTCATGGGAAGGAAATAATGAGTGGATGTTTTTAATAGTTGTGGAAGATTTTGAAAAACAAAGAATTAAAAAGAAATAAGTGTAAGAAAGAATATGCGTATCTGGTCAATTCATCCAAAGTATCTTGATGCAAAAGGACTTCTTGCAGTCTGGCGTGAAACATTGCTTGCGAAGAAAGTGTTGGAAGGAAAGACAAAAGGCTACAAAAAGCACCCCCAACTTCTTCGATTTAAGCAACACAAAAATCCTCTTAACGCAATAAACACATATCTTCAAGGAATTGAAAAAGAAGCAAAAACGCGAGGGTACGCTTTTGATAAACAGAAGATAGGAAAAAGTCGAACAACGAAAAGAATTCCTGTAACCACAGGACAGCTTGCTTATGAGTTCGAACATCTCAAACGAAAATTAAGAAAACGCGCACCACGAAAATATGAAGAAATACACGCAATAAAAAGAATTCTTCCACATTCTATTTTCAAAAAAAGAAAAGGAAAGAAAGAATGTTGGGAAAAGTAAACTTTTATTAACAAACAAAATACTCAAACAAGCATGAACTGGGAAATAATTGGATATATTGGCGCAGCATGCACAACACTCTGTTTTATTCCGCAACTCATCAAGACAGTAAAAACAAAATGTCTCGATGATTTCTCGTACGGTTATCTCAGTGTGCTTGGCTTTGGTGTCTTGATGTGGCTCATCTATGGGCTTGGAATCAGCAATATGGTTATCATCAGCGCAAACGCGTTGACATTGCTCTTCGTCCTCAGCTTAATTTCTATGAAAGCGTGGTATGGAAAGAATCACAAGCATAAAGAAAAGAAAGAATAAATTAACACATCTTTTTCATGTCTTCAGTGCCATATTCTCTGCAAACGCCATCGAGAAATCCCCAAAGAGAATCTCTGCCATTCTTGACTGCTTCCATCACCGCAAGCTGTCGTTCAGGCGTGTTTGCGTGTTCTGAAATAATATCCCACCAGACATTCGCATGTTTGACATCAAGAACCCCATGCAATCTGAAGAACTCTGTACCGCGAGCGTCATGAATGCCGTAATTTTTTTCAAGACCATGAAGTTTCTTTTCTGCAACAGCAGGAATTTGTGATTCGTACGCAGCAAGTGCGCCACTGCCTTCCAAAAATGAAGACATAGACATTTTTTTAAACGTCTCTATTGTATGTTGTGTTTCAGGAAGAGGCTTTGATGCAAGGATTTCGCCGCGTTTGACACCAATCACATCGCCAAAACGCATCCAAAGTTCAGTATGATTTTTTTCTCCATGTTCTTCGTCATACAAATTATCAGTTATTGCCTGCCGCACTTCAAAAATATCACAGCCAGAATGCATGAGGCTTAAAAAAATAGGAAAGTTTCGTTCGAGATGATAATATTGTTGCGCGTATTTTTGCATAACTGTTACAGGAAGTGTTCCCTTTTCCCACGCCTGATAAAAAGGATGTTTGAGAAGATGTTTTTTGTCAATTTCTACTTGGAGTTGTTCAATAAACGCTGATGATTCTTGCATAAGCCCACCTCGAAAAAAACAAGAAGTGTTTTTGTTTAAATGTTTAATGCTTTAGAGAAGATAACGTTCAATCAATTCTTTTCTTCCGCCATGTTCATAAGAAGTAAGATCTGCTTGAGGATGAAGAGACATTTTTTGCACATTTCCACCATTTTTCTGAACAAAACGATCCCATGCACCAGGAACATGGTCAAATTGCCAACTCGAAAAATCACGTTGAATTGTATCAGGAATTCCTCTTTCTCCATTACCTGCATGTTCTCCTTTTTTATAGATAGGCAAATCAAAAATATACGCAAGAACTGGTGCAGCAAGAGACATCGAATGCATCAAAACTTTTGCTTCAAAAGGAATACGAGATCGCTGTTGTTCATAAAAAATAAATCCATTGCTATACACATTTTTATATATCTTTTTATCTCCTGTTCCACCATGATCTCCAGCGTTAGGATATTCCTTCCAATGATCAACAGCGCCAGCACGAACTTTGGCAAGATATGCGTCTAAACTTGATCGCCGTTCATCAGGCATCCTATTAGGAAAATCTGCATCAAGAATGTAGAGATCAAACTGCTCACGCTGAACAATTTCAACAGCCATCTCTAAGTCAAAAGCAAAAGTGGCTCGGCGAAGAAGTGCAGAGATGTCAAGAGGAAGTGAATGCTGCCGCGCAACAGCTTCCATTCTATCAAAAAAATTAGGGCTATCATCAAGCCAGAAGATGCGTTGATACACCATTCAGAGATATGATGAGAAAGAGTTTAAATGTGTTTTCTCTATTGTTAGATTAACTTTTCTCTCTGCAAAAATTCCTGCCATGTCATATTCTGTGCGTGTTTTGCTTTCTCAATAAGCTCTTCTAACCATTTTGCAATTTTAATAAATTCTGTAATAAGGAACTTGAGTGATTTTATTTCTTCTTTGTTTGTGTATTTCCCCGAAACGATTTCTGCTTGTATTTTTTCAATATAAATCTCTATTCTTCCTTTAAGTTGTGGAAGCGTTTTGTATTCTATCTCAAAATCTTTCACCATTTTCGCAACAAGACGATTCCGCTCAGTAGAAACAGGATTAAAAATGATCCCGTATAATTCTTCTGAGAACATCTCTATATCCCTCCATAAAGTTTTGCTATGTGCTGTATATTTTTTTTGTTCTCTTTTTGCAATTTCAGAGAAAATATCAGCCCAATGATAAAAACCTGATTGAATTGCCAACGCAACTAAACGTTCTTTCTCTGCATCTGATAGAAATGCATTCTTTCGAATGAATGCGTGAAGATTACTAATGTCAAGACCCTCAAACCAGCCCGTATCTCCTCCTGTTGTTACTGTGTATCCTTCTTGGCGAATTCTGAGAATAACTGCTTCTTTTAGACTCAGTCTCTCAGGATACGGAATAATCCTTGCTTTTCCCGATCTTCTATCCCAGTTCTTTGGCATAGAAGCATATTCTTTTTCAGGCATCAGTATTTCTGCAGAAGGGGGCAGTGGAAGTTCTCCAATAACCCATGTATCAACAGGATTGAGAGAAATAACTCTATGTATAAAATCTTTAAGTGGAATTAAAAGAGCATATTTTGTGTTCCATTTAAAAAACTGACCTGCATTGACAATGCCCTCTACCATATAATTTAAAGTAAAGTGAACAGTCATTCTGGGATGCTTTAACTCTAAATCTTGTATTATTTTTTTAGTATTATCAGAACCAAAAAGTGTAAGAAGAGAATACCCTGTGGGTTTCAACACTCCTTTTTCAGGAAAATAATCTGTTGCATGAATTGCAATGAAAGGGGTAACATCTAAATGTTCAATAACATATTCCAACATTTTTACTTTTTTCTCTGCTTCAATCTCTTGATTTCTCGCTGCTTTTTCTCGTAATTCTTCACATTGTTGTTCAATTTCTGCAGTATCAAATAAGTTTCTTAAATCCTTTTTGTTAATCATACGAAGAAGATAAAGAGCATGAGCTTAATTAATATTACGAAAAAGTGGAGATTTCAGATTATATCAGCAAAATCCAAGAGCTGCGGTAAACTTGTGTCAATGAGATAAATCGCTTGTTTTGCTCCTTCCCGCATTCTTTTAGGATCGATATCATTCTGAAACAAATCTTTCTTTACAGTGCCAAACAAATGATCTGGATACTCTTCGACCATCTCCATGTAATCTCCAAATTGTTCGTATAAAGAGTGAAGCGCTCGTAAGTTATCAATAGTTTGTTTCATTTCTTCCTGTTTTGGCATCCAATTCAGAATGCGAACCATCGGCAGATTGTGATAGTCTGTATAATTCACGAGATGTTTTTTCCATAAAAATAATTTGACTGCCATGTCTGCGCACCAGTGTGCGTTTTGGACAGCAGCAGGATAATAACTATCTAAGTACAGATGAACTGCGGCGTTGTAAGAATGCAAGACTGCTCTTTTGTAGCTGTCTTCGCGAATTTCGCCGACATATTTCAAACGTTTTATCGCAGCAACACCAACAAGTTCATGACCATCGATTTTCATAGAATGAGGAAGTAAGAATCGCTATAAAAAGATTCACACAATTGCTTGCTCAGCACGCAGTAAGAACACGCACAGACAGAGTCCACCTACACAATTTATCCTTTGATTAAATAGTAAAAAAGGCATAGGGATTCTCAAGGACAGCAAGGCGATTCATGGAGAAAAAAGAAAATAAAAAAGCAAAAGAATTAATGCTTTAACACATCAGGAATCTTCTTAATCTGTTCGATTCTATGATTCACCGCATTCCAGCCAATATTTTCAAAGAATGCTTTGATATAATCCGCACGTTTAACCCCATAATCAATCATGTAGGCGTGTTCATAGACGTCGAGAACGAGTAATGGCAAACACCACCAGATACCACCAAGATCATGCCGGTCACAAAGATAATTGTGCACGCGACCATCGAGTAAGTTAATCGCAAGAACAACCCAACCACGAGAGCTTGTCGCTGCTGCAGTGAAATCTTCTTTCCACGCGTCATAGCTGCCAAAGTCACGTTCAATCAATTTCAAGATAGCGCCTTCACATATGCTGTGTTTGCCATCTAAATTTTCAAAATATGCTTCATGCAAAAAGACTCCATTGACTGCGAATGCTTCTTCCAATTTCAGTTCGCGAAAATCAGAGTGTGTTCCATTTCCTGCCTTTGCAACAGCTTTTTGTTTTGTTTCAATTTCATTTAATTTATTAACATACCCTGTATACAACACATCACGATGTTCCTGAATTTGTCGATCGCTGATTCCTTTCAATGTTCCTTCAAGAGGATATTTCTTGACTTTATGTTGCCCGCTTGACGTAAATAACATTTCTACCATTTTTCCACCTCAACAGTTTACTAAATAATATATGACAATATTACTTCACTTTCAACGTTTCCTGTCCTGGCTGCCAATCAACCTGACATAAACCGCCTGTCTGTAATGCTGCAAGCACGCGAACAGTTTCTTTGACACTTCTGCCAATATTCAGAGCAGAAACAACTTGATAGCGAAGAACTCCTTCTGGATCAATAATAAATGTTCCACGCAATGCAATGCCTGCGTCTTCAATTAAAACACCAAATTCTCTGCTAAGTTTGTGTGCAGTGTCCGCAAGAATAGGAAATTTGACGTCTGGCATATCCCGTTGGAACCATGCTTTGTGCGAATGCGCAGAGTCAGTGCTTGCGCCGAGAACAACTGCGTTGTATTTGGTGAAATCCGCTTCTGCGTTTGCAAAGCCAGTGATTTCTGTTGGACAAACAAATGTAAAATCCAACGGATAGAAAAAGAGGACAACCCATTTTCCTTTATAGTCGCTCAGTGTTACTTTTGTCATCTCACCGTTCTGGTATGCTTCAAGCTGCATATCTTGTATTTTTTCTCCTACTTTTACTGTCATGGTCATCCCTCCATAGAATCATAAAAAACAGTCTACTGAATAAAAGGTGAAACAAAGAACACATATAAAAAGATTATGAATGAATACGTCAAAACGTTTTAAAAGCAACAGAGATTTGTTCATGAGATGACATATAGAACGAACTTAGTGCTTGTGGACCAAGAACTTATAGAAGCGACAGAAAGACTAATAGTAAATGCAGAAACTATTACAGAAAGAGCACTTCTTATTACTCCTGAGATTCAACGAGTAATGGAATACTCAAGAGTTCTAAGAGGAATTATAAATTCAGATGCGGCAATGCAACTTGGACAAAGAGCGTTTAGGGATTGTGCCATTCCTGTAATCGCTATGAGAAGGCACAAATTGGAAGAAGAAAGAGAAGAAGTTCTTGATGAAGTGATTGAAGGATTGCAAAGAAGATATGATCACAATGGAGTTGTCGATGGATTAAAAAAAACTATGAAATTGGTAAAAAAAGACAGAGGATATGATATTTATAATAGAATGAGAGAGATTATCACACCAGAAAGGTATAAAGGGTATATAGCAATTATCCGTGACTATCTTCCACGGTAAATTTCTGGAATCTACCCCCACGCGTCTGTCTTAATCTGCTCTTTCGCAATACCGCATTTTTCTAACACAGAAACAACATCTTTCACCATAGGCAAAGAACCACAGATAAAGACTGCCTTATTTTCGCCATCTTTGACATACATCGGAAGCGCGTCTGTGACGTGTCCAACATCAACGTCTGGATCAGAATGCTCTCCTGGCTGACTCATGACCGGAACAAAATGAAAGTTATTGTATTGCTCTTCTAATGAAGAGAACTCATCTTTAAAAAGAAAATCTATATCATGCCGAAAGCCAAAAAATAACCAGACTGGAGCAGTATATCCTTGCTCAAAAACATGCTGAATCATGCCGCGAAGAGGAGCAACGCCAACACCTGTACCAACAAACAGAAGATCTTTCTTCTGCTCTTGTTCAACAATAAATTTGCCGTATGGCCCATCAATTTCGAGCTGCGAACCAACAGCAAGCGTATCAAGAATGCTGCTTACTCGTCCATCAGGAAGAATTTTAATGCAGAGCTCCACGTAATCCGCGTGAGAAGGAGACGATGCAATAGAATACGAGCGTCTGTTTAACTTCCCTTCTTTATCTGTGATGGAAATAATAATAAATTGTCCTGCGATAAAAGAAAACGGTTTTCCTTGAGGGAAGCTCAAGCGGAATAATTTAACATGATCATTGAGTTGTTCTATCTTTGTCACTGTGGTCATGTATTTCTGTAATGCCATCAGAAGCGAGAAATAGAAAGGCATTATAAAGATTACGAATGAATTGAAGAAAAGAGAAGAAAAAAACAAAAAGACAGAAAATACTAATTAAAGCTCTTCCCACATCCACAACCGCCTTTTGCCTGCGGATTCTTGACAACGAATCCTGCGCCATGCAGTGTTTCGACATAATCAACGCGAGAGCCATCTAAAATGCCTAAGCTCTTTTTATCAACTAAAACTGTCAAGCCATCTTTTTCAATGACTTTGTCATCAGCTTGTTTACCATCAGAATCAAAAGAAAAGTCGTAGGTCATTCCCGAACAGCCGCCAGGCATGACTGCAATACGCAATGCTGTTTTTGTGGTATCTTTTCCTTCCTTCTTGAGCAGTTCCAAAACCTTTGCGACTGCACCACAGCTAATTTCAAGAGAAGCATCTCCAGAACAAACAGTAGGAGCTCGAGCAGGTTTGTTTTTCATTGCATGATCTAATTTTTCATTAATGTCTGCAAGGATAGTATCAATTTCTTCTTCACTCATGCCATGGCTTCGGAAGCCTTCTTCAAGTGTTTCAAAAGGAGAAACATGACAGCCAACACAGTGAATTCCTTTTTCTGTAAGCAGCGGCGCTGCGTCAGGATATTGTTCTAAGACATCGCCAATAGTAAGTTCTCGTCGTAATCGTTGTTCGACAGTTTGTGTATTTTGTTCCATAAATGACCACCTTCGTATATTGTATCTCTTTTAGTGAAAATAAGTTGGAAGATATATAAAATTTATGCAAGAAAACACCTAAGGGAAAACTTACGCCACAGTTGGCTCAACAGATTTATCGCCAGGACAGTATGCTGCCTTATTTTCATCACGCGTGCAGCTTGCGCCGCTGTCACAAAGCGCAATTTTTGTGTAAGTAAAGGTATACTCCCCATAATCAGGATCAACAGGATCATTGCTCAAAACACACGCTGCTTTTCGAAGAAATTTATTCTGCATCCCTGTGCAGATGTCTTTCTTGACGCGCTTTGCGCCATCTTCATTGCTCAAAATAATGTAATTTCCATAATCCTTACAGGAAGAATAAGTGGATGTAGTAGAAACTGCGCCAGTAATAGAATTGTCACCATTTGTACCAAGAAGAACTGCTGCGACACCAACAATTGCAACAAGGCAAAAGAGGAAGAAGAGGGCGTGAGAATGATGTTCGTGAATATCATTTTGCGTGCTTTCTTGCTTCTCTTGTCCCATAATAGTTCATTTTCTGCGCGTAATAATATATAAAACTATTGCAAAGTGATTGACAACAAAGCGACAAGACAAAAAAACAGGAAAATTGCAACGCCTCCTCCCCAAAGAATCGCCAAGAAAACCTTTTGAATCCCTAATCTTTTTTATTTAGTAAAGAGGGAGAGAAACAAGAAAACCAAATGAGTGTTTACAAACGACTAATCTTATAAACAGAAATAGAGTTATAATCGCGAATTAAAAGATTTGGTTCTAATTTCTTCAATCTTTTTTTCGGCGTGGTCGTCAAGAGCGCGACAACCTTCATCTTCGCGCGTTTTGCAGCAGTAATCCCAGGCACAGAATCTTCAAACACCACACACTCAGAAGGTTTTACCTTAAGCATTTTCGCTGTCTTGAGAAAGATCTCGGGGTTTGGTTTCCGAAAATGGACTTGTTCAATCCCCACAACAGGAATTCGTTTTAACGCAATCGCACGAAGAGATGCAAGGACGTTCGAGCGATGACCGCTGCTTGCGATTGCAATCTTGTATCCTTGTTTCTTCAATGCAACATAAAATTTCATAAAACCCGCAACAGGTTTCAAAGGATGTTTCTTGAGCAATTCCTGATACTTTCGCCGACGTTTATCGACAAAATCATCAAGATTTTCAGGAAGTTTGTATTTCTGAATATGCCATTGCGCGATAAAGCGAGATCCCGCACCAACGAAAATGTTCTGCCACTGTTTGTTTGTAATAGACAATTGATATTTCTTAAGCAAAATGTTGAACGCTTGACGATGCAATAATTCACTATTGGTCACTGTTCCATCAAGATCGAAAATAATTGCTTTGATCATAAGATAATTTCAAGAAAAGGAGTATATTAAAGTTATGGAAAGAGGGAAAAATAGAGAAATACTATTCGCCATATCCGTAATATTTTCGGAAAAAACACGTTATACCGAAAACCTTTCGGATGATCCGAAAAAATACGGCAAATTCTCCAAAAATTTTCGGAAAAGTCGTCGATAAACCTATTAATATGCTTCACCTCAAAAAATACGCGGAAGAGAAAAAAGAAAAGGTGAGAATATGGAAGCATACAGAATAGAAGAAACAGTAGGAGACGCAATAAGAAGCATGTATGTCGGTGGAAACTGGGGACGCCGCTATGTCAGTTCGTTGTTAGACATCGCGAATGATTACCTCGGTAAAAATGAGCTGGATCTCGCGCAGCAATTTGTCGAAGAAGCAAAACGCTACGATGACGGAAAATATAAAGGGGAGATTGAAGTCACGGAGTTTTGTCTGGAAATAGACAGAATGTTTGCAGAGTATGATCGAAGAGTGGAAATGCAATAAATAATTTATTTTTTACTTTTCTTTTTTTATTTTTCAACGTGTTATTTTCATTTCTTAGAACTTATTTCTTCACATTCTTAATAATTCCATACCCAATCAAGCGGAATCTATTGCCAATACGTCGAGAAATAGTCACGCGAGAACCAACATCGCAACAGACAGGAACTTTGAGTTTGCATAAAACACTGTTCTTCGCGAGTTTGTAAACAACTCCGACAGTAACAGCGGAGTTCACGTTCAACATAAGTGGTTCTTGGAGTTTAATTTGTTCAACAACAAGTTCTTCTTTGCTTCCAACAACACGCTCAAGAAGATGAACTTCTAAATCAAGGTCATACAAAACAGAAGGCAATTTACCTGGAAGACCAACAACAGCGCCAGTAAGCACGTCAGATTTGACAATAGAAGGATCAAGATCAGTAAGAACTGCGATAGAACCACCTGGTTTTGCAATTTGCAAAGGAGTATTTCCTGTCATCAAGCCAAGGATTTTTGTAAACAATGGTTTGTGGACTTTCTGGTTTCGTTCTTCAACAAAGTAGCCTGGTCGAATTTCAATTTCGTCACCAACTTTGAAAGAACCCTGAATCAATGAACCACCTAAAACACCACCGCGCATTTTTTCAATAGGAGAACCAGGTTTGTTAATATCGAAGCTTCGTGCGATAAACATGCGAGGATCGAGTGTTTCATCACGAGACGGCGTTGGGAATATTTCTTCAAACGCGCCGAGAAGCGCATCCATATTTACTTTATGCATCGCAGAAATAGGAATCACAGGAGTGTTTTCATACGCTGTTCCTTTAAGGAAATCACGAAGCTGCTGATAATTTTTTAGTAACCGTTCTTTGTCAACAAGATCAATTTTGTTTTGAACAATAATAATTTTTTTAATGCCAAGAATTTCAAGTGCTTGAAGATGTTCTCGTGTTTGCGGCTGTGGACATTGTTCGTTTGCCGCGATTAAGAGAAGCGCGCCATCGATAATTGTCGCGCCAGCAAGCATTGTTGCCATGAGACTTTCGTGTCCAGGAGCGTCAACAAAGCTGATGATGCGAACAAATTCGCCGCCTGCATTTGAGTCAGTCGTGTATGTTCCATCTTCTTTTTGATAAATAGTTGCGTTTGCGTATCCTAAACGAATAGTGATACCGCGTTTCATTTCTTCGGAATGGGTATCTGTCCATTTCCCGCTGAGCGCTTCTGTCAGTGTTGTTTTTCCGTGGTCAACGTGACCAAAAAGACCAATGTTAATGACAGGTTGAAGAGCGTGTTCAGAAGATTTTTTGTGAGTTTTTTCTGCTTTGTCTTTTTTATGTTCTTTAGAATGTTCTTTAGAGTCTTTTACTTCCTTAGGCACTTTTTCTTTTTTTGCCTTTGGTTGCTTTGGTTCTTTATGCTCTTTTTTTTCAGTTGACATGCATTTTCCTCATACTATATCCATTATACAAAACAAAGATGAAAATAAAGGAATAAAAAATTATTGCGCTGGAGCTTCTGCAGCTTTTTCTTCAAACAAAGGAGCGCTTCCATGTTTGACCACAACAAAGTTTAATTGCGCAATCTTGTCATGGATAGTGTTTCCACAAACAGATTTTCGCTGTCGTGATCCCGGATGGAACTGGAATGGCTTTGTTTTTCTAATTTTGTATTTTAATGGTTTAAGACCAATTCCTTTGACTGCAAGAATCTTTTTTCGTGCGAGACCTGGAACGTCTGACCGCATAGGAAAGCCGCAGTAATCTGAGCCACCGGTAATTTTGAATTCATACCCTGTAAGGTCAAGAAGTTCGCCGCGAACAGTGTCGCCTAATTTTTTGCCGAAGAGCGCGTGACTGCTTTCTTCGCTTAATTCTTTCTGAACGCATTTTCCTTTTTTAGGATCCGCGATAACTACTTTAATTCCAACCATATTCTCAATCTCCCCGAAGTTTCGAAGCCTTCATGGCCTCTATCTCTCTGAGACACCTCAGCGTTAGAGATAAAATAGCTGTTGGTTTATAAAGATTGTGTCGAGGGAGGTGATTTGTTGAAGAATTCGCTTCTATTGCAAGAAGAAGAATTTAAGAGTTGTAATTTATAACAAAAGAAGTCCCCATTGCACGTTAGTGCAATGGGTCCCCCGGACATTTTTGCTTTTGCTGGTGCGTGTATTAGCTCTTACTACTAAGCAAGATTCGCCTTACCATGGGGAGAATCCCCTTACAGTCCTAATGAATCCCTATTCTTTTATTATTTATTTTAAAAAATAGAAATGAATCAAAAAAGAAAAAAATAATCAAAGGTAACAAAAGAATTACCTCACCTTCACTTCTTGAAGCAGATCATAAACATGAAGTAATGCAGTGCCTGCTCTTTCAAGGCGGGTGCTTACTCCTGCAAGTCTATCCCGCATACCATGCCTGTATCCTTCATCTGTTTGCCGTCTCAAATGGGTCGCTGCTTCTGAAGCGCGAGCAGCAACAACACGCGCGGTTGCTCCCTCAAGACCTGCGGCATAAGGAACTCCTTGTTTAAGGTGTTTTGGTGTGCAAGATTCTTCTCCACCAAGACCAAGACAGCGCTGATATTGTTGACATGCATTATTAGCATAGCCACAAGCAGAAGGCTTGCATGCATCCTCTTTTTTAGGATGAGCATCGTCACAAACACGCTGTTGTTTACTTCCGCATTCAGATGTTCCCTCAGCAACATACGCAACATTCACTTGGTGATGATTTGGTTGATCAAGCAAGCCACGAATATCTACTTTTCGAGCTCGACCAGAAGTAAGATATTCTTCGACTCTTTTACCCGCACCTGCTCGTAACTGAGCAAGCGAAACATAAATTCCTTCAGGGGTCTGAGCATAAACACGACCCTTCCCAAGAACTGCCTCTATGCCATCTGCGTAAGAAAACGTTTTTGCTTCACGTGCAAGGGTAGCGGTAAAACCTGCGTTTAAGCGAATAAGTTGCAGTGCTTGTGGAGTAAGGATACTTCCAAGATAACGCTGATCTTCGGCTTTCGCAGCAGTGCGAGCCTCCTGCAAGATTCCACGCATGAGATGTGCGCCACGAACGACTTCTGCCATACCAGCCATAAGAGTCAAACTCAAACCTGTATTTTTTGTGTCGCCCTCTAAAATACCTGCAGCAAGACGATCATCTAACGCTTGTGCGACGTTTGGATTTTCTCTTACTCTTCTTTTTCCTTCTTCTATCCAGTTTGTTGCCATTTTTCATTTCCACCTTAGTTGTCTTTTTTACTCTCTCTTTTTTTGAAAGTGATTCTTGCTTTTTAGGTTTCAACTGTTGCTTGTTCTCTTTTTTCTCTTTTCGAATTTTTTTGTCAAGATGTTCTTCTTCATTTATTTCATCAATTTTACCTACTTCTTTCTTTACAGTATCAGAAACACGAGATGCATATTGAGCAACCAACCCTTGAGGAGAAGATACTTTATACGTCATTGGAGTTTCTCCTTTATGCTCTCGCTGTTTTATCGTAACATAGTCCGCAAGAACACTGTCAAGAATACTTCTGCTTTCATCCACTCTGTATGTGCGAGGAATAACTGCGTCATCCACTGTTGTGTACGTGAGAAGCTCTCTGTACTGAAGAACTTGAGAAGCAGACTGCGCAACAAGACGATGCTCGACTGTTTGCTCTGTTTCATACTGTGTTGCCAAACGTTCAATAGCTCCAGAAACTACTTCTTTTGAAGCATAGAGTTGCGATGATGAGTCACGAAGGTCAGTATTGTAAGAAACAAAAGAAGGGTGCGTCTCAAGAACTATTTTATCATCAACCCCTTGACGCTGATACGCCTGTGAAGAAAGAGCAAGGGAAACAACAGCAGTTTCGATTGTAGTGTAACTATGACCCTTTTCTAGTTGTTCTTGTTGTACTACTTGAGCAACAACAATAGAAGGATGTTGGCTTTCATTTTGCATACCTTGATGCTGCACGCGCTCATTTTGTGTATACTCAGTTGTCAACTGTTGTTGTTCAGGTAAAGAAGAAGAGAGAGAAGTATGAGCAACAGCAACTCCTTGCTCAGTGATGTGATAATCACGATGTACCTCCTGCTCCAAAGCAGGAGAAGTTGTTTTATTTGCGAGAAGGGGGTCATTTGAAACGTTCTGTACTTCTTGACCAGAAACTGTTTGATATTGGAGATGAGGTTCAGCATGCGCAGTAATCTTTGCATCCATAAGAATTGGTTCATTCAGAATACTTCCTGCAAGATAAAGAGATGCGACAGCATCTATATTCATAGGTAAAGAAGAAAGTGTTCCATCCATCACTACAGAGACACTGCCATATTCTTGACGAAGATCCTGCTGCATATTCGGAGGAGTGCTTGTGGCAGTATAGTGAGATGCAACGAGAGTAACAAGATTATCAATATTTGAAGCATCTTTTTGTTGAGCAACAGCAGTGTCAGACGCAGTTGATGGAGAAGAAGGAAATGGTATAATTTTATCAGCGTGATAGAAAACAGATTCCTGAACAGCTTCTGTCGTATATTGCTGTTCTTGTTTTACTTCTTGTTTTACCGATGGCTCGCGAGGAAGAGCCGAGTCAGGAGAAATAACAAGAGATCCCTCGAGAGTTGTCTGATCAACAACAAGAGGTGAAGAAGTAACAACAAGAGATGAAGCATTATAAGAAGTGTTCAGAAGAACAAGAGGTAAAGTGTCTTGTTTATAAGATACAGGAATCAGAGAACTAGTACTTGTTACTGTTTCAGCTACAGGAGTTCCTCCTGTATTTTGTGCGTTATTTTGCGCAGTATACGCATTATGTGGTATATTCTTTTGCAGAGTATATGCAAGTGCAGCAGCATCAGAAGCAACAGGTTGCGTGTTATTCAAGGTATAGTTCTCCGCTTGTTGCGGAACAACCACAAGAGAATCAATCGCGTAAGATGTTCCGACACTATTTGTGTTTGTACTTGTATATGATTCTTGAACAGCAGGAGCTTGCGCTTCTACTGCGTAACTTTCCGCTTGAATAGGAGAATCCTTTGGTTCTTCTCCAGTACTTTGTGAAGCATAAGAAATATTTTTAGAAGACTCTTTTTCTTTAGTAGATTCATCATGACAACCACCACCACAACAAGCATTCTCTAAGGTCATCTCAACATTAATGTTGTCTAAATTACCATCTATATCTCCAAGCATCGCATCAAGCTGGTCAAGTTGTGCGTCATAAGATTGAGCAAGGGAGTCAGGCTTCACAGCAGGAGCAGCATTTTTCATCGGTGAAGAATAGTTCGTGTTGTTTGCAACAACACCGCTGGTCTTTATTTCAGCTCCAAGAGAAATATCTTCTTGCGCATATTTCTGCTGGTTCATCTCAGCCTGATATGCAAGAGCTTCCGCAGGAGGCATTAGAAGCACCTTTGTGTATAAATTCCCATAAAGTTCGGCAGACAGAACCCCTATTTAAACGTTATGAATCGTTCGGTTGTCCGAACATACAGTCTTGCTTGCCAAGAAGTTGGCTTTGTTGAGAGGAAGAAGACAAAAAATCAAAGAAAAGAGGAGGGAGTAAGGAAGGAGTATATGGATTATTACAAAAAGTACAAATGTCAGTAAAGAGGAAGAGAAACCACTACGTCTTTTTTCCTTTTTCCAAATACATCATAAGAATGTTCAACTTTGCAACAGATTCATCAGAGAATCCATGCTCAAGATTACATGCTTCTTCATGAGCATCAGCATCTTTAATGTTGAGGTGCTGAGTAAGAAATTTCTTGATAGTAAGATATTTTCTCACAACATTTTTTGCATCTTGAAGACCTTTTTCTGTTAAGGTAATAAAACCATAGGATTCATAATGAATAAGACCTTCATCTGCAATATTCTTCAGTTGTTCAGAAACAGATCCCTTACTAAGATGAAGTTCTTTAGCAATATCAACAGGTTTTGGGTCTTTCCCATGCTCTTCTTTGAAAATAAAAATAGTTTTGAGGTACATCTCTTTTGAAATTTTATTCTTTTGATTTCCGTGAAGTTTTGTTGGATGATCTAATGCCATAAAGGAGTAATAGAGATACTCATTTATATGGTTTATGACGGGGAAAGCAACTCTTCATCTTGGAAACAGCGCTAAACCTTACCATCTAAAATCCCATGCGCATTTAACGCAGCGACAGAAAACCGTTCTTCACCAGTATGCGCAAAGAATAATGTCTGCAATGCTTCTTTCTCCCGATTCGAAACCCGAGCAAGTTGATCCGCGACAAGAAGGCCATACGGATATCCCAAGAACACACCATCTGTGCTCTGCGCTGCAAGCAACGAAGCAACATCAAATAATTTATCCGAAAAAGCAGCGCAAACTTCCAAACGAAAAATATGCTGCGAACGAGCGTGCAATCGAACAAAACTCAACACCGCGTTATGTTTGAGATCATGAGTGGAAAAAACAGGAGAATAGAGCCACGAGCCTTTCTTGTCAAAAGAAGCAAGGTGAGAAACAACGCTTTCTCCAGTATTGCAAAGAAGCGCAGTTGTTTTGTTCAGTCCAGAAACAATAATATTTTTCCCAGAAGCAACTCCATAAAGAGACGCAAAAGCGTGTTGTTCATACACATTTTCAGGAAGCAATGCTCTATCAAAAACAAGAAGCGAATCAGAAGAAAAGAGAGCAGACGCTAATTCAGAAGCAAACTGGATCTCATGCAATGCGCGAAATACTTCTATTGCTCTGTTCAATTTTGTCCGCAAAGAAAGATCTCCTAAGAGAGGATCATCAAGCGCGAATGAAGGAAAAGAAACACCCGCAAGATCACCATAACCCTTCAACGTCACAATCATTCCATTATCTTGTTGTAAAGATGCAGCGAGTACATATCCTTCTTTTTTTTTCTGGAACACTCGTTTTCCCTCTTTGAAACCGACGCAGGCAAACCGAAGAAATTGTAAACAATAATCTGGAGTCTGAAGAATTTCTGCATTACCACCATCGACAAAATACATGACTTTATCAGAGGATGAAGAAGAAGGTGAAGAAACTAAAGGCAAGGAAGACAATGATTGAAAGTATTCTTCACTAAAGGAGACAGGAGTATATGCGGGAGAAAAAGGAAGCAGATGAATATCAGTGCTTTGCATTCTCTGTAAAGAAACCGTTTGAATATCCTGAAGAATTTGTTGCGCGAATACTTTGTTCATGAAAAAAGTGAAGAAAGAGGAGTTTAAATGGTTAATTAATATCCAGCGCAATAATCAGTTCCTTCGAGGTTTTCGTGGATGAGTTTCATAGTTGAATCTCATTCAAAAACTCATTCACGTATTATGGGAAGAATCAATCTAAGAACTCTTGGGACATTGAAGGAAACTTCTTCCCATATAGCTTTGCAGATAACTCATCCCAAATGTCTCAATCGTAAAGAGTATAACCTCTTTCTATATTCAGCGTACGCTTTGTCGTGTTTATCAATAATAAGCATCCAAATATCATTTCCTTTAACATAATAGATTAAACGAACATTCGTTGTGATCTCCTCACGATAACAGTTTTCTCCACCAGAAAGATGTTTAAGCCGCAATGGATTTTGCTTGATCTTCTCTTTCTTCTTTTCAAATATCTCAATGTCAATTGCAGAGAGTTTATCCAAATCTTTAAAGAATTCAGAATGAAATCTAACTCTGTACTCCAACTTTTATACCTCTTTTTGCAAGATATTCATAATATTCCTTTTCAGTCCTTCCTTTATCCTTCCCAGATTCAATATCTTCTATTCTTTGTTGAACTTTTACATCTAATGCCATTTCTACATCATCGATTAAGACTTCAACATCTTCAAGAATTTTACTGAATACTCTTTTTGGTATTGTTACTGTTTCCATCAAAAGAGTTATGCTAAACTTATATTAATACTTTACTCCAAAAAATCACCGATCACTTGGAAGAATTCAACAGGTGATCTGTGATTTTTTAGTATCCAGCGCAATAATCAGTTCCTTCGAGATTTGCTTCGAAGTCGAAGTCTAATGATCCCGTAAACCAATTCAATTCGGTGAGTGCTAATGCACCCTCCCACGCATGACATCCTGTGTTTATACTCATTTGAACAAGATTTAATGGAGGCATACCTGTATAACTAGTTTCATAATATGTTGGCTCTTGCTTCACATCTTTATCAAACTGACCACACACTTTATAGTAAGCCCAAGAAGCAAACCATATATCTAAATTAGCAAGGAATGTGTTCAAAAGAAGTTCAAAAAAATGACCAACATCATCTCGATTAATAGCGAGCCATACTGCACCATCAACATAAAGACATTGTCTTTCGGCATATTGAAATTCACAAATATCTGTTGGCAAACCATTTTCAGCATTATCTCCTAAACAACGAGTATACATACAATTAATTTGGCGTTCTTTACGAAGATTGTAAATAATTGCGTCAAGATAAAGGCAGCTACGTGCAGTATGAATACTTTTGTACGGATCCCAATCAGCAGACAATCCAAAAGCCCCTCCTTCTTTTACAGGAATTTTAATCTCTGGCCATGCTGAAATAATTTCATAATCTGCAGGAACACCATATTCCTCCGCACCAAGTAAGAAACGATTCTCAACACCATGAAACCCTTCACATAATTTTCCAGAGTAAAGAAGACATCCTGTTTTGAAAATAACACCTACAAAACCAAGGGGACCACTGTCAGTAAGAGTACGCGTAGTAGCAACAGCATCAACAACTCCTCCAAACGGACCAGCTGGCCAAAAAAATGTTGTGGTGAAGAAGTAAACTGCATCTGAGAGTGTATTGAAGGGAGCACCTAACTCATACAAAGGTTCACATACAACAGAGGCGTACGGAATATCTTTACAAGCATATCCAACCCAAGCAAGCGTAGTTATAACAACACGAACACCAGCGAGAATAGAATTAGCTTTTGTGATTATCTCATTAATTTTACACAACCAACCTAGACCCTTATTCCACCCAACCAACGTATCAATTTCACCCTGCGCCTCAGCAATTCCCTGCTTCTGCAACGCAATTCTCTCCGCAAGACTTGCCTCAACACTTCCAATTGGCGTTCCATACAAATCAACACTTATCTCAATCTCATCGACTTCAGGAGTGCTATAGACAGTATCGCCATATTGCATGGTAAATGAAATACTGCAATCAAGATTCAAAGCATACGTCGCATTCGGTACAGCCTGTGCAGGTAAAGACACAACCATGAAAGTAGAAGTCTCAGATTGATCAATAAAATACACATTTCCAGCGTCAGAACACGACGCAGTCTTGCTCACAATGTCCGCGCCAGAAGTATACATGAATGTCAACGGAACATACAAAGGATAATCAATATAGGACAGCGTCAATTTGTCAATATCAACGACATCACCTACATAGGTGGTCACAAAATCAGGAGTTCCAGCTTCTTCTAATTCACAAACAGAAATATCAACCTCATCTTCACCAATATTTCCTGCGTTATCAGAAACTTCAATCTGAACATCTTCATCTTCTGGAGAAGAAACAAAATCATCGATATACAGCGTACAAGTAAACAAATCTTCCTCTATTTGAACACACTCTTCAGTTACAGGCTCATCATCAGTACGAATATCTTCACCATAAAAAGTAACAAAGAGTTCATCTGAATCATCAGTTGCGTTTACCACAACTTCAAGTGTATCAGTTGCAGTGGGACAATCAAGAGAAGTAGTAATCTCCAAGATTTCTGGTTCTTCAGAATCAGTGCCAACATCAACGTCGTAGGATTCCATTGCGTTGCCTGCGTCATCTTCTGCGTCAATAGTGAGAGAAGAAGTAGTCGTGCCAGAATACGACATGCTAAAGTTCCAAACACATGTCCAATAGGAACCATTTTCCCAACAATCAGTCGCATCTTCTTGAGTAAGAGAAGCAAGACTAAACGTCAAATATGCTTGTTCAAAAGAAAAGCCAGAACCTGTCGCGTCAAGATCCGCATACACACTATTCGTGCCATATTTCAGATACAAATCCTCACTCTCAAACTCATTATAGACACTATAAACAGTCGGAGCAGAGTCATCTTTTGTCAATGTGTATGTTGGACTATATGTTCCTTCATTTCCTTCATTATCCGTTGCAGTAAAAGAGAGCGTCAGAGATCCAGAAACATCTTCGATATACACAGCGTACCAGGCACAGCGCCAGAGTGTTTCATCATCACTGTCCTCCTCGCAACTATCTGCCGTCATTTCTTCATAGGTGGAACCAATAACTGCATTCAAAACAGAGAAATCACCAACAACAGTATTCTCACTCAAAGAATCATCAGTCACATTAATGAAAATATCAACGAGCACAGCGTCAGAACCAATATACGCAACAGTATTTCCACTCGTACTTTCTTTGATTTCCAAACTTCCGGTTTCAAAGTGTGGACCAGTACTATCCACAGAAATTGCTTCACAATATTCATCGCTGGAATAGCCCACATTATCCACAGCAATTAAACAGAGTTCATGATCGCCATCTTCTAAATTCAACTCACTAACAGAAGTAGAGAGTTCATCTTCAACAGAGCATTCTGACGCAACATTAATCGTCTGAATTTCAGTATCATCTTGATAGAGCGTCAAATAATCAATCCCTGCGCAAACAGAGCAATCCTCGCATGCGGTATCAGTCACTTCATAGGAAATAGTAATCTCATCGTCTGATTTTTCAACTGTGTAGGAATCAATTGTTGGTTCTTCTTCATCAACGAGAATGGTTCCCTCTACTTCATCAACAACAATGCTTGCGTTCAAGAGCTGAATAGTATACTCCATTTCTTGACCAGAACGATCAGTCTGACTGCTTGTATAGACACACTCTTTACCAGAGCAGGAATCAAACGCTTCATCTTTTGTATACGAAATTTGGAGTTGATCAGGATCAATTTCCTCAGAAACAGAAACTGTTGCGGTAAAATAATCATTGTCTGATTTCATGACATCTTCGACACCATCGCTTCCTGTAATAGTAACACCTGTGATAGTGAGGGCAAATGCTTGAGAAGAAATAAAAGGGATAGACAACACCAAACACAGCATAAAAATAGCACGGTGAAGAATATAATACTGATTCCCTCTTTTCATGCGTATTTCTAGAACGAATAGTATATTTTACTTTTACGGTGTTTTTGCTTGTATTA
>CAYLMH010000015.1:0-8783 GCA_964385055.1 uncultured Methanosarcinales archaeon
CTACAGAAATCACAAAAAATGTCTGTGTGCTCCTTGCACACATAACATCTGCCATCAACATGCGTGAGATACCCCATGATACTCCCACTTATTTCAGTAATTTGTCGAGTTGCTGCGTTGGTTTCTTTGGCGCTGCTGCTTGCTGCGCTGCAACATGCTTTGCCTGCGCTTCCAAATCAATGCCTAACTCTTTCAACGCTTTAATATGCATCTGCATTAATTGCTCCACAATACTCAGGATTTTGACCATTTCTTCGCGCTCTTTTGCTAGCGTGGAAAGTGCTCCTTTATGAAATCCTACTTGTTCATCTCGACTCATTTTTGTTTGCGCCTGCTGTGCAGGTGCTGGTTTTGCTGCTGCCATGATATGGACACCTCTTTGATTTTATTTTTTAGATTGTCTTTGTATTTAAAGTTTCTTACCATGCCACGATTTTTAGGTCTTTGATGTTTGCAAAGTCTTTATGATTTCTCGTGATAAGAATTGCGTTGTGCGCGATACAGATGCTTGCGATCATAAGGTCAAATTCTTGTGTTTGTTTTCCTGCTATTTTTAGTTCTGCATATAATTTTCCATATGTTCTTGCTGCTGCCTCTGTAAATTCCATTACACCAACACTTTTCAGAAACTTATCTACAAGTTCTGATGCATTTTTCTGCTCTTGCGCAAGATGAACCCCACGAAATAATTCGCATAACACAACAGGGTTGATAGCTACTGTCACTTGTTTTTCTTCAAGATCTTTCATCTTCTTGAGTGTTTCCGTATCTTTTCGAAAAAAATTGATAACAATATTCGTGTCAAGACAGTATAACATTAGAAATGAACCTCTCTTGCTTTCACTTGTTTGCGTTCTTTTGCCAGTGTTTTTTCAATCATATCCAACTCTTTATCTGTACCAGGCCACTTTCCCCAGAAATCCATTATCGAAGGTTTCTTTTCTTTTTCCACTATTTTTAGAACGACATCTGAAAAAGAATCATCTCCTCGCTTCAACGCCTTGAGTGTTGCGTATGCTTTGTTGGATAAGGATATGACTTTGACCATTGTTACACCTGCATACGCATATGCATACGCATATATAAAGGTTTTGGTGAAGTTATGTAGTTACCACTTATCTAGAGTTAATACTTGGAAAATTATATAAACCGAGCCCCGTTTTTCAACATTATGAAACGCTCTCGATTATCTGCACTTACTGGTCTTGTTGGCTTGCTTACATTTGGCTGTAGCGATGATGTTCCTGCACCAGAAGTTGTTCCTGTTGAAGCTGTTTCTGTTGTTGAGCACCCTGCCACACCACAGCGTACTCCACGAGAACAACTCGATCAATATAAGGGAGAACAAAAAGATGTTTTGTGCGATGCGCTTACTCAAGAAGAAACTGTTAGCAAGATATTTGCTGGACTTCCTGAAACAATGCGGTATCATGATAAAAGAACATGGAACGTCAAAACAGTTGGACCGATGACGTATCTTTTTGACTTACGAACGTTAGATCTTCCTGATAATGTGACTAGTAGCGTTTTTGCATATCTTCGTCTGTGGACAGACGCCTTTTATAATCCATCTCCTCATAGAGCACTCTCGATATATACAAAAAATGTAATAGCAAAAGCAAATGAACTTGGTCTTCAACAGGAATATGATATTCTTCTTTTAGAAGAGCGGCCACTTTTTCCGCTTTATGAAACTGTTCAACATCCTTCTGAAGAGGATTTAGAACGGTTCTATGATGCGCTTGCGCATGTTCCGCAGTTTATTGCAAAACCATTTTTCGCTCAATCTCTTTCTCCTCATGTTGAACAGGCAAAAGCATTGTTTGCAGAAGAGCCTGCACTTTATCAAGCAAAACTAAAGAAGGTCAAATGTTGTGAGATTAACTCTGGACGCCCGCAAAACAGCGCAGAACCAATAACAACTGGAAGATATGCAAACGGGGAACTCCGTATTCCAGAACGAGCGTACGGGAGCGTCGTTGAACAGCAAGATATGGTTTTTGCTCCGCAAATCGAAGACAGAACTACTCCTTTCGCAAAATTCTTGTATAGGCGTGGACCTGTTTTCACGGGCAGTCTTGAAGTGATCATGGGAGCATATTACACTTCTTTCGACAAACAAGATTTTCTGCAGAAAGCACAGGCAGGATTATTAGTTGCGCAACAAGTGCAAGAGTAGTTATTCCTTCTCTTAAAACTCAAACAAACTTTTCTGCTTTTTTCCTGAAACAACATCTTCAAAATTCTGATTAAAGAAAAGAAGAATGGAATCCGCAATCGGCTTCAACTGCTTATCGACATAATGATCATAATCTATTTTTGATTTTAACTTTTGCAACGGTTCTGGACCATTTTCTGTGATGTAATACTCGATGATGTTGGATTCTATTTTGTCTAACAATCTCGCTGCCTTGACATGCGGCGGTGTTGTTTTCGTATAGCCTTCGACATCTTTACTCAATGATTTTTTGTAGATGAGAAGGTCATCGTGCTTTCCTGCTCTGACTTCTTCCACAAATTTTTTGATATACGGAATGACTTCCTGCTTCGCAAATATTTTCTTTAACAGCGTGATTTGGAATTGTTTTGCGCACTCTGTCCAGTCGCGTCTTACTGTCTCTAAACCAACTATATCGAGTTTCTCTTCCTTACCATCAGTGCGCATGCCTGCATAGCGCTTTTTTGCGCCAACTTCTGTGCCACGAATTTTTGGCATGATAAATCTGCTATACACTTTTTCAAACTGCAACTCGAGATAGGAGTTTCTGTCACATTGTTCTTTTACTTTTTTCTTGAAATGGACGTTAATGTCATGCGCAATCTTTTCTCCTACTTTACTTGCGTCTTCGTAATTATCTTTTTTTGTTTCAATAAAAATAGAATCTGTGTCTCCATAAATAACATTGTACCCTGTTTTTTCGACTTCTTCTGCAGATTCCTTCACAATTTCCTGACCCCAACTGGTGATTGCGCTTGCCATTTCCAAGCTGTAAAATCTGCACATCGGACTTGCAAGAACACCGTAGAAGGAGTTCATGGTAATCTTGATCGCATAACTTGCCACTGCGTCTTTTTTCTTTTTTGCTTCATCACGCTGCTCCCAAAGCCGCTGAATTAATAATGGAAGAATTCCATCTTCATTGCGAAATTTCGCGCCATTTGGCGCAACGATTGTTCCATCTTTTTGAAATGATAATGGATCAATATTGTATGTTCTGATGATACTTGGATACAGACTTTTGAAGTCGCAGACAATTATATAATCATAAATTCCAGGGATGGAATCTCGCACAAACCCACCCTTGATTCTTTCTTCTCCTTCACTGTATGCGGATCCTTGACAGACATAACCGCGCTTTCTTGCTTCACGAATATATAACGAGTCCAGCGATGCAATGGATGCGTTGACTCTATCAATCTGCATTCCTGTTAACATCGAACGTTGGATAACCAGATTGATAAGATCCTTTGCTTCCAGAATTTCGAGCACGAGCTCTGCGTCTTTTTCGTTGTATTTTACTAACGTGAGCGGATCATGCTTGAACAATTCTTCGATCTGCGCGCCTTTTCCCAACTTGGATTTATTCTCTGCGCTGTCGCTGGAAAAATCCAATGCTTTCTTTTTTCCAATAATTGTTTTTGCCGCAGTGTCTAATTTGTAATCGTCAAGTTTGATGAATGAATTCTTAAGGAGTGCAATTCCATCAAGAACTTGTCTACCCACAATTGTGACACTTGATTCTTTGAAGAACTGCGATTCAATTCTGACTTTTGTTTCTTCTTCTGCTCTGCCAATTTGAAATGGAATTCTGTAATGCTTGCAGCGATCTCTGATGACACGAAAATCAAAATCAACGACATTCCAACCAGTGATAATGTCTGGATCTATTTCGTTTACAATCTTTTGAAATGCTTCCAGCATGTCTTTTTCTGTATGGCATGTTTCTGTGTGGGGATGCTCTACTTTATTTTTTGCAACGATGAAGTTTTTTCTAATTGTTTTCTCTTCTTTATACTTTCTCGCCGCGATCGCGATGGAGAAAATTTCTTCTGTGTTCATACTTGTTTCAATGTCAAATGAGAGGACAGTGAGCTTCGGACTTTGGATTGTTGCTCTCGTGATCGTTGGTTCTGTGTAGACCCTGTTGACCAGCTTTGTTGTTTCAAACTCACCTTCAACTTCAATGCTTCCCAGAAGTTCTTTGTCAATAATTGTTCTGTACACAAAACGAATATCTGCTTCGTAACACTGGATTCCATTGTCTTCAAACGCTTTTCTGAGTTTTGGAACTGTTGGCGGAACATCAACGAGAATCTTTACAACAGGACGCTCCTGGAAATCTTTCATCTGACAGTTTTCTACGCTTATGTTGAGTTTTTCTTTTTTGATCAACTCTTCTGCTTTTTTTTGATCTGCTTTTGTTATGAAGAAGTATGGTCGCGTTTCATTTATCGTGAGGAAAGATTCGCCATTTTCTAAGCGACCATAAAAATAGAGATATGCCTTATTATCCTTGATTCTGTAAGTTGGATCGATGATGAATCCTTTCATGAAGTTTGATTCGTTCGTTCTTTTTTATAGTTTCTCTATTGTTCTCATTCTTCTTACCTTATTGAGATGAGGATTGCATCGAATATATGATCACTTCAATAATAATACCCCAAAGTGCCACTTCTTTTTTTGAAGTGGCACTTTGGGTCCCCACTGCGTTCATGCAGTTGGGTGTTTATTTTTTTTATGATTGGCGATTTTAAAAGTAGTTCTATCATTCATTTTTTAAATTCACAAATTTTAAATAGAGAGGGAGATGTACCATTTACTATGGTTGTGAACAGAAAAATAATTATTTTTCTTACAGTAATGATTTTATTCTTATTTTTAATTTCCTGCAAACAAAGCGGAGATTCTGAAACGATGACACAAACAGAAACAGAAGAAACTGAAACTGGCGATCTTTTTGATGATGTGCTCAGTGGTGCAAACACTGTAGATATTGGTGCAACTGAAGAGAGAGAAGAAAACAGTGAAGAAGCGACAGCCAATGATGAAGAAACTTCTGAAGAGGATGCTGAACTTGATTATGCTGCTCCTGAGTGTGGTGATTCTCTCTGCACGTATTATGAAACATTCAACTCCTGCCCTGAAGACTGCGATAAACTCGAGGACACAACACTTTATGATTACCCTTCATTTTTAGACGATCCCATTATCGTTGTTGGCGATGACGCGCCTTCAACTGACGTCATTACTGCGACAGTTATTAGCACGTATTTGGTCACGTACGACATTACGGCAGAAACAAAACTTGCAAGCGAAGTGACTGATCTTACTTCTGACGATTTGATTTTGATTGGAAATCCCTGCGAAAATAGCGCAATTGCAGAACTTCTTCATTATGACAGCGAGAGTTGTGGTGGTGTTGTTACTGACATGAATAACGCGGTCATCAAGCTCCTTGTTTATGACACGAATGAGATCATTATCCTTACTGGCTACGATAATGGAGACACTAAAGATGCAAGCAAAATGTTGACCACTGATGGAACGTACAACTTGAATGGCGCAGAAGAATGGGTCAATTTGAATAGCGATGGCGATATTGTGCTGTATTTCTCGAAGAATTAGATTTATATTAGTTGATGCATTCATTACTGATTGGATTCTCAAAGACTTTCTTCCCTAACTCATTTACTGCAAAATCTGCTAAGGGTTTGAGATTAACAATATCTTCTTCATTGTATTTGACAAGGAGGTCAAGATACTTCTCCTGCCCTGTTGCTTTGTACATATTCCAGAAATACACCGCGTCACTTCCATTGACATCGCGGACTTCTTCTGCACGCTTTATTCCAAGCTGCTTTTCGATGCTCTTCAAACCTCCTGTGTACCCTACCTTCGCAAGGACATGACGAAGATCCACATGCGCAATGTTGGGGATCGTATTTGGGTAATAGCGGTTTATGACCGGCAGATCAAAGCTTGAACCATTAAATGTGATAATCATTTTATATTGCTGCAAAAGATTTTTGAGGAGTGGAAGGTTAAGGTTTTTTCCCTTAATCATTGTTTTTGTTTCTCTGCCATCATAGATCCCTATGACTGTAATGTCTCCATAATATCCACTTGTTTCTATATCGAGAAAACATGCCTGCTCTTTGAAGAGATTATAGAGACGCCAATGTTCTTGTTTGGGAAACAATGTACTCAATGTTTGCACATCATCATCAACAGCTGCTTTCTTTGCGTGATGAATTTGCTGATCGTAAAATATTTTTCTTGTTTTTCCAATACCATGAATGTCTTTGGTCTCTAAAAAATGATCCCATGTATGAATGTTCTGCTCCCATATCTTTTTCTCTGACGCATGACTGATCTTATCTAAGAAAATAAAACTTTTTTTGAGCATGAAATTTTACTGAGGGCAAAATATATAAAGGTATTTCTTTAGTGCTTGGTAGTAAATATTACCAATTGCGAGAAAAGGGGTTTATCGTGGTACAACTGGGACTTTTGGAACATTTTGGATTAGCGCTTCTTCTTGGACTCATCGTCGGTATTGAACGTGAATTTCAGCATCAGAAACAAAAAGTTCAGGACTTTGCAGGAATACGGACATTTACTATTATCTCCCTCTTTGGCTGGCTCATCGGCTTTATTGCACAACAAGTAGGAGAATTTCAACTTGTTCTTGTCGCGTTCAGCGGGATTATTATCTTTCTCGTTGCCGCGTATTGTATCGTCGCTTGGAAAGGAAAAGGTGTCGGCGCAACAAGCGAAATTTCTGCGCTTGTTGTTTTCTTAGTGGGAGTTATGGTTTCATACAACCTTTTGCTTATTGCAGTGATCACTGCTATTCTCATGACGACTATCTTGTCTTACAAATATACGCTTCATAAGTTTGCAAAAAAACTTGCAGTTGAAGAAGTTCACGCAGGATTGAAATTAGGGATTATTTCTGCAGTCATCTTACCGTTGCTCCCCAACAAAGCGTATTCTCCTCTTGATATTCCTGTTTTGAGTGATATCATTAGCCTATTTCCCTCTGTACAACATCTTCTTTCTGCGACACAAGTGTTCAACCCTTTCAAGATTTGGCTTATGGTTGTTTTCATCTGCGCACTTTCCACTGCAGGATATGTTTTGATTAAAACCGTTGGCGCTAAAAAAGGAATAGGACTTACCGGCGCGATAGGCGGATTAGTCAGCAGCACTGCGGTCACAAGCACACTTTCTGAACATTCTAAGAAGTCAAAGTTAGTATACACGTTTGCATTTGGAATTATTCTTGCTTGGACAATTATGTTTGCCCGTGTCCTTTTTGTGACGTCTATCCTGAATAAAGAAGTCTTTTTCTCCTCTCTCTTTACGCTTGGACTTATGACCATAACGTCTGCAGGATGCGCTATTTATCTTTATTATCAACGAAGTCCACAGGGAAGAAAAGCTGAAACAGCTGTTGTCTTTCAAAGTCCCTTCGCACTTCTCCCTGCACTCAAATTTGGTCTGCTTTTTGGATTTGTTTTATTTCTCGCGAAATTATTACAAGCACTTTTCGGAAGCTCTGGGCTTTATGTTGCGAGCGTTCTTGCAGGTCTTGCAGACGTTGACGCAATTACGATTTCCATGGCAACACTCGCTTCAACTGGTGAAATAACCACTTCTGTCGCAGTGACCTGCATTACGCTCGCTGTTGCAAGCAATACCATCACAAAAGCTGGCATCGCATATTTCTTTGGAGGAAAAGAATTTGCAAAGAAAGTCTTAGCCTGCAGCGCAATTATATTAGCGGTCGGTCTTCTTGCAATCTTCTTTGTCTAAGATGGTCACTATTTTTCAGGATAAGGTTTACACCATTCTTAAGAAAGTTCCTCGAGGAAAAGTAACGACATATAAAGAGATTGGAAAGGCACTTGGGAAAGATGGAAATGTCTATCGCGCAATAGGACAAGCGTTGAATAAGAATCCTTTTGCTCCTGCTGTTCCTTGTCATCGTGTTGTTTGTTCTGATGGATCTCTGGGTGGATTTGCGCATGGTGGTCGTGCGAAAATTGCACTGTTGAAGAAAGAAGGTGTTGCTATTGTTGCAGGGAAAATTGTTGATTTTGAGAAAAAGGTGTGGAGGTTTTGACGAAAAATTATTTTATCTCCTTTCTCATATACACTTTTTTTCCGATGATGTCAAATCCATGACCGCGATAAAGTTTTTTCGCGATATCATTTTCATCTCGGACTGCAACATCGAGAAATGGGAGATTGCGTTTTTTGCATTCTGCTTCTGCGAATGCCAAGAATTTCTTTCCGACTCCTTTATTTCTGTATTCTTCCTGAATTATTAATCGCTCAACGTACAAGAATTCTTTTCTTTCTCGCTTCTTTTGCATAAGATCCATTTTTCCAATCATTTCATTGTTATACTCTGCCACCACAATCAGATTTCCCTGCTCTTGGAAATTCCTCAATGTTCTTGGCGTGTCAAGACCCCAGTCTTCTGATTTATGGAGCTGAATGATTGTTGGATAGTCTGCTTCTTTTGCTTCGCGGAAGGTGATTTCCATTTTGATTTTTAATTATTGTTAGCTCCGTTTTTATTTTTAAATTCCCTATATTTCCATAAAGGTTAAATTGTGAATTAGGACTTAGCTGGTGCGTGTTTTTAGTGAGCTGAGCGCGTATACATGTTCCTGGTTGATTATTTAGACAAGCTTAAAGTAAAGTCTTCGATTACTCTTTCCTTTATTATCGCATTTGATTAATTCAATCTTTCCTATTTCTTTTGTGTTCT
>CAYLMH010000015.1:8793-31849 GCA_964385055.1 uncultured Methanosarcinales archaeon
CACGTGCGTGCCGCCATCTGCTTGTGTATCAATATTTCCGATCTTCACCACGCGGATTTCATTGACCCCTTGCTTCAGCCCCATCGCAAGCTTGGAAAGCGCCGGAATCTTTTCCGCTTCAACTCTTGGCATGAATGATACTTCTATCTCCTGATTTGTCGCAAGCAATTCATTTGCTTTATTGATATACTCTTGAATCTTTTCTCTATCAAATGTTTCCAAACTGAAATCAATTCTTGATTGATCAAGGTTGAGTTGATTTCCTGTAATGAACGCTCCTGTTTCTTTAATGAACACTGCACTGAGAACATGGCACGCGGTGTGCATTTTTTGCAGTTGATATCTGCGCTGCCAGTCTATTTTTCCTTGAACTATATCTCCTGGCTGAAGACCTTCATGATCTACCTGATGGCTTATTTGTCCATTGACATTTCCAACAAAAAGCACATTGAATGTTGTCAGCGTTCCTATATCATGTGGCTGTCCACCACCTGTTGGATAAAAGACTGTTTGATCGAGAACAACGAACAGTGCTTTTCCTGTTTCGTCTTTATTGACTTCTGTTACTGTTGCTGTGCAGTCTGTCAGATAACTGTTCGTGTAGTATAATTGTTTTGTCATGGGCAGATGGATTTTATGAAGATATATAAAATTTTACTTGAATGGATGCTCTCCGCCAATGCAATAGGTGCAGAGAGCATTTCTTTGGAGTCCTGCTTTCTCAAATGCACGGAGCATACCATCCACAGAAAGATAGACTACTCGCAATCCTGCCGCAGTACTAATCTCTTCACTGCTTCTTCCTCGTGCAATAAAACTATCGTTTGGCGGCATGTCTACCCCAAACTCACATCCTCGTGGAACACCATCTGCACCAACAATTCCAATAGGTGGCGTGTAACTCAGAAGAACTGCTTCTGCAACACCTGCTTCTTCATACAAAAGTCTTTTTGCCTTGCCTACATTGTTTCCGCGAATAATACTGTCATCAATGAGAATCACGCGTTTCCCTCGTAATAGATTACGTACTTCTGGGATGAGATACAAATTTCCATTTATTGAATCCGCACGATCTCCTGTTGTTGACCCTTGAAATGCACGTTCATTTCGCATTTTGTAAAACGCAGGTAAAAAAGGAATACCTGTCGCCTCTGCATATCTTTCTGCCGCTGCTTCCGGACACCGCGGCAGAAATGTTACATAATCAAATCCACCTGGATTAAATTCAACTGCAAGTTCTTCTCCCAACGATTGACGTAATCTTGTGACATGGACACCATTGAGATTAGACGCATGATTTGCAACATACCCCCACTCAAAAAAACATGCGCGACGAACTGCATCTTGATGAACATGCTCTTTTGTCGGCGTGCCATGTGGACCTAGAAAGTATAATGCACCAGGCGTAAGATCTTCTACAAAAGAAGCATTTCTTCCGATTAATGCACAGTCTTCTGAAGCAATTCCATACTTCCCATCTTTTTTCCATAGTATTCCTGGTTTGATTCCTGTTCTATCACGCATAACTATAACATCTCTTTGGCGTCGATCTGCAATTGCTACTGTATATGCACCTGGTATTTTTCGCATGAGTTCACGCGCGCCTTTTTCACGATAAAAATGTAATAAGCGTTCTGTATCACACTCTGTCGCAAAAACTTTTTGTTCTAAATCAGAAAAAAAAGAAGCATCTACTTGACCATTATGCACGCCAACTATATCTGGATTTTCAATAATGATGTGTGTCCTACAATTCAATATTTTTCCTCCAATAACATGAGGATGCGCATCTTGCAGTATTTTTTCTTTTCTTCCACTCGTCGCATATCGAACATGACCTAAAAAGGTATGCGCTGAATCTGCAAGAATTCTATAAAGATCTGTGATATCAAAATCACGCATTCTTCCTTCCCATTTAACGACATTTATTTCCCTATCGCTAATTGCCGCAATCCCCGCTGCTTCTCTTCCCCTATGCTGAAGTCCACGAAGCATTTCATAGGTATCTTCAAGTGTATGGGCAACAACTACTCCACAATTATGTTTCACATCGTCCATTGTCATCACTCATTACTTTTCTCTATTCTTTCTTTTTTCTGTAATTATATTTTAATTAAATCTCAAATCCATTTTCCTGCAACACAGGAATTATTTTTTCCATCGGAATCGCATGGAACATACCATGACTTCCTTCTACTCGGCCGCAATGGCGAAGATAGAAGGAACTGCCAATGTCAAAACCTCCTGAACACTTGAATGTTTTATTATTCGGATCTGCAAGATATTTTTCTATTGCTTCATCACTAATAGGCAGATAATCAAAATGCAATTCATCATAGCCACTCCAGCTCTGCCCTGTTCTCGCGTTTATGACACACCACCCACTGATTTGCGTATCTCTGCCATTTGACGCTGCTTTAATCATCGTAAACGCTTCTTCTTTTGTTTTTGGTTTGCCATAAGATACTCCCTGTCTCAGATTTTGAGAGTCAGAACCGATAATCAGGACATCCTGTCCTTTGTATTTTTGGATGAGCGCATTTGCTTTTGCTTCAGAAAGTTTCACCACTCGTTCTTTTGGGTCTTGATAGATCGCTTCTAACGCTTCCTCGTCCACTTCAGGAGGGTCTTTTGTGTATTCCAAATTGAGTTTATCAAATAACATCGTTCGAATCCAAGAATTGCTTGCAAGGACGAGTTTCATGAAAAGTGAAGAAATTTGAGTTTTATAAAGATGATTGTCAAGGCATACGAATAATACGATAGAAATTTTCGAAAACATCCACGTCTGTCACCACCTGATAGAAATGCGCGCCTGCTTTGTTACAAAGATCATGCACCTGTTCTGTATGCTCATTGAGCTTTCCTTGGTAGGTTTGTCTGAGCCGTTTACTGATGTATGTTCGCAGCACTGTGTTTGATTCTGCGTCATGCAAATTGACATCTCCTTCAATTTTTAGTTCTACTTCATCCCTGTCCAATACTTGGATGATTTTGATTTCATTTTTAGCGCCCAATCGTAATAATCCCTTGCGAATTTCTTCTGCATTAATCAAAAAATCGCTGATCACTATAACAACGGATTTTGAATGAATTAACTCTTTATATCGTCGCATACTATACTCAAAGCGTGATTCTCCTTTGACTTGAGATTTTTTTAAACTCTCGACAATTGACGCGATCTGTGACATTCCTTTACTCGGACGCAAAAAAGTAAGGTCTTCTGCAAAAGTCGAGAAGACAAATTTATCATTATGTCTCTGGGTGAGATACGCAAACGCCAATCCTAACATTGCGCCGTATTCAAACTTCGTTGTTTTGTTTCCAAAATCCATACTTGTACTTCTGTCAAGAATAATATGCGTTGTTAATGATCGATCTTCTTCAAACAGCTTGATATAATCCTTGTCTGTTCTCGCATACAATCTCCAATCTAAGAATCTGAGATCATCTCCTTTTGTATACTGGCGGTAATCAGTGATCGTTAATCCTCTTCCTTTTGCTATGGAAGGTCTTGTTCCTGCCATTGTCGAGGTGATTCGCTTCTTGACGAGAAGGCTTAAGCGGTTCAATTGGGGAAGAAATGATACATCAATTGCCATAAAGAGTTTCAAGAATTAGTTCTATAAAAAGGTTCTTATTGAGCATGCTTTTTTCTACTTTTCCAAACATGCCTTGATAAAACCCATATACATTGGATTTGGACTTAATGGTCTGCTTGTGAATTCGGGGTGGAACTGTGACCCCATAAAGAATTTCTGCTTGGGTAATTCTAAAATTTGCATAATTGGATGGTTTGGCGCTTTGCCAGAAAACACAAGCCCATGCTTTTCTAAAATAGAAATATACTCTGGATTGACTTCATATCGATGACGGAAGCGCTCTCTTGCTGTTTCTTTTTTGCTGTATAATTCCCACGCCTTTGTGCCTTTTTTGACTTCTACATCGCGGACTCCCAGCCGCATATTGCCGCCAAGTCCTTCAATCTTTTTTTGCTCTGGAAGAATGTCAATGACCTGATGTGCTGTATTTGGCGCAACTTCTGTTGTATGCGCATCTTTTAAGCCACATACATTTCTTGCAAACTCAATCACTGCCATTTGAAAACCATAACACAATCCAAGATAGGGAATATTATTTTCCCGCACCCATTTGAGACACATAATTTTTCCTTCAACGCCCCGCTTCCCAAATCCTCCTGGAACAACAATGCCTGCAACTCCTTCCAACTCTTTTTCCACTGTTGTTTTTCCTTCTTCAATCGCTGTTGTTTCAATCCACTTGATATCTATATCCACATTATTATGCATTCCCGCATGTTGCAACGCGTGAATGACTGACGCGTACGCATCGCGAATCATCGTATACTTTCCTGTAATGCCGATCGTGATTTTCTTTGGTGTTTTTAGTTTTTCGAGCATTGTTTTCCATGCTTCTTTGTTTTTTTCCATTGCTTCTTTGCTGACGAGTTTTTCTAGTTTCAGATGTTTTACCACATACTCATCGATTTTCGCGTCACGAAGTAATTGAGGAAGCAGGTAAATAGACTTGACATCATGCATGCTTACTACTCTTTCTATTGGGACGTTAGAGTAGATGCTTATTTTCTCTCGGACTTTTTCTGTCACAGGATGCTCTGATCTGCAGGCAATAACGTCTGGCTGAATCCCAAGCTCCATGAGCTTTTTTATTCCCAGTTGCGCTGCTTTTGATTTTTGTTCTCCAAGAATTCCTGAATTGATGATGTATGTTAAACCAACAAAACAAATGTTCTCTTTTCCTTCTTCGTAAATCATTTCCCTGATTGCTTCCATATAATGCGAATTTTCCAAATCTCCTACTGTGCCCCCTACTTCAACGAAAATAATTTCTGCATTTTTCGTTACTGCAAGTGTTCTTAATCTGCGTTTTATTTCCGCAGTCACATGCGGGATAATTTGAACATCTCTTCCCAGATATTCTCCTTTTCGTTCTTTTTCAAGCACTGTAGTGTAGATTTGGCCAGTTGTCATAAAATTATCTTTGCTGAGACTCTTATTGAGAAATCGTTCATAGGTTCCCAAATCCATGTCTGTTTCTGTGCCATCTTCCAATACAAAGACTTCGCCATGACGGAATGGATTTAGTGTTCCTGAATCGAGATTCAAATAACCTTCCATTTTTATTGGCTCTATTCTGAATCCTTTATCCTGCATTAATTTTGCAAGACTACTCGAGAAAATTCCTTTTCCTAACCCAGACATGACTGTTCCAAAGACAAAAACATATTTTGTTTTTCCTTTCTCATATCCTTTGACAATGGGTGTGTAGAATTCGTGTTCGTCAGAGACTGCTGCAACTTCCTGAAGGAGTTCTTCTGTGGATTTTTGGTGTTGCTGCATTATGGAGGTATTGAAGAAGGAGTATAAAAAGTTTGTTGTAGGATTTATTCTTGGGCAAAAGGGAACAGATGTTTATTGTGCAAAATAATACACAATTCCTTCCAATACTTTCGCGCCGTCAAAAAATCCTAACGGAATCATGTTGAAGATGAATAAAAACCCATTGATGTAGCGTGTTGCCGCAAGAATCTGCATTGTTCTTGTTGATATTGCGATTGGTTTAAATTTCAGAATAAACCAGCAGGTGAACCATAAAACAAAATTCAGAAATGGACCTGCGAACGCGATTGTTGCAGACTGAATTGGTGTTGCTGCCCCACTAAAACTTACATACCCTGGCACGAAGAAAATAAAGCCAGTGTTTAATAATTTCATGATGACTCCAAAACTCAGCCAGAAATATGCTGCGTGAAACGTTGCTTGAAGTCCATATGAGATCGCGACTAATTTGTGCGCAAGTTCGTGAAAAATAACCGCTGGCGCTGTGATGAGACAAGCAAGCCAAAGAGTACTCCAGTTGAAGCTGCTGACTTTTTTTCCTAACGCATGTTGATAATACGCCACTGGATCTTCGACGTAGGATTTGACTGTGTGACGGATGGTTTGGAGTCCAAAGCTATCCATGAAAATAAATCCTACTCCTATGGTCATCATGATGACATCAAAGAGTTCTTTCAACGTGAAAAGCATAGAATACTGTTTTGGAAGGAGGTATTTATAGTTTGTTACCTTGGCTTATATGTTTCTGCAAAGGTTAATTGGTATTGTGTCGTAAGAAGTTCTGCTAACACATCAACAACTGCTTCTGAATCTGCTGTTTGTGTTCTAATATATGCTGCGCTATACTCCGCAAGACCTTCGACTGTTCTTACACCAAGCTTTGTGACAAGTCGCATTGTTCGCAATCCAATGTCGTCGTCTTCGATCTGTCTTACCAGTTGAAATATAGGTGTTGTCATATCCTAAAGAAAGCAGGGTTGTTTTATATAAGTTACTGCGAAAATGAAGGGTTTCTAGCCCATAAAACATATAAATCAAACTGCGTTTTTCCCTTTCATAAGAAATCACATTCTTCTGTGCTCTTTCTTATGGAGATACAATGGTACAGAAACATTACGAACGATCTGGAGCAACATTAGAAGCTGCGTTGAGCTGTTTTAGAGGAGAACGACCAATAGAGCGTTTTGACGCACCGAGATTCCAAGTAGAAATCTTTAGAACAGGCAAAGATGGCGAGCGTGTTGCTGACGTTACGAGTGGAAGACCTTATGATCATGTTTTAGCGATTGCACAGAATATCGCAAACTCAAACACACAAGGAGCATATACTCCTGGTGTTCCGGGATATCGCACGATGGTCACTGTTAGTGGCTATTATCAGTAGGAGGAAAAAATGGTAATAAAAGAAGGAAGCAAAGTCACATTACATTATACAGGAACACTCGATGATGGCAGTGTTTTTGACAGCAGCGAGGGACGAGATCCACTCACGTTTACTGTTGGACAACATCAAGTTATTTGCGGTTTTGAAGAAGGTGTCGAAGGATTGAATACTGGCGACGAAAAGAAGATTGACATCACTCCAGAACATGGTTACGGACCAAAGCATGAACAGATGGTACAGAAAGTTCCAAAGGAATTGTTCAAAGACTTTTCTCCTGAAAAAGGACAGCAAATTGGCCTCATGAGCAAAGAAGGACAGCAAATGATGGCAACTGTTGTTGACGTTGATGACAAGATGGTTACTTTAGATTTGAATCATCCACTTGCTGGAAAGAACTTGCACTTTCAGGTTAAGATAGTTGCTGTTGAGTAGTTTTTATTTTATTCTTTTCGCTTCTTTTACGTTCTCTTTTTTATACATTTTTTGATTATACTTTTAATTAAAGAATACCCCATTGCTGCGGCAATGGGTCCCCCTGACAATAAAGCTTTGTTGGTGCGTGTATTCTTATTAGTGGGCAACTCCCCTGCTTAGATGAATCGCCTCACAGTCCTAATGAATCCCTAAATTTTTATTATTTATTTTTTAGAGAAATAAATATCCAATCAAAACAAAAAATTTACTTTACTTCTTCAGCAACACCAGAACTAATAAAGAGTGTTGCAATCATACTTGGAATCATCGCAACAGCATGCGCATCAAACGGTCCATACGATTCGAGTTCAGGACCAACAAACTCTTCCATCGCTTGCAAAAATTTGACTTGCATTAATCCCACATCTTTTTCAACGCTTGCGTTGTTCTCAGTACTCTCTTTCTTCTCTTGTTCCATTTGCTTAGATGGACTCTCGTCTTGTCTGGAGTATGTTGGAACAGGCGTTTCAATTTCCTGACGAGCAACAGAAGAAATTTGTGAAGAAGCTGAACTGAGTGAACTTACCACTGCTGCTATTTGTTGCTTTGGAATCATCCCGCGAATCAATTTCTCCAACACATCAACTCGGTATGTATCAAGCAATCTCGTTAACTGCTGATAAAATTCCATCTCCTGCGGCAAGAGAACATCCACATTCATGGTGCTCATTTTTGTCCGCGATTTGTTCAACGCCATCATAAGAATTTTCTTCTCCCGGCGCTCATAAATTTCTTTGATAATTTTTTGGATGTTTTCATACTGGATGCTAAGCTTTTTTATTTCATCAAATGAATCAATGCCGGACTCATGATCCCGCTTGCGAATGAGCTCTTTTTTTTGCTTGAGATAATGCACCGTGTCATCAAAGAACGAGGGCTGAAGCTGCTGCAAATCTTCTCTTCGCTTTTCCATGCGGAGAATGTCAAAAAGAGTTTCATACGTAATGGCAATGCACTGCTCATCCTGTTCGCTATTCTGAAGAGCACCACTCCCGCTGCTTTCTGCATGAGCATTCTGACCCATTTCATCTTCTCCTTCTTCCATAACAAAGTGAAAACTCTTTTTCTTTAAAAGAATGATTGTCCATCGACGAGCGTAGCGCGGATAAAACTACCCTCAAGTAGTTGTTTCTCAAGGAAGATTTAAAAAAGAGGAGTGCTTTAGATTGGTTTATGGCAACACTTACCTATCAGACATTGCAGTTTCGGGAACAAGAGGATGCGCTCAAAGTCATTTTTCTTCGATCCTATTATTTTCTCATCCCTCATAAGGAGCTTGCGGTATTAGGAACATACAGCATAACTGAGGATAGCATTACATTTCCAGAGCTGAATGAGAAAAAGCTTCAGCACAAATTCAACATTTTAATAGAAAAAGGCTTTCAAAATCTTATTGGCATTTACACACGCAAAAAAACATTTTACATCCATCGAAATGCGGGCATCCCCCTTATTGGAACACGATTCATCGGCATTCAAGACAGAGGATCAAACTTTCTTGAAGTAAAACCAATCACTGGCTGCACGATGGGCTGCACATTTTGCTCTGTTGATGAAGGCATTGGCTCAAAAAAAGGATATGATTTTTTTGTGGAAAGGGAATATCTTGTCGAAGAAACAAAAAAGCTCCTTGATTTCAAGAAATGTTCCAATATTCACATTTACATTAATGTGCATGGCGAACCGCTGCTCTACCCGGAAATTGTTGAACTTGTCGCTGACTTGAAAGCAATAGACTGGGTGAAAGAAATCACTATCATTACGACTGCCGCATTGTTAACAGAGGCGATGATTGATCAGCTCGCAAAAGCTGGATTAACTGAGCTCAATGTTTCTATCAGCGCAATGGACACAGAGGCAGCGAAGAAAATTATGGGCAATCCCGCATACAGCATTGCACATGTCAAGAAGATGGTTTCGTATGCTGCAAAAAAGATGCAGGTCACCATCGCCCCAGTCTGGGTTGACGCGGTGAACGATGAAGAGATGGAAAAAATTATTGCGTTTGGCAAAGAAATTCAATGCCCTGTGCGCATCCAGAAATTTTGTCATAATAAATTTGGAAGAAATCCAGTAGAAGAGATTAGTTGGGAAGATTTTTTCAAAAAAATCGAAGAACTTGAAAAGAAGACCGGCGTGAAGCTCAAAGAAGATGTGGAAAAATATACTCTTGAGACTACAAAAGAATATCCTGTACCGTTTACGCGCAGAGAAACTATTGAAGCGCAAATTATTGGCCCCGGACGCTATTTTCATGAGAAGCTCTGTGTTGCTCGGGATCGTCTTATTAGTGTGCCGATGTGCAAAAAACAAAGCGGCACAGTCAAGATTAGAATTTTAAAAACAACGAATAATATTATTGTGGGAGAAGAAGTTTAAACGTTATGCTTTTTTTATAGCTCTGTAGAAAGTCTTCGCATTCGCTCAGTTTAGCAGCTTCAAAGTCTTCTTTTATTCTTCCTATAACTGACATTCCCCGTAAGGGACAACCCCCTTGTCAGTTCTTTTGATTTTTCTAAAGACTTTGACTCTTGCTGCTAAAACAACTTTCTACAGAGCCTTTTCTTATTTAGATAATCCCCAAATCTTCATTCGTCGCAGTGGAACAAATACAAATGCATTTGTCTTTATAGACACTATCTCCATACACTTCTCCTCTTTCTGCGCATCCTTTACTGCAATCTGCTTTACAAACATCGTAATTTTCCACAACTACAGGATCTTGAATATCATAAATGAATATGCTATAGCCAATTACAGCAACAGGCTCGTAGTCTTTTAACCAATTGGCGCAACCATATTGATTGCCCATAAAATCATACAATCGATCAACACTAATGACATGGATGCCTGGTGTTGGTGCGCAGGCGATGCTTTTTGATTCAATCCCGCGATACAATGGGTCTTCGCTACCGAAATACGTCAATCTAATGGTTTCATTTTCATACCCATTGTCTTCAAGCCATTGCGCTGTTTCTTTCAGCGACTGTCCCCAATCGACATTTGAATCGAGAAGATATTTGTAGCCATTTTCTGATCCGCCCGTAAACTCGTTAAAGTACGGAATGTAATAAGGGTACGCAAGAATTGTTCCAATTAAAAGCCAACCAATGAGAACTCCTAAAATATATGTTGCGTGATGCTTGTATTTCACAAATGGTTCTTTCAGCGCGTCCCAATTTGCAATCATAAGAGATCCTGCAAAGACATAAAGGAATGGATAGACTGGAAGAATATGTCGCAGTCCAATGTTAATATCGTTCACAACAAAAGAAAGGAAATAGAGACCCGCAGGAACAAGAAGGAAAAATTCGTTACGCAACTCCTGCCATTGCTCCATTCTGGTTTTGAAAAACATAAAAAATGCTGCAAAAAACAGAATGATTGTTGGTATGGGAGTCTTCACAAAAAACGCAACAATAAAATAATACCACCATCCTTCCTGCGAATTCATACCAAGAAGATATGCAGGATGTCCTGCAGTTGAATGCGTTACGACATCTTTGAACCCTAAGTAATATTCCTTCGCGTTCACAAAGCCATAGGTTGCAAGAAGGAAAAAAAGTCCGATTGCAAGAACAATCCCAAACGCTTTTGCTGCGCTCGTGAGTTCTACTGTTCCTTTGTCTGACGTTATGAAATCATAAAAACCAATGAAAATGTTTTGTTGTTTTTGCTCATGTTCTTGTTTCTTTTCTGCGTCTGTGTCTATTTCTTTTTTATGTTCCTGTTTTTCTTTATGCATTTTCACATACACAAAGAAAAGATGAAGCAGATAAAGCACTGCGATAAATCCAATCACATAAACGCCTGTATATTTAATCGCGAAGCAGAGTCCCACAAGCATACCAAGGACAACAAGTTGTGCTGTTGAAAAAAAAGTTTCTGTTTTGTCTTTTGTGTATTTCCAGAAGTAATAAACAAGGACAAAAATTGCCGCGCTGATTGGAACATCTGTCTGCACAATCGTTGAATGCGCAATAATGTTCGGATCAAAGACATACAACCCAAGCGCAAGCGCGCCCGCTTTCCAGCCATACAACTCTGCTGCCCAACGATAGACATAATATCCTAAAATTATGCCAATAATAACAATCATGAACCTACTCCAGAAATAGAGTTGATCCGCGTCATTGCCACTCCAGTACAAAAACTGTCTCCCAAACTCCCATTGATCCGCGCGTTCCCAATATCCTGGATCTTCAGGAAGAGCTGGTTGAATAATCAAGAAAGGTAGTGTTGCCCAGAGTTTGATGAAAGGTGGATGTTCTGGATTAATTTTGTAATCAAAATATTTCCAATAGGTGTAGCCCGCTGGAATGTGCGCAACTTCATCACTTGTCGCGGAATTGATACGCATACTTCCAACTGCAAGAATAAAGAAGATCGCGAGCAAACAAAAAGGAATCCATCTTTTTTCTCCAGAATTTTCCATCGAGAAGAGATGTTTTCTTTGATTTATTAAGGTTGTTGTTTTAGTAACGGACATAAATAAAGCATACTTGTTGTCCGTTACTAGAATAGTAAACGACATTATATTTTATGCGTCAATTGTGTCGTTTACTATTTCACAAGAGAAAAATAGAGGAAAACGTCAACCCACAAACTTCACTGCAATAGTCTTGTTATCTGGATAATAAATCTGATGGGTTCCATTCGTTTCTTTCAATTCAAAGCCGCGAAATACATAAAGATTATGCTCGCTTTCATTATAACAAGTATTGATATCACAAATCCCGAGACCTGTTGCGTTTTCCAAACCAGCTTCTAAATATAATGCTGGATCTATCTTGAGATAATAAACAAAGTAAATTCCCATTCTGTCCATGCTGTTCGCACTGAAATAAACGTGATCATATTGATCATGAACTGAAGTCACATAATCAAGCATAGGTTCATTATATGCCATCCAATAATCATAAGAATATGTTTTATATTTTGTGAAATAGTCGTGATAATACACGCCTGCCTGAACAACAAAAAGAAGAAAAACAACTGCTGTAAAAAGAAACGACCATTTTTTTCTTTTCTCTGCATTTTCCTGCGCATTAAAAAAAGGCATTATTTTCTCAAAAATAAAGAAAACACCCAACGCGGTCAAAACTGCAAACAAAGGCGCGCCAATAAATGCGCGCAACCCATGTGGCGTATCTCCATACATGAAGCTTGCTGCAACAGGAAACAAAAAAAACCAGAGCAAAAGCATTTGATACTTTTCATCAACACGTTGTTGGAATACAAAAAACAACCCAAACAAGACGAACACAATATCTCCAGGGAATAGGAATCCCCAATCATGAAGATGATGTCGCAATCCATCATCACCTGAAAAAAATAAAAATGAAGGAGTATAATGAGAAATGTAGTTGAAGACAAAGGTAAAAATCGGATGGTCGCTTAAAGTAAAGATGGAACCTTGCTGAAACCGCGCGTTTCCTTCACCAAAAAAAGACACAAGATATATCGGAGAAACAAAAATGACAAAAAGAACAACGCAAGAGAAGAGAAGTTTTCTGTTTTCAAAAAAGAATCTTCTATAAATAAACACTAAACCAAGCAAAAAAGAAGGGACAAATAATTTTGCAACACCATAGGAATACACACAAAGCGCAAAAAACAAAATCGCTGCAAGAAACCATTTTATCTCTTTTTCTCTTTTTAGTCCAATGGAGAAACACCACAATCCAACCAAAAAGAGAAAGAGAAAACTAATCCCTTCAAACGCAACTCTGCTCAGAAATGTATGCCATGGTTGGATTGCGAGAAACACGGCGGAGAGTAAGCCTGTTTTTTTATCAAATAACTCGGACACAAGAAAATAAAGTATGACAACAGTAAGTATACCGAACACAACAGAAGTAAACCGCACGCCAAAATCACTTAGACCAAATAGGAAAATGGACGGAATCATGGAATAAATAAATAAACCATGCCTATACTCTCCAAACGCTTCAAAATACAGAGGAAAAGAAACACCGTGTTCATCTGTTCCTGTTTGAAGAATGCTGTATGCGTTATACGCGCTGCTCACTTCATCAATATATAATCCTGGAGGATTATCTGCAAGGTCATACATGCGAAGAAAAAATGCGGCAAATATAATCAAAAAAAGAAAAGACCATTGGTAATTTTTTCTCAAAGATGTAATAACCGTACTTCCATCCATTGTTTTCTCACTTATTCATATTTTTTCCTAAAGGCATTCCATCGTATTCGTAGAAGATCAAAAAACATGAACAATGAATCACGAATGACGCGAATTTTACTTCGCTCATCATTGGACCAGGTAATCGGCACTTCTTTAATGATGAAACCACATTTTTTTACGATGAAAATCTGTTCGACATCAAAACAAAATCCTTCAATTTGTTGTCGCTTCGCAACTGCTGCCGCAACATCTTTTCTGAACAATTTAAACCCGCATTGTGAATCACGAATTTCTGGAAGTAATAAAAGACGAACAAAAAATGGGAAGAGTTTGCCGAGAGTACTGCGAAGGAATGGCTGCTTGACGACGATCTGCGACATCGGAAGGTTTCGTGATCCTATAACAACTGCCGCTGTTCCTGCGTGCCTCATACATGTCTCCAATTCTTCAATAGGCGTGCTTAAATCCGCGTCCGTAAACAGAATCCAGAGCTTTGTTGCTGCAAGAAATCCTTGTTTGACGCTGTATCCCTTTCCTTTATTGCAGGGATTGTCATGGACTTTGATTTTTTTATTTCCTGAGTCTTTCACAAACTCTTGAATTACTTCTTTTGTCTTATCTGTCGAGCCATCATTCACCACAATGATCTCATAATTGTGCTTTTTGCGGTCAAGGTATGCGATAACTGTTTCTAGCGTTTTTCTTATGCGTTTTTCCTCATTATACGCAGGGATGATGACGGAGAGTTCCATGCGCGTGAGAAAGCATCGTATTCTTTAAAATGTTTGCCGTCATAAGAACAAACATTTATAAATAACCGCTTTTTGCTAAGAATATTCACAATTACTGAGGGAAATACTATGAAAAAGCCAAAAGAAATGAAACGATATTGTCCTTATTGCCGAAAGCACACAACGCACAAAGTTGGTGCAAACAAGAAAAAAGCGGCGTCCTCACTCACGCGCGGGTCTAAGTATAGAGCTCGCATGCGCGGTCAGGCACGCGGAATTGGAAACCTTGGTCGTTACTCTAAACCAGCAGTCACTAAATTTAAGCGAACTGGAAAGAAAACAACCAAGAAAACAGACATCCGCTATGAATGCAAAGAATGTAAGAAAATGCACATGCAAAGTAAAGGCATTCGCGCGAAGAAAGTAGAGTTTGTTTAATTCGTTTTATTTTTTAAATTATTTTTTTTTGATATGTTCTCGGTTATATTTTTACTTCCATATGATTATTTTCTCTATAAAAATAAATAATACAAGAATAGGATTCATGAGGACTGCTATGCGATTCTTTAGTTACTATTTGGCGTTTACCCGCACTCGTTTACCAAATATTCGCTCAGCAAGAAAAAATGTCAGGGGGGGGTCCATTGCACTCAAGTGCAATGGAGTATTATGTAAAAGTAACCTTTTGAAAGATAATAAATGGGAATAGTCCAAAGTCCGAGAGACAATATCGCTAATTTTAGAAAGGTTTATATATAATAATCTCTAAAAAACGAGCAGGTGATTATATGGGAAAGCGCTTTTTCGAATCATTGGGCACAGTCAGTCTTGGAATTTCATTACTTCTTATCCTTACCGCATTCTTTGCAGTCTATGTGTATGCAGGCGGAGAACAAACAGGAGAAAGCAGAGAACTCAACATCGACATGGTTCCTCCAGAAATTTATGATTTTACATCCATCTATTCTATGTTCAGCTATCAGCAAGAAACTAAATATAATACTGCTACAGAAGGTACATTCTCTGTAGAATCTTCCCAATCCCGATACAAAAATAGAATGTCTGGAACAATTACCATGTACAATGTAGATTATCTTGATCAGTATGATGAAATCTACGAAGCATGGCTTGTTGATTTTGATACAGGATACCAGCTCTCTTTAGGACTTTTCATCGTTGATCAGGACGGTTATGGGAAATTTTCTTATAGCACAGAGAGTTATGTGAATACGTATGACGCGGTTGTCGTAACAAAAGAAGAGTATCCTGACGAAGATCCTCGAGCAAGTGGCGATGTTGTTTTAGTAGGCTACTTCGACACTACACAGCTCACCAAGAGAACAGTTTCAACGGGCAGCGGTTCTACACTTGATGAATACGCGGACTATGGCGAAGAAGCTGACAGTGTTTATGGATAATTCTTTTTCATTTTTTCTTTCTTATTTTTCTCATTTTTTTCCATAATCTTTCTTACAATTTCATAACTTTTATAAGCAAACCATAATTTTAGATAATTATGGATTATTTTAAAGAATCACTCAAGCTGCACAAGCAGCTCAAAGGAAAAATAGAGATCAAAAGCAAAGTGCCACTCAAAACAAAAGATGATCTTTCTTTAGCATATACTCCTGGAGTCGCAGAACCGTGCAGAGAAATCGCAAAGCACCCGGAAACAATCTACGATTACACGCAAAAAGGAAACACTATCGCAATTGTTACTGATGGAAGCGCTGTTCTTGGACTTGGTAATATTGGCGCAGAAGCGTCACTTCCTGTCATGGAAGGAAAATCTGTTCTCTTCAAAGAATTTGGAAACATCAACTGCATTCCTATTTGCATCAAATCACAAGATACGCAAGAAATTATTCATATCGTTAAAAACATTGCACCTGCGTTTGGCGGCATTAATTTAGAAGACATCTCCGGCCCACGATGCTTTGAAGTAGAAGACGCACTACAAGATATAGGAATTCCTGTCTTCCACGATGATCAGCATGGCACAGCAATAGTTATTCTCGCAGCGCTCATTAATGCAGCAAAAGTTGTTGGGAAAAAACTTGAAGATCTTAAGATTACTATTTTTGGCGCAGGAGCTGCAGGCATTGCAACAGCAAAACTTTTACTTTGTATCAATCATGACAGAAATTTGTGCACCTCTGTAAAAGAGATCATTCTTGTGGACAGTGTTGGTCCAATCCATTGGGAAAGAAAAAATCTGACTGGAGTGAAGCAGTATATCGCAGAGCATACAAACAAATCTAACCTCAAAACCATTGATGAAGCAGTAAAAGACGCAGATGTTCTCATAGGTGTTTCACAGCCTGGCGCAATCACAGAAGCAATGATTAAACATATGGCACCAAAACCTATTGTTCTTGCACTTGCAAATCCAACTCCCGAAATTATGCCCGATCTTGCGAAAAAAGCAGGCGCATTTGTTGTTGGAACAGGAAGATCTGACTTTCCCAATCAAATCAACAATGTTCTTGCGTTCCCAGGAATTTTTAGAGGCGCGCTTGACGCAGGAGCAACACAGATTACAGGAAGCATGAAAATTGCAGCAGCACATGCGCTTGCAGGCTGCATTGAAAAACCAACGCAAGATAAAATACTTCCTTATGCTTTGGACAAAGGTGTTGCAGACAAAGTCGCAGCAGCAGTCCAAAAACAGGCAGAAAAAGAAGGCATGACACGATTTTCTTAAGACTTCTCAGAAAGCTTTTTATAATCCAACATGATAAAACAACAAATGGTTAAAAAAAATTCTAGTACTAAAGCAAAAAAACAAAATGTGGGGATGAAGACAATGGCAGAAAAGAACGTGTGTGAAACAGCATCATGTCATTCAACATGCATATTACGAGTGACATTAGGATTTGTATTTGTTTATTATGGAATTATGAAACTCTTTTTCGGCATGGCACCGCCAGTGGAGAAGATTATTACTTTCATGCCAACAGACGTCAGTTTATTCTTGATGGGCATGTTTGAATTCTTGCTTGGAGTGTTGTTAGTCAAAGGATTATTCACGCGTGTTGCAGGCTGGACAGCAGCAGGATTTATGGTTGTGTTGTTTGCAGCAGCAGGATATCTTCATATTTCTGGAATATTGCCTGATTTGTGGTTTACTGCAGGAATGGCAAAAGATGTCGCAATTCTTGGCGCAGCAATTGCAGTAGGCATGCAAGGCGCTCCATGCTGCAGTATTGACGCATGGATCAAGAAGCGATGTTCGTAAGAATATTTTTATTTTTTTCTTTAATTGATTTCTATTTTTTCTTCTTTGGTTTTTTTGGGATTATTTCTCCTTGATAATTTGTATTTTACTTAATACCCCATTGCGGAGCAATGGGTCCCCCTGATAATTTTTTCTTTTGTCGGTGCGTGGATTTTGTTTACTGAGCGAATATAAAGAGAATTTGATTGAAAAATAATATTATTCTTCGCACGCACAAACACAGTGATCTGTATAAATGTAATCAACGTACGTCTGATTCGCTTCTGCGCAAACACTCATGCACGTTGCTGTACACTGATTTCCTATTGCTGCAATCTCTGGATGCGTTTCCTGCGTGATATTGTAGATAAAAATAGAATATCCTATTTTTTCTGTTGGTTGTTTGTCTTGCAACCAATCAAGGCACCCTTGATACCGCTGACCAAGGTCATATAACTCATTCGCGCTGACGATGAATAATCCCATATGCTGACTGCAGGGCATACTCTTCGCGGTCATATTCCTATACGCTAATGGTTCTAAACTAAAGACTGCATAATACTGCGGGTCTTGCTTGAGATTGTTTTCGTCTACCCATTTTTCGAGACGAGCAATGTCCTGACTCCAATCAATGTTTGAATCTAACAAAATAGTTGCGCCATTGTCAGGACCCCCTGCAAATTCGTTAAAATATGCAATATAGTGCGGCGCGACAAAGAGAAGTGTGATGACAGACCAGAGGATACAGACTGTGGTGAGTGTCATGAGGAATTTGCTTTTCTTTTTCACCAGCTGTGTTGTTATTTCTGTTGCTGCAAACACAAAAATAAATGGATAAATCGGCAGAATATGGCGAATGCCTATGTTGATGTTATTCAACATGAATGCGATGAAATAGAGCACCGCAGGGATGAGAAGAAAAAAAGCTTCTTTTGAGAAATATTTTTTTTCTTTGCTGATGAAAAAGAGTGCAAGCAGGAATAAGATAATCAGCGCGATTGGAGTTTTAACAAAGAATGCGATGATGAAATAATACCACCATCCTTCTGCGCTGAATTCACCAAGCAAGTACGCATTATGCCCGACGGTGGAATGCTCACGAACAAAATTAAAACCATCGATGTACGATGCACTGTTTGTACATCCATAGGTTGCGATAACGATGAGGATTCCAATGCTGATGACTATGAAGAATGCTTTTGCTGCAGCAATCGCTTTTTCTTTTTTGTTTTCTTTTTCAATAAGAACAAGGAAAAGAAATAATACCGCGAGTGTTGGAATCAGATACAACCCTGTAAACTTTGTTGCATTCGCGAGTCCAAAAAAAAGACTGCAAAGCAGAAGATCTTTTGTCTTTTGTGTTTCTGCCCATTGCCAGGCATAGGAGATTGTAATAAAGAAAAATGCAGTAATTGCCATATCAGTAATTGCAAATGAAGTGTATGCAAGCATCAGCGGTGAAAACGTGTAAAGGAAAAGTGCAAAGAGCGCTCCGTAGATTGGATGAGTTTCTATCATTTGTTGTTTTATGAGTAGCTTTTTTGCGAAGACGTAGATGTAAAGACCGAGTAATATTCCAACGAGAAGGAACGGGATTCTTGCGTACAAGAGCATTTTTTCCGTGTCATTGCCCATTTTGTAGAAGAAGTTCTGCGAAAATGACCACTGCTGGACAAACGCACCTTCAGGTGTTTCTGAAAGTTTCCATTCTTCACTCTCTAAGGGAAGAACAGGTTGTGGATTCATCAATAAGAGAGGGAATCCTGCAATGAGTTTTGCCAACGGCGGATGCTCGAAGGTGAGCCGGTAATCTCCTGTTTTCCAATAACTGTACCCTGACGTGATAATGTTTGGTTCGTCGAATGTTGCGGAATTTCCTATCATGCTGATTGACGCGAGAAGTATAAATAGAATAAGAAAAGAAGCTACCCCCATGATTTCTATTTTTTGTCTCATCGCTTTATAGACAAGTTGTTTTTTCAGATTTATAAATTTACATACGTTACAACTAAATTAGGGATTCAAAAGCACTGTAAGGCGATTATTTTGCTTTTGAGCAATGCTCCACATTTCTCCTCGAAATCTCAATAATCTTTATAATCGTTTCTTTGATTCTTCCTTCTATGCCCACACTTACTGTTTGTATGATTGTCAAGAATGAAGAGAACTGTATTGAAAGGAGCTTGCAATCTATTCAAAATCTTGCTGATGAAATTGTTATTGTTGATACTGACTCAACAGACGGAACGCTTGCGATCTGCCGGCGATTTACTGACAAGATATTTCATTTTTCATGGAATAATGATTTCAGCGCCGCACGGAACTTTGCATTATCCCACGCAACATCGGATTGGATTCTGTTTTTGGATGCTGATGAAGTAATCGCACAGGAAGATCAACAGAACATTAAAAAAATTATGGCAGATTCTTCGTCTGAGAAGAGTGCTGCTGCATATTTTCTGCACCAGAAAGAATACACCAATGATAGCACACTCACTGGATTTCAATATTGCACAGAAAAAGATGCGTATACCAAAGCGTTTCTTGGTTTTGTTGTTGTGGAAAACGCAATCCGACTTTTTCGTCGAGATAAAGACATTTCTTTTTCGTGGAGAATTCATGAATCTGTCGCTCCTTCGCTTGAACAACGAGGAATTGTGCCGCTTGATTCTGGCATCTTTATTCATCATTACAAACAAGAGAAAGGAAAAGAAGCACAGCATCAGAAGATGCTTCGCTATTTAGCGATTGGTGAACAGCAGCTTACCGAAACTCCACATCTTGCAAAACCGCACTATGAGGTTGGGCTAATTTACTACGCGCTCGGACGATACGCTGACGCAATTACTGCGTTTCAAAAAGTTATTTCTTTGAAACCAGATGAATATCGCGCATATTACAAACTCGGGAGATGTTTCGCGAAAATTGGTCGCTTTATTGATAGCCAGAACGCATTTGAAAAATATCTTACCTTTGATTCCCAGAACAGTGATGTTTATGGAGAATTAGGACTTCTTGCGATTATGCAAGGAAATGCACTTGACGCAGAACGACTGTTGCGAAAGGCAGTTGCGTTGCATTCTAGCAACATTCTTGGCAGGCATAATTTATCGCTGCTTTTACTGCAACTCGGCAGGAAAGAAGAGGGAATTGCGTTTTTGCAGGAAACTGCGCAATCATTTCCAAACCCTTTTGCGTATAACACGTTGGGAATTTTGTCTGCGGGAGAGAAGGATTACACTCTTGCTTGCGGCTATTTTGAGAAAGGGATTGCGTGCTCTGGCCAGGCTTCTGCAATCACCAAATCGCTGTATATGAACCTGATTCAGACGTTTATTATCATCAAAGATAGAAAGAATGCAGAACAATGTTTGTCTCGGTTTAAAGTACTCTTTCCTGGACTAGGAGATGGTTTTGAGAAGGATATTGTGTCGTTGTAATAGATTTTAGTTCTGTGATATTTCTCTTGATTACTCTTTTACAACCTCCATAAAACCCCATTGCCGCGGCAATGGGTCCCCTTGACAGTACAAGGACTTGATGGTGCGTGTATTGTGTGTTATGTACTGTTATTTCATTTTCTTATTTTTTCTGAAATGATGTAGAAAAGTTCTGTGAAAATTCTGTTCAAGATGATTAAAGTTGATAAGAAATTGCTGAAGAAAAATAAAAAAAAGAAAAAGAAAGAAAAAAGGCTTTCGCCTTATTCAACAGATTCAACAGACAAGCTGCTTTCGCTCACAGTCGTTGCAATCATTTCTGATCCACTTAGGTCGTAATCTTCCCAGTTAGATAAGATCTGCGCTGCAAGTCGTGTGTCCATAGCATCCTGGCCTGCGACAACAAGTGCAACATAGTCACCGTTTTCGAACAACTTGATTAAAGCCTGTCCGCTTTCGATGCCAAGAGCTGAACCACAGTCAGATGGGTTGCCCATTAACTCCGCAACTACTGCGTTAGCGCATGGACCGCCTACTGCGACAATGTTCTTACTCTCTACATTGCTTACTTCTGTGTCAAGCTTTACTGCGCTGACACTGATTGGTACAATCGTTGACGTGCTGGACGTCATTGATTCGCTTGTTGTTGCTTCAGTTGGAGCAATATAGACTTTCGCATATGCTGAGTCGTATGGGTGCTCGATAACCAAGCTCTGCTGGTCTTCTCTGTCGTAGGTGATTAACGTTCCCTTCTTTGTGTAGAACTTCTGGAAGTCATCGTTTTCATCACTTTCATCGTAGAGACCGAATCCAATAACACTGTTCAAACCTGAAACAGGTGTGCTGTTCCATTCAATGCTATTGTCTGTCACGTCATCGTATGACGCAGAGATGTTCAATGGACTTACTGTTGCTGTTCCACCAAGGTACAAAGATCCTCCAAGATCCCCGTCGTTATACTCTGAAAAGAGTAACCCTTCGAATACTTGTGTTCCCATGTTTTGGAGTCCAGCAGTGAAGTTTGCACCACCAGTCAAGGTATCGCTGTGATCCAAGACGGTAATTTTACCTCTGTTCAACGTGGTAATGTTTGCCCCGCTGTATGCACCTGTACTGGTGAAGTTGATGTATCGCCCACCTTCGTTGATGATAAGCCCTACTGTTCCTGCACTCTTTAAGGAGATGTTGGAAACAGCCCGACCTGTAGTATCATCTGTGTACGACACGTCGTCATCTGTTGTCCCATACGTCAAATCATCAAAGTTGATTTCATTGTCGTTGGTGTCGATGTTGGTAATCTGAACCAAGTGCGCTTCTGCTTTTGTTGTTTCAACAACAAGGAACATTGCTCCCTGACAGTCTACAACTGACGCTGAACCAGTACAGACTTCGTTCATTAAGTAAACGAGTTCATCCTGATTTGCTGTTGTTGCAGATGGTGCTTCATTACCCCAAAAGATGTTTTCTGTTGCTCCTTCTCCAGATGTGAAACTGGAATCTGCTGCAAGTGGTAATTCCACTAAGCGACCGTCTTCGTTCTTGAATCGGATTTCTGCGGATGTTGATCCTGCAACGAATTCGATTGTTTCAACGCCACCTGTTTCGACTCCTGCGAAAACGAATTTAAAGTTTCCAAACATTGGATCAATATATTCGTCTCCTGGTGCGAGGTAGACTTCGTCTGTGTCTGGTGCAAATGCAATATCAAATCCAGTCCATCGGAGTTCTCCGCTTGCAGGTGTACTTGAAGGTGCTCTAAAGAGACCGAGTGTTCCATCAACGTCTTCATTGTTGAATTGGATTTCGTCGTTCTGTCGGATTGTTACTTCTCCAGCTCCAATCGCAACTTCACACACGTCCTGATCTCCTGCTTCGATGTTGACTCTCTTCGCATCAGTGATACCAAGCGTCACGCCGTTAACAGTTTCTGTGTCTTTAACGTCAACCCACACTTCTGTGCCGTCAACTTTGAATCCACAGGATCCAGAATCTTCGTCTGCATCTGCAGAAACGTCCATCAATTCAACAGTGTGTTCAACACCATCAATTGTTCGTGTTAAAGATTCGCCTTCGCTCATCCAAACAACAGAGTCTCCAGATTGAAGTTCAAGTTCGTTCAATCGTGGTAATGCTCCAGCAGGTGTCGTGACTTTTACGTCAGTTACTGTGTAGCTTCTTCCCTGAATGTTGATTGATGTTCCTTCCAAATCATCGCCAGCTGTTGCGTCAGATGTGTTAGACACTGAAACGTAGCTGTCAAACTGCAATGAAAAGTTGTACA
>CAYLMH010000016.1:0-3949 GCA_964385055.1 uncultured Methanosarcinales archaeon
TCTCGGCGCTACATCCTCGCACTAAAGTGCAAGGTTTTGCGCCGATTTTTCATAATTCAATTATTTAAAAAAGAAAATATTTGCCTTACGACAAAAACACGCACCAGCAAAGCGTAAATGTCAGGGGGACCCATTGCCGCAGCAATGGGGTTATTAATAAGATAGTAAAACACAGACTAAATCAGAAAATTAATGAAAAATAAAAAAGAGACAGATACCTTTAAATAACAGAAAGCAATAAACAATATCATGAGCGCGGAAATCTTTATGGGAACAATGATGGTCACCGTCATGCTCCTCTGTTTTGTTTTGGCTATTGGTCTTTTTGTGTTCTGGGTTTGGACAGTCGTTGATGTCATAAAACGAGAGTTCAGCAACAACAATGAACGATTGGTTTGGCTGCTTTTGATTATTTTGCTTGCCCCGATTCCATCTTTGATCTATTACCTTGTTGTTATGAGACCAAACAATAAAGGCGTGATGAAAGAAAGCAAAACAGAGAAGAAAAAAGGGAAGAAATAGATTTCTGGAAGAATTTTACGCACTATAATGTGTTTCTGTTCGTACTGTTCTCACAAGTTGAGGAAGCATACGCTGAACAAGAGCAAGAGAGTATGCATCTTGTGGCGGAGTCTTATGTTCAACACAACGAGTTATAGCATCAGCAAGATATCCTGTGACATCGAGAAGTGTTAGTTTTTCATCTAATTCACCACAGCGTTGAAGAACTGTAGGCATAGTGTTGGCAACAACAATATCTTTCACAGAAGGAATATTCAAACGATCTGTTGCTTCTCCAAGATGAGAATGTGCTGCATAGATAATGACACGCCCTGGTTTTTCATCAGATGCGTAAAGAAGCTCTATGTTTGTAGCGAGAGTTCCTCCTGTACGAATCATATCATCAAGACAGATAATTGTTTTCCCCGCATAACCAGTAAAGTTATCTGACCAGCGTTCAAATTGAACATTAACTCTTTTTTCATCTTTTCTTGATTTGAGACCATAAATTGCAGAGGCTTTAGGAAGCTGCGCAGCAGCCATAACTCTATCAACAAAAGGTGCAGCACCTGCGTCAGGTGCAACAAAAACAATGTTTGCTCCTTCATCTTGAACTTGACTTTCTTCATCAATTCTTTCTTTATCAATTAATCCTCGTCCAAAATATATCCCCACAAGTGTAGAGAGATCAAGATCAAAAACAACATTCGGTCGCTCATAAATATCTTGGAAGATTTCCTGAATATCCTCAGGACAATGCGAATGCGCCGTGAGAATCGAATCAATTCCAGCATCTTTGTAATGCTTCGCAGCAAATCGAAGCGTGGGACCTTCTCCATTAAATTTTTTTCGTGCTGCAGGATCTTGCATGCGTGGATGATTAACATCATGAACCCCACGCTCCTGAGCAGCATAGTACAAAGAAGGTTGAACAAGAACAACAGAAGCAGCACCATTGTATTTTGCAGTTTCTGCAATCATAATGTTATGCCAAGAAAGTGCTTGTCTATCATGCCTAGAACTATCATCACTCACAATATAAACTGTTTTTCCTTCAAGCCCACGTCCTACTTCTTGTAAAAATTTAGGATCATCCAAGAGAAAAGTGGGTTTATATTCACCATCCGCAGCAAATGATGTATGGCGTAATGTTTTGTTAGGAGTATGTTCTCCCTGACCAAGGCGCTGTGCAAGAACACGAGCCCAAGAACGAGAGCCCATGGATTTCCTGTTACAAACAACAACTCGATCATCTGGTGAAAGAACCATAAACAAAGAAAAAGTTCCTAATTTTAATAGTTAATCATTTTCCAGCAAACAAAATTTTATAAATCATTCCTCCTTCGTTACAACTATGATCATCCTCGGTATAGAATCCACTGCGCACACCTTCGGTATAGGCATCATTGAATCACGTGAAGGGGAAAAAAGTAAAACAAAAATTCTCGCGAATGTCAAAGATATTTACACCACAGAAAAAGAAGGGATTATTCCCGCGAAAGTCGCGGATCATCATGTGGATGTCTGCGATATTGTTTTCAAAAAAGCATTGGAAACTGCGAAGATAAAAAAAACAGACATTGACATTATCTCGTTCTCGCAAAGTCCTGGACTTGGTCACACATTAAGAATTGGCGCAATGTTTGGCAGATCGCTTGCAGTGACGCTCAACAAACCGTTAGTGGGAGTCAATCATTGTATCGCGCATCTCGAGATTGGACGATTACAGACAAAAGCAAAAGATCCTATCCTTCTTTATGTCTCCGGCGCAAACACGCAAGTGATTGCCTATGAAGCAGGAAAATACAGAATATTTGGAGAAACGCTGGACATTGGTGTGGGCAATTTCCTCGACACATTTGCGCGAGGATTGGGTTTAGGATTTCCAGGTGGTCCAAAAATAGAACAGCTCGCGTTGAAAGGAAAAAAGTACGTGGAGCTTCCTTATGTTGTCAAAGGAATGGATGTGAGCTTTGGCGGAATTCTCACCAATCTGCAAACAAAATATCAAAATAATGAACACACAAAAGAAGATCTCTGTTACAGCGGCCAGGAAACTGTGTTCAGCATGCTCGTTGAAGTGACCGAGCGCGCGCTTGCGCATACTGGAAAAAAAGAAGTGCTGTTAGGTGGCGGTGTCGCGTGCAACAAACGATTGCAAGAGATGGTCAAGATCATGTGCAAAGAACGCGGCGCAAAATCCTATTGTCCAGAAAATCAATTTCTTGTCGATAATGGCGCGATGATCGCGTGGCTGGGCAAATTGCAGTTTGATGCGGGAATGGTTCTTCCAATAGAGAAAGCAATCATCAAACCGTATTTGCGGACAGATGAGATTGCAGTAAAGTGGCGGTAAAAAAGAATTTTATGTCGTTATTTTTATAAATTGATTTTTGTAACCTTAAGAATATGGCTAGTCGAACCACATTTATCCCGAGCTCAAAGCTTGTAGACCTGTATCTCAAGCAGATGGCACAATACCCTCTTCTTACGCGGGATGAAGAACAAGCATTAGGAAAAGAGCTCACTGGTGAAACAGGACTTGAGCGAGTTATCGCAAAAGAAACATACGTGTTCGCGCGGGATTATGGAAAACAAGCAGTAGTTTACGCGCCAAGCACTCCATTTGGGAAACAATGGACAAAGTACGAAGAAAGATTCCCAGAAGGCAGCGCAGGAAATGGCTCGCTTGATGAAGAAGTGCAAATGCTACAAAAGATATACAGAGCGTCACCAATGCATTATCAACGCTTTCTCGCAGTCGCCGCTGCATATCTGATAAAAGTACAAGAAGAGAGAAAGAAAAAAGCAATAGAAGAAGACAAGCGCCATCGATGGCACCAGACAGTCACATATCCAACATGGGGTTCTGCCTGTGAAGAAAGAGATGAAGCGCTCATTGCCATGCACAGGGTCAAAAATAAAAAAGAACCAAAACAAGTCCTATATTTTTCAAAAGAAGTACAGGAATTCGCCGCAAGCCATGAGGAAGTGCAAGATGATTTGTACTGGAGATATATAGCAATAATAAACACAGAAAGTGAAGTAGCAAGAACCTTTGTCACGGCAAATCTTCGCCTTGTTGTCTCCATTGCAAAAATATATCAAGGGAGAGGTCTAGAGTTTGAGGATCTTATTCAATATGGAAACATGGGACTTATGCGATCAGTAGAAAAGTTTGATTACGAAAGAGGATTTAAATTTTCAACCTATGCGAATTGGTGGATAAGACAGTCTATCATACGCGGAATTGAAAATGACTCAAGGCCTATACGAATTCCTGTACATGCCGTAACAACACTGAATAAACTTGCGAAGTTTTACAGAGAATATACAAATGCGTTAGGAGATGAACCAACCCAGACGCAGTTCTGTGAATATGTTGCGCAGGAATTACAAATCACAGTGGAAAAGGCAGAAAAACTTTTGATGAAAAGAGGGATGCTCA
>CAYLMH010000016.1:3959-9921 GCA_964385055.1 uncultured Methanosarcinales archaeon
TTCTGAGGACACTACTTCAACAGTTGGCGCGTTTTACAAACCAACAGACGCAACCGCAGAGCTGCTTATACACGAAGTACCAAAGAGTCCTGACAGAGCAGCCGATGCAGGAGAATTAGCTGACGCCGTTGATGAAATACTTTCAGAAGTAACACCACGTGAAGAAAAAATCCTTCGCATGCGATATGGGATAGGACATCCAAAAAGCCATTCTTTAGAAGAAGTGGGAGAGGTTTTTGATGTGACAAGAGAACGAATCAGGCAAGTAGAAGCCAAAGCACTGCGAAGAATGCGTGAGTCACGAAGAATAAGAAGAAAACTTGCCCCATTCTTAGAGTAAAGTAGAAAAAACAAAACAACAATAGTCACATTTTTATATCAGCAACATTTTTCCAATCGCATGGCAAGAGGAAGAGAATCAACAACAACACAGCAAAAATTAACAGGCGACAACAGAGGAGACGCGGTGAAGAAAGAAGCGAAAGTCGCTGAAGAGCGAAAAGAAAACAGTAACGACAATAAAATGAATAACAGCAATAGACCAAAGACTCCAACTATTTCCGTGTGCATGATTGTCAAAAACGAAGAGAGATTCCTCCCGCAGTGCCTTGATTCTATAAACAACCTTGTTGACGAGATTATTATTGTAGACACAGGAAGCAGCGACAAAACAAAAGAGATCGCAAAGAAGAATAAGAAAGCAAAGCTGTTCGACTTCACATGGAATAATAATTTCGCAGACGCAAGAAATTTCTCCATAAGCAAAGCAACAGGAGATTGGATTCTCTGGATTGACGCAGATGAGACCATCGCAGAAAAGGATCACGCATTCATTAAGCAAATTGTCGGAGAAGAAAAATTCCCTGTTGTTGTGCTTGAACAACGGCATTACACGAATAACACAAAAAATCCACAGTACAAAGAAGTTGACGAGCGATACACAGAAGAGGCAGAAGGATTCACAGGATATTACCCAACACTGATCACGAGACTTTTCAAAAACAAGCTTGGATTGGAGTTTGAAGGAGCAGTACACGAAACTATTGACAAAAGCATGCAAAAGAAAGGTCTCAAATTCTTAAGAACAGATATTCCCATTCATCATTACCAGGCGTTGAAAGGAGAAACAGTCGCAAAAGAAAAAAGCGAAAAATACGCGGAACTTTTGCAAGAGAAAGAAAAAACTGATCCAAAAGACATCAAAACATTGCATGATCTCGCAATCACGCATTTGCAGAAGAGCGACTACAGCACAGCGTTTTCATACTTTAAAAAAATATATGAACTTGATGCAGAATTGTTGGAATCTTATTTAGGCATGGGTCTGATCTGGGCAAAACGAGGAGAGTATCGGCGAGCAATTAAATTCTTCTTAATGGCAATGGACAAGAAAACAACACGGACAATCGAGCTTTCCATTCCTATCGCGAATGTGCGAGAAAACATTCTATACAATCTCGCGCTCTGTTTCCTCAAAACAGGAGAGCGTCCAAAAGCAGTGCAGATCTTCAAAGACATGCTTCGCTTGAACAGCAGATTTTCTCCATTGATTCAGGAAAAGTTAAAAGAAATTGGCGCAGTAGGAACGAAACGAGCGGGATAGATTCTGATTATACGTGTTTACTGTTCCAGTTCACACAATCCTTTCTCAAATCGTTTCGTGATAAAGTACGAAATACCTTTTGGCGTAAAATATGCAGTATGTCTAAGAAATTCTCCAATCTTGTATGGTTGGGTCTCCACTTCAACCTTTTTTTTGTTTCTACCAACAGCTTTTTTCTTGAGAACATCAAGAATCGCGTCTGTCGTAGGCGCTGCGTCAATGTGCGTAAAATCTTTCCCAAACATCGAAAGATGGTGAACGTCAGAATTTCCGACAAGAGGAATTCTCAACTGATCCGCCGCAAAAATCGCTTTTTTGTTGAAATTAATTCTTTTTGTATAAAAGTGAGAATGTTCTATGAAATCAAAAAGTTCTGGATGAGTAAAAACATTGTTTCCAAGACAAGAAGGCAGCATGAAAAAAGGATGAGGCGCGCCCACAAGCACATGATCTTTGAATTGATACAGATCGTCGAGGGTTTTCACTTTCGCGGCTTCTTCTTTTGTAATATTATAGACTAGTGTATGCTGATTGTTAATCGTCAGTTCAACTCCCTGCAATAGAGTGATCCCTTTTTTCTTTGCATAAGCTCGCAGTTGATTTATCTCAAAAATTTTATTGTGCCAGGTAATGCCAAGAACGTCAAATTTCTGTTTTGCGGCGATGTTGATAAGATCCTGCGTCGTATAAGTAAGTTGCGTATCAACAGGATCGCCTTTTGTGTGAATGTGAAGGTCTGCTTTGAGCATGAGGGAAGAAGATAACAATCCATTTTTAAGACTTGTGAAATGACTTCCACAAAGCTTATAAATAATCATACATTAATTTCCAACATGGCAGAAGCGTTTGAAAATTACCAAAGCACAAAAGATATCCCTATTGATCCAAAAGCAATAAACCAAGTTATCGGACAAGATGGAGCAGTAGAAATTATTAAAAAAGCTGCAGAACAAAGAAGACACGTTCTTTTAATAGGAGATCCAGGTACAGGAAAATCCCTTCTCGGATTCGCGCTTGCAGAATTATTGCCAAAAGAAAAGTTAGTGGACATTGTCGCATTTCCAAATCCACACGATGAAAATCAACCATTAATCAGAACAATGCCCAGCGGCACTGCGCGGGACTTAGTCATGCGCGCGCGCATTGAAAGTGCGTCGATGTTCAAGAACCAAAACATTGTTTTCCTTGTCGTTGTTTTTATTTTATCACTAATTCCATTCTGGCTTTGGAAAACAGGAAGAATTTCAGATGTCATTTTCGCAGCGTCAATTATTACCACAGCAGTCGCATTTATCGGAGTAGTTTTTGCGATGAACATCGGAAAACGAATGGGTGGCGAACGGGTGCAAATTCCAAAAATCATTGTCGATAATTTCCAGAAAAAACAAGCACCATTTTTTGACGCGACAGGAGCGCACGCGGGCGCGTTGCTTGGAGACGTGCTTCACGACCCATTTCAGTCAGGAGGACTTGGAACACCTGCGCACGAGCGAATTATTGCAGGAATGATTCACAAAGCGCACATGGGTGTTTTGTTTATTGATGAAATCGCGACATTGCAACCGCACACGCAGCAAGAACTATTAACCGCGTTACAGGAAGGAAAATATCCTATTACTGGACAGTCTGAACGAAGCGCGGGCGCGATGGTGCGCACAGAAGTTGTTCCGTGTAATTTTATTCTTGTCGCTGCAGGAAATTTAGATACACTCAAGAATATGCATCCTGCGTTACGCAGTAGAATCCGTGGCTATGGGTATGAAGTGTATATGAAAGAAACAATGCCAGACACGCCAGAAAACAGAGTTAAGATTGCGCGGTTTGTTGCGCAGGAAGTCACAAAAGACAAAAAGATTCCTCATTTTGAGAAAGAAGCTGTCGAAGCGATCATTGAAGAAGCAAAAAGACGGGCAAACAGAAAAGGTCATCTTACCTTACGATTACGAGAACTCGGTGGTATTATCCGCGCGGCAGGAGATCTTGCGCTTGAAGAAAAAGCAAAACTTGTCGAACGAAAACATGTGCTTGCGGCGAAAAAACTTGCGCGAACACTCGAACAACAGCTTGCGGATAAATATATTGAACGAAAAAAAGAGTATGAAATTATAATTACTGAAGGGCAGAAAGTTGGTCGCGTCAATGGTCTTGCTGTTATTGGTGGTGGGGACGCGTACTCTGGAATCATTCTTCCTATTGAAGCAGAAGTCACTCCTGGCGGAAAGCGAGGAGAATTCATCGCAACAGGAAAACTTGGAGAGATCGCGAAAGAAGCTGTGAAAAACGTTTCTGCGATCATCAAAAAATATTTCGGTGAAGATATCAAAGAGAAATACGATATTTACGTCCAATTCCTCCAAACCTATGAAGGAGTGGAAGGAGATTCCGCAAGCATCGCAGTTGCAGTAGCTATTATCTCTGCATTAAAAGAAGTCCCAATTAAACAGAGTTATGCAATGACAGGAAGTCTTTCTGTCCGCGGAGAAACATTGCCAGTTGGTGGTGTCACTGCGAAAGTTGAAGCAGCGATTGAAGCAGGAATCAAGAAAGTCATTGTTCCAAAGTCAAACCTGCAAGATATTGTTCTTTCTGAAAAGCAACTAGAAAGAATTAAGATCATTCCAGTGGAAACACTTGAAGAAGTACTACAAGAAGTTCTTGACTGGAAAGGCAAAGAAAGTGTTCTTAAGAAGATGTTGAAGAAGTAGTTCTGAATCGTTGGTTCACTAACCATTTCTGTCGTGGAGCCATGGATTTATATTTCTCATCAATAAGTCTCTGTTTTTCCAGTGTCAAAATACCGTAATCCGGAAATGCAATCCTCATTAATGCCTCTGGGTCCTCTTGTATGTGGAGTGCAGGATAAATTCCAATACCAATGGCAGGTTTAATAACACTATCATACGGAACAAGTTCCGGACATTCATAACGCTCTTTCCATTTATGAGAATAGAAAAAGCGAAGCATATACACAATATTATCTCTTCCTTGCTCTCCAGAAAAGAATGCAACAGTCATATTCCTTCACGAATACTTTTCTGTCTTGCATTATAGTAGAATTCGCATTTCTCAGCTGTTAAAATACCATACCCTTCTATTGTTTTCCTAAGAAGAGCTACAGAGTCTGTTGTAGGGACGCCAACTCCTCTATAAACACCAGTGCCAATATCTTCTTTAATCCTTCTACCGACAAGCATTTCTGGAATAGCATAGAGAGTTTTCCAAAAACCGTTCCACATAAAATTCATAAGAATCTTCGAATTTTCTTCCGGATCTCTGTAGCTAAAAAAGACATCAGACATAGTATAACGTGAGTCTCTATCCCGTTTCTCAAGGTATACTTTGCATTTTCTTTCATCAAGTTTTCCATAATCCTTGAAAACAAGCGCCAATAAAGGATGGGAAGCATCGGGAGAAAACCCTAAACCACTAAACGCTGCATCACCAAAAGTCTCTTTTACATCTTCATGAGTAATTAACTCAGGGATAGGAAAGTGTTCCTGCTGCTGTTTTTGCCATTCCTGTATCAGTTCTATCCAAAGTGCCTCATGCAATTTGTGCAATGCAACTTCTCTTCTTGTTATTTTTTGTGTTCGTGTTTTTGCTCCTTTATCTATTAATCTACTAATAGTCTCTTTAATCTTTGTTTCAAGACTCATAAACATAAAGGAATAAAAGAGATTTTATAAAAGTCATGACAAACAGAGGAAATAGCTCCAAATTTCTTTTCGGCATGTCCGTAAGATTTTCAGAAAAACAACAACACTAACGCGGCAAGCACAATCATGTTCCCAAAATCAGCGATAGACGTTGTAATGGGAATCAAGAAGTTATTTGGATCTTCTTTCTTTTTGAAAATATAAATTCCCGAAAGTATAGTCACAATAAACAGCACACTCACAAGAATAATCACGTCAAAGAGAGTGATAAGCAGTATTTTAAGCGCAAATACAGGAGTAACAAGAAGTGGCGCTCGCGTGTATTTGGAAAGCAATAAAGCAATCGTCGCGCAAAGAACAGCGGTAATAATCGCAATAATAAACACTTGCCAAAATAAGACTTTGACTTGCTGTTCTTTCCACCATTGTTTCTGGACTTCTCCTTTATGCAACATAGTAGAAAATCGCGACGCGATAATGGAACCATAATCCCCCACCATATCATTGAGTGCAGGAAGAAGAATGACTAGGGGAAGCATGGTTAAAAATAACGCTTTAATTTGTTCAAGCGCAAGTCCACCAAGAGAACTAAGAATAGACGCAAGAATAATTATTTTGAGACTCTCTTTGAGAATTGTTTTAGGTACGTTTGTATGCATACCATACTCCTTAACATTAAATAAGGTTTTTTTGGAATTCGTTT
>CAYLMH010000016.1:9931-28143 GCA_964385055.1 uncultured Methanosarcinales archaeon
TGAATCTTATGAATTAACGGATGGTGTTTGTGTCGCAGCACTTTCTGTAATTTTTTTAAGTGGTGCTTTGCCTTATGAAGTTTGAAGATTTTAAGTTTGAAGTTAAAGTTCATAAGATCACCAAAGTAAAGAGAATCGCAGCGATGCTCGTGATATCTCCTAATGAAGTGAGAAATGGCCCCATAATATTGTTTGGATCATGACCTTTTTTGAAGAGATAAAATGTTGCGAAAAGAGCGAGGGGAATTTCCAGCAGATTTGCGATGAGACCCGCAAGAACAATGATTAAAATAAGTTTTGGAGTGTAAAATTCAAACACAAAATAATTCATCAGAAAGACAACAATGCCAAGGAGAAAAGAGAGAATAAAAGAAAGCAAAAATGACGCAATAACGTTTCCATGAATAATGTTCTTTTTTGTTTGGTTTGTTCCTTTTGATTTGATAATACCAAGAAATAAGCCTGAACTCAGTCGAGATGCCATAGGCGCGCTGATGTTCGCGCGCATTTCAAGAAAGCCAGGCAACAAAATGAGCATGCTAGGTATTAAAAGAAGCTGATCCGTGTAAAGCGCCAACGCAGAACCTGCGATGAGTCCACCAATAATAGAGACAAGCTGTGACCAGAATATTTCTTTGAAATTTTCATCAAAGATTTTGTATTGAACCTTGGAGAGTTCTTTGGGCATAAAGAAGTTTTGAGGGGGTTTTCCTTATATAAGTTTGGGTTTTTCGTTACTGGTCGTGGACAAAGAGTATACAGAATAACAAGAGAATACAGAGAGAGTAAATAAACATAAAATACTGTCGAAATGCTTATAAATTATATACGAATTTCTTGAATAATGAGATTAGACCAACTTGTTGCTTCAGCATTTCAAGGAGAAATTGAGATTGATGTCCAGCGAGTAACGCCTGTTAATAGTTCTGGAAAAAGCCAATTTCGCGGGATTGTTAATTACGCGAATGGTTCTGGTGTTGTGCATCAAGGAGTTTTAGACCTGCTTGTTAATGGAAGTGAAGCAGACATTTCTTTTGATACAATGTATGTTGATACTATTCCTATTCCTCCTGAACTTGGAAGAGATGATTCATTCCCTGTAACATATGTTTCGCATCATGAAACAGAAAGCGAGAATGCAATGCCGATTAGAATTGTCTCGATAGGAGCAACAACTGTTGAAAGTTCAGAAGAGAAGAGAAAGACGCCAAAGAAAAAAGAACCAAGCAAGATTAAAGAAGTAATAAATCCTATCCCGTATGCACTTGAAGAAAGAGGACTTATCACTATCGTGAAAGATGTTGCAGAATTGGATCGCGTGAAACTCTGGGAAAAGACGCAAATGAAAGCGCAAGGATACGCAGGGCAAGTACTACGCCGAGAAACAGAAAGACATGGATTTGTTGATTACACCACACATACAAGAACTGGTTCTCTGAAACGAGTAACACTTGTTCCAAGAGGAAGCGAAGAACGAATATACGAAGGATTAACACTTGATACGTTTACAGATCTTGAACTCATAAAGAAAGAAGATGTGGAAAAGTATGTAGGACAATATGTCGCTGAGAGGAATTTACAGGTAGAAGCAAAAATAGGAAGTAGTCCAATAATCACATTCAAAGATGGAAAAAAATATGTCCAAAAAGAAAGCATTGATGCTATTTTGAAAGAAGCGGGAATTGAGATTTCAAAAGAAGCAGAGAGAACAGATAAACCAAAGAGAGAGAAGAAAGATACATCTGTTGATGCCTTAGTTAATGTTTATGAATACCAACCTTTAGGAAGAACACGAAATAATGTCTATTGTTATGAAGGAAGAAGTGCACCACTTTTTGATGAAGCAGAGAAATTTGTAAAATATGGGGAGATTTTCAATCCATTCACTCCTGAGCATCTTACAGGTGGAGCAAGAAGCGCATACCAAAATGCGATGCGAACAAGAATTCTTAAAACAACAGCCGCAAAAGATAGAAGAGATGAAGAAGGAAAATTAGTTCCTGAAACAGAAGTAGGAAGAGGAAAGAAACATTATCTTGAAACAGCTATTGCAAATCAGTGTATCAAATATTTAGTGGATCAAGGACACACAATGCCTGCAAAAGTTGAATAAAAAAGACAGAAAGGACAATGGTAGAACCAAATTATAACAAAGAACTTCTCCATTACATTCCAGATCCTTCTAAAAGAGAAATGAGAGCAGGAAGAATTCAAGGACTTGAAAATGCAGTTCTCAGAGCAGTACAGAAATCTGTCCAACCATTAATGACTGTTGTCGCTGTTGAAGACGCAGACACCTATCTTTCGCAGAAACATGAAAAAGAAGTGGTGCTGAATGGACAAGGAGAAGCGTTGCAAGTATATGAGCACAAGGAAAGAAGATATTATAGAAGAAGTGATCTTGACAAACTAGAAGTTAATACCCCTGCTGACGAATTAATAAGCTGGGTTTTTACTTTAGAAGATGCCCCGCCACTTGATGGAATGCCGGCACAAACGCTCAGCAAAACTGCAGAAGAAGTTGTTGTGCCTGAAGAAGATGCTATTTCAGGAACAAAACCTGAAGATCTGGTTCGACTGCATATTCTAAGTACGTTATATCAGAGTTTTGCGACAAGGTACAATAAAAGCATAAGTTTTGAAGAAGAAAGAGGAATGAGAAGAGTAAGCACTGCGTGGGACGGACTTTCTCTTATGGGACGAGTTATTATGATTGCGGCGTATGTGGAGAATAAGCGTAGCACAGAAGTAAGAGAAGAACTTGAAATAAGCGTCACAGAATATAAAACCCTACGAAAAAATGCAGAGGATATTGTTTATGAAACACTCACTACTGGCAAAGTACCAGACATTTCTGAAACAGATCTCTCAATAAGAAGATCAAAAAGAGCAGAGATGACAAAATATGAAGAGCTCATACGTGATAATCATCCATTCCTTGAAAGTAAAAGTGAAGAATTAGTCAGGCTTGATGCAATCATGGAAACGCTTTCAGATGCAGAGAGACATGCACTTGCTGCGTATTATGGACAGCATGTTCCTGTTGTCCGTATAGGCATGGAAATTGGAATCCATTATGCAGCAGTCCGGCCTGTTATCAATAATGCGCTGGAAAAGATTCGTGTTGCTTTTGAAGGAACAAGAGAAGCAAGGGATGAAGAAAAACCTCCACAACAACGAGAAAGTGCAAGAGACACATTTAAAATAAGTGATACGCTCGATGTTTCATGCAGAGATTTCTATGCGACATTAAACGAATACAGAACAAACCCAGAAAGAGTAAAGAGAGAAGAGAACGAAGAAGAAGCTCCTGTTTCACCTGAAGAAAAAAGAATTGCGAAATTTCTTCCACTAGATAGACAAGAAATTCAAATTTCTGAAGTAGAATTGCTGTATTTCGGATTAGTAAGTGGAAGATTTATACTAAAAAGAGACGATGCGCTTATAGCAAAAGTAGGAGAAGCATATGCACTTCTTTCAGAGAAACAAAAAGAGATTATTGAACTGATATATGTGAAGAAGTACAAAGGAACTCGAGTACAGGCAGCGCTTGTCATAACACAGCCAGAATACCTAACAGAACGAAGAAGAGCAGAAAGAATTCTTCAGGAAGTAATGAATGGGACATATCAAAGAAAAGAGAAAGAACCTTCTGATGATGGCAAAGGAGAAGAAACAGAACCAGCAGGGAAAAATACCCCTCTTCTAGAACGAATAGTAGGAAAAACATTCACAAAAGAACAAATTGACGCCGCGCGACCATATCTAAGCCCAATGCATATTCATATTGTGGATGAAACATTACGGTATGGAACTACAAGAGAAGCAATAAAAGCATGTGGAGTCTCTAAACCAACATATTACAAGTATAGAAATAGTGCAGAAGCAATTATTCGAGCAGTTGCAGAAGGGACATATCAACCAAGTCCTGTAAGAAAAAGAAGAGAAAGAAGAAAGAGTGATGAGACCAGAGCAAGACAAGGAAAGGAAGAAGAAGAGGAAAATCATGCACCTCCTCCGAAAAGAAAAAGAAGGTTAAGCAGCAGAGGGGAGAAAGATGATAAACCTAAAGCAATAGCTCGTCCAAAGAGAAAGAGTGATTTACAAAAACGTATGGAAGCATACAGATTACTTCATGGTGAGAAAGCAACTGCAGATCCATTTAAGAATGAAGATGATTTAGATGATGAAAAATATATTCCCACCTTGGGAAAAGAGAAGAAAGAACTTGAAGAAGACGAAGTTATAATTGATTCTTCTTTAGAAGAAAGAAGTCAGAAGAGGTATGCAAAAGTCAAAGCACTTCTCAGACAAAAACGAAGACTTCATGATCTTTCATCTCATAAAGAAGAGAGTGAACTTGTTGCAGTTATCATAGGAGATAGTCTTATTGATTTCCTCGTGGACTCTGCAGCATATCCTGTTGCTGCGCTTTATGCAGAACTCCTTTATGGAAGAGTTCGAGTTCCAACAGGTTCACGAAAAATTTCTGTCTGGCCACTGGCAAACAAAGGACTGTATACTGCGTCGGAAGGTGCTCCATCAATAGAAAGACATTTTGTAAGTACATATGAAGCGTATGCAGCGCAAGAGAAAACTCCTGAAGCGCTTGTCGCACTTTACAAAGAAAATCTAGCACTTTTGCGGGGATACGTCGCTGTTGTGGGGCGGTATCTTTCGGGAAGAACAGAGAAGCCTGATTGGGAATATAAACCACACTGGAAAATAGCGTGGTTGGAACTTATGGAAGCATACAAAAAAGAAGAGAAAGCACCATTGGACCTACGCGCAACAGCGTTCAGAGATATTGTAGTAGATCCAACGATCAAAAAAGCAATGCGCGAGGGATACGCAGCTATACTTCATTATGGAGGACGAGCAAGAAATATAATTATTTCACAATTCAGCCGTTTTGCGAAAAGCCGTGCAAAAGCGTACACGGGTTTACCGCTTGATTTCATGGATGCTGCACAAGAAGCAAGTCTAGGAGTTTTTAGTGCAACTGAACGTTTTGATTATACACGAGAAGATAAAAAAACTGGAAAAAGAGTCCGTTTTATGACGTACGCATTCTATTGGGCAAATCAAAAAATACAAAGAACAAATGATGAGATGAAAGGTGTTCCTGTTTATATGTTAGAAAGAGTGAGAACGCTAGATAGAGTAGAAGAAAGTCTTCGCAAAGAGTTAGGCGAAGAGCCTCCAAAAGAGCACGTTCTTAAAGTGTTCATGGAAAAGACAGGACTGAATGAAGAAGATGTTAAGAAAGTTATTCGTACAAGGACACAACTAAAAGTAAGATCATTAGACGCTGCAACTACTGATGAAGATGATAGTTCATTGTATAACATTATCCCAGACACAAGTGCAGGAAATCCTGAGAAAGGAAATGAGAGAATAGATTTGGAAAGAAGAATTAAGAATGCAAAACTTACTGGAAGAGAAAAGAGAGTAATAGAATTACGATACTTCAACGATATGACATTGGAAGAGACAGGTGAAGAATTCAAACTGACAAGAGAAAGAATCAGACAGATTGAAATAAAAGCGCTAAAGAAGCTACGCAATGTTACTGATGTAAAAAAGGGAGTCAGGCAGAGAGCAAGTGAAGATGAGAAAGACATGGATGAAGCAGACGCTGAGGAAGAAAGAGCAGAAAAAACTAGAGCTCCACTCAGAGCACCTCCCGATATGATCGTTGGTACGTCAATTCCAAACTCATACGCAGGACAACCATACGCAGCAACGGATCCAGAAACACAAGAAATCACAAGAAGATTTACTGCTTCAAGTAGAGATATTATTGAACGCTATTACATGAGAGGAGAGTCATTAGTGACAATCAGAGCAGATACAAAACAACCGCTTGAACACATCACTAGACTTCTTGAAAACGCAGGCAAACTTCTTCCAAAGTAAATTCTCTGCGAAATATTTATATTCTTCAGAAAAAAAAGGGCGCTGAGGCGGGGAATCGAACCCCGATAGGCGCTAACCTAATGGTTCACTCGTGCTCTCTGTGTGAACAGGGAGCATTTGAGACCATTGCCCTTCCAATTAGGCGTCCTCAGCATAGTACTTTCTTAAAACAAACATATTAATACATATATCGACGAGAATTCCGAAAATCTTACGGACATTCCGAAGAATTTTTGGTTTTAGCGAATATATCTCGCCAAGATTCCAAAAGTAGCAGAAATTTCCGGAGATTCCGAAAGGGGTTTAAAAGAAGATTTACTCCTTCTTCTTAAACCTTGAAAAATACACAATACTAAACAATAAAATCACAGGAATAACCAATGGTATGTAAAAGTACCATTGCGACTTCACATCTTCAATGTCAGAAACAATAATAGGAACAATTTCTTCACTTTCCGCAGTATTCAAAGGAAGATTGACATCATACTCCACTGTTTGTGTCGTGTCAACTGCGGAAAAGTGCCACATCATCACTGGATCAACATCAAGAACAGAATAATTACCCGCAAGAGTGAGATTATTCAAGTGGCTGACAATTTCTTTTGGAAGCACTGCATAAAGAGAAACTTCTTCGCCAATCGCAGAAGCGATTGCGGGTTTGACACTCAAGCGAATGCGCGTGTGTTCTTCTTCTTCACCAGTAAATTTATTTCGAACAGTAATCGTCGTAACATATTTCTTGACAGTAAAAAATGTGGAACTTGTTTGATATTCTTGCTGACTGACAGAAACACTCTCCAAATCTTGCTGACGAACAACATAAGAGGAAGTTTGTTCGCCTTCACTGGAAAGCAATTCATAATAATCATCAAGATTGACCGCGATGTAAAAGATCGCGCTGTCGCGACCAAGTTCATTCCCTGCAGCGTCATACGCAATAACAGTAAGATTTTGGAAAGCGCTCAAGTAGCCAATCAAATCAAGGGGCTCAAGATCATCTGATTTAAATTCAATAATAGAATTATCAGAAACCGCGTCTTGCATGCTCATGTTGCCCACATATTGTACCCATTCATTGTTTCGCATAATTCTGTAATACACGACATTTTCAGAAACAGAAACGTTCAAACGAAGGTGGTGCGCTTTTCCACCTGTTCGGGGATAATCAAAGTACGTCTCGCTCCAGGGACCATACGTAACACCATCTTCTGGAAAGTTAAGGGTAATTGCAGATGCTGTTTCCTGACCGAAGATTGCTGGAAGAAGGAAAAGTATCACTAAGAAAAAAATACTAAAATAGGAAACACACCTCTTCATAGATGTATTTTGAAAATATGACTATAAATAGTTTGCTAAAAAAGTAATAGCCAAAAAGGGAGGAAAACTTTATATTCTTTAGAGAAAAAGAAAACGCTGAGGCGGGGAATTGAACCCCGAAAGGCCCTGACAGACCTTATGGTTCACTCATGCTCTTTGTTGAGCAAAGAGCATTTGAGACCATTGCCCTACCAATTAGGCGTCCTCAGCAAAATACATGTCAATTTCTAAGAACAAACTTATTAAAGAAACTACCGACGAGTTTTCCGAAAATCTTACGGACATTCCGAAGGATTTTCGGATAACACGAATATATTTCGCCAAAATCTGAAAAACAACCATTTTTTTCGGACATGCCGAAAAGAAATATAGTTGAGGACACATTTTTTCGAACATTATTAATGTCCTCAACTATTCAGCCAAAGACTTTTATGTTCGCTTATTTATGTCTTTGGCTATAGCGAAGAAAAGCACTGAACAATCCAAATCCGCAACATATAAATACTCCTAAACGACAAAAAAGCCATGGAACTACAGGAAGAGCTGAAGACAGAAGTAGATGCATTCTTGGAATTAGTGAAAAAGTACAGAAAAATGTCGCTTATCGACGCTGCGAAAGAAATGAATGTCCCTGTCCAAACCATCCAGTTGTGGGCAGATTTTCTTGTCGAAGAAGGAATTCTAGGAATCGAATACAAATTTACCACGCCGTACGTCTTTATACTCGAAGAAAAGAAAGGAAAAGGAGGATTAGGCTTTATCGGTTTTGACACAAAAGAAGTGTTTTATGATAAAGCGAAGAAGAAAGGCATTAAAGAACAACAAATCAGAATCCTCTGGCTCAAATATCTTAACGCGAATGAAGATTCCATGAAAAAAGTGTTTGAAGATAAAGCGCGGGAACGCGGGATTCCTGCACAAAAAGTTCCTGCGTTGTGGAAAAAATATTATGCATATTTGAAAAGTGAAGCAGAAAGCACCTAAAGAATTCATGAGATGAAAAACAATGGACATTGACGAATTTTTAGAATCAGAAGGAAGTCCTGAAGAAAAGGGAGGACGAAAAGAGCTCGTCGAAAAACAGTCTGCAGAATTTATTACAGATCTTTCTCTTGAGGGTCAAGTCGCGAAAATCCGTGAACTCATGCAGGCAAAACGCTACAAGGACGCGGAAAAAGTGTATTTTACTGTTAAAGAACAATACGCGACGCTTGCAAAAAGACAGGAAGAAGCGAGAAGAAAAATCCATAGAGAACTCACCGCGATCAACAAAGAACTCCTCGAGCATTTGGACAAAGTCAAAGGAGAGATGGAACAGCGAACAATGGTCATTAATGATTTGCTCAGCAAAGCGCAGCAATACATGCTTCAGGGCAACACAGAAAAAGCAAATCAGTTATACCTTCAAGTGAGAGAAATTTTCAAACAAATTCCAGACGCGTTTGCGGAACGAAAAATGTTAATCGAAAACCAGATCCTCACGTTCTACTCACAACTGGTGAATGAGTTCAACAAAAAAAATTATGGGACACTGCTTCAGAAACGCGATGAGATTATGCGTCATGTGGAAATCGCGACAAACTTCGTGAATCTTGGAAAAGGTCCTGAAGCAAAAAAAGCGTACGCGACAATCAACAAGCTCTACAACGAACTTCCTGAAGGATTTATGTACGAAAAAGCGATTATTTACAAGAGAGTACTTGCGTTGCATCAGCTCATTGAAGAGGGATCCATGCGAGTAGGAACAGGGAACATGGAAGCAGAGTTTGGATCAATGGAAGCACTTCCTCCAATAGAGAGAACACTTGCAACAACAAATAGTTCTCAAAAGTTTGAACCAATAACACAAGAAAGTGAAAATAAAGTTGAAGCACCGCCTGCTCCGATAACCGCAGAACCTGCGAAAAAGAAAGGCCTCTTTGGATTCTTTAAGAGAGAAAAAGGAATACCTGCAGCGCCAGAGCCTGCGCACCAGCAAATCCCTGTTCAGCTCAAACAAAAGAAAGCTATGGACACGCCACCATTGCCTATGTGATGATCACTACATAAGAAAGCGAGGAAAACTGAATGGCTGATGAGAAAGTTCAATTAGATACGTATAAGCTGAATGTCAATAATGTTCTAGTAGAAGTTTCCATCGTGCAATATGAAGAGGATGTCGTGCCGCGGTATATTGTCAATATCACCAACATGAGCAAGACCACAAAACTGATTCTGGAAAAGATCAGAGAAGAATTTATTTCAGAAGTAGGTGTTGGTGTTGTCGAACTCTCCGAATCTGGCGGAGTAGAAACAATCAAGATTGAGTTTAGAAAAGAGCTCACCAAATTACTCAAAAAATATTTTCCAAACGCAGACGAGCAAACAAAAGACATGCTCATTAATTATGTTATTGAACAAAATCTTGGTCTTGGGAATATAGAAATTCTCCTCAAAGACAGCAACATAGAAGAAATTGTCGTCAACAGCGCGAAAGAACCGGTCTGGATTTACCATAAAAAGTTCGCGTGGCTCAAAACAAATGTTATTATTCCAAGCGAAGCACGAATCAGACATTTCTCCACAATGATTGGGAGAGATGTCAATAAAGAGATTTCAACGTTAAGCCCATTAATGGACGCGCATCTTTTAACAGGAGATCGAGTCAACGCAACATTAGAACCTATTTCTTCATTTGGAAACACGATTACCATTCGAAAGTTCGCGACAGAGCCATGGACAATTACAGACTTTCTCAAATCAAAGACAATAGATTTTGAAACAGCTGCGTTAATCTGGATGTGCATGCAAAACGAGCTTTCGTTGCTCATCGCAGGAGGAACAGGGTCAGGAAAGACATCGATGCTCAACGTCATCTCATCATTTCTCCCTCCAAATCAGCGAGTCATTAGTATTGAAGATACACGCGAATTGCAGCTGCCAAATACGCTTCATTGGGTTCCGTTAGAAACAAGACTTGCGAATCCAGAAGGAAAAGGCGGAGTCACGATGTTAGACCTCATTATCAACTCCCTGCGTATGCGACCAGATAGAATTATCATGGGAGAAGTTCGACGAGAGAAAGAAGCAGAAACATTGTTTGAGGCAATCCACACAGGACATAGCTGTTACGCGACGTTTCACGCGAATGATGCGCTCGAGACAGTCACGCGACTGACAAATCCACCGATTAACATTCCGAAATTGGTCTTGCCTGCGATTGCAGGGATTATTGTGCAGAACAGGAATAGAAGAACAAACAAAAGAAGATGTATGCAGTTTGCGGAATTATTGCCAAACGGAATGCCGAACATTATCAGACAGTATGATCCATTAGATGATACAACAAGAACAGTGGGGCAAATGAAGGTCATCCCAAACACGCTAAGAATATTTACAGGAATGACTCCGAAGATGATTGAAGAGGATCTCCACAAAAAAATGCGCATTCTCAAATGGATGGTTGATCATAACATTCGAAATCTCAATGATATTGGTGTTCTGATGGCGAAGTATTATAGGGGGAAATTGGTGTTGAAGTAGAAATAGTAAACGACACAATTGACGCATAAAACATAATGTCGTTTACTATTCTAGTAACGGGCAACAAGTATGTCTTATTTATGTCCGTTACTAAAAGCGAGCAAAACTTATATATAGCGAGACCAACAAAAAACTACCAAAGAGGTGTCTCCCTATCGTTGATATTATTCATCAGGTTGCAAGCACATTCCCGCATCTGAAAGAAGAGCTGCGAAAAGCGCACATTAAACTTCGACCAGATATGTTTGTCAAGAAGACACTCCAGCTTGCCGCGATGTTCGCGCTTGGAACCCTTGTGCTTGTCTTTTTCTTCTTTGAAATCACAGGAATATCTCTCTTCTATCTCCTCGTTTTGTTTCCTATGATTGGTATTGGTTACTTTTTCTTTTTCATGATGTCGCCAAAGAACATCATTAACAAAAGAAAACGAGAACTCGATCAGGAAGTCCTTTTTGCAGGAAGATTCCTTCTCGTCAAAGTACATTCCGGAAGACCTCTGCTCAACGCGTTAATTGAAGGATCACAAAGTTATGGCATCGCAAGCAAATATTTCAAAGAGATTGTTGAAGATATTAACCTCGGAACACCTATTGAAAAAGCGCTGGACAACGCGGTCAAATATTCTCCATCAGAAAAATACAGGCGCATCCTCTTCCAAATCAGCACTGCGCTGAAAGTAGGTATTGACGTTTCTATCCCATTAAGCAACGCGATCGATGAAATTACTGCAGAACAACTTACAGAAATCCAGCGCTATGGAAAAAAGCTCAACTCCCTTGCGTTATTTTACATGCTCCTCGCGATTGTCCTTCCTTCTATTGGAATGGCAATTTTTGTCGTTGTCGGCGGTCTTTTGGGGCTTCCTATTGAACGAAATTTATTTTTAGTAGTCACTGGAGCACTGGTGATTGTCCAACTTATTTTCGTCTCTGTATTCAAAGCATCACGATTGAGCGTGAACTTATGAGGTCTCCATGAAACAACTCCTGTACATCAACGAATTTGGAAAAGCGTTTATCCCTGAACGAATACGCCCAAGATTGCGAAATTATTTACTGAAAGCTGGAATAGTCGAAGTGCCGTATTGGTTCTTCGGCATTTTATTTTACATCACGTATTTCCTGACATTTTTAGTCTACTACTTTGGATTTTGGGGAACAATTTCTGAGCAGACAGGAATCCTTGTGTTTCTTTATGTATTCCTCATCTGGGTAGTAATTCCTCTCGCGTTTATTGCGTTATTCATGCTCTTTATGTATGTGTATCTTGACATCAAAATATTTAACAGAACAAAAAAGATGGAAGATGTCTTGCCAGACTTTTTGCAGGAAGTTTCTTCCAACCTCAAAGGAGGACTTGCGTTTGAAAAATCATTGTGGGTTGCAATAAAACCACGCTTTGGCATTCTCGCGAATGAAATCGCGCTAGCAGCAAAAAAAGTTATGACAGGAACTGATGTAGATATTGCATTAAATGAGTTTGCGAACAAGTACAATTCGCCGATGCTCAAGAGAGCGATGGAATTGATTGTCAGCGAAATTCAAAGCGGAGGAAAAGTCGCGGACATTATTGATCGTGTTGTCGAAAATCTCAAGAAAACAAAAGCGCTGAAAGACGAGATGACTGCGTCAGTCCTAACATATATGATTTTTATTGGCGCGATTGTCATCTTTATTTCTCCTATGCTCTTCGCGCTTGCGTATAATCTTCTGATTGTCATCAGTAAAGTCGCGGCGCTGCTTGCCACAACAGCAGCGACAGGTGGCACAACTGGATTGTTGTCCAACATTGGGAACATTAATGTTAATAAAGAGGATTTCGTCTGGTTCAGCAGAATTGCGCTTGGCGTGATCGCGTTCTTTTCTTCCATGATTGTCTCGATTATTGAAAAAGGAAATATTCAGGGAGGAGTAAAATATATTCCTATATTCATCGTCAGTACTGAAGTCGTGTACATTATTGCATTAAAGATCATGACTGCTGTGGTCACTGCGTTTATTACGTTCTAGAAAGGAAAGAATCAGTGTCAAATGAAGAGGAGAGAATACACTCAAGTAAAAAATGAAAAAAAAGAATAAAATTAACGAGCAAGATACACTCGATCATTTCCTGATCTGAGAAGACCCTGCGACGTATAATTATTAACCATCGCATATCGTGCGAGGTGCTGTTCCACCAAACTGTCTGCAACAAACTGAGTTGGAAGACATTTTTCCTGCGCTTCTTTGAATATAGCTTGAAGAAGAGATTTGACAGCACGAATAACTTTGATAGGGCGTCCTCGTTCATAGACTCCACCAAGAGAATCCTTGACGTCATCTCTCTCATAGATAACGTTTAATATACCCCCCATGTTAATAATATAGTCCGGTGCATAAACAATTCCATTTTGAACCATAAATGCATCAACTTCTCGCTTTTCTCCAGGATGGCGCTGATTATTCGCTCCACCTGCAAAAACACGATACCCTGCATTATATAATTTGTGGACATGCTCCGTAGTGAAAATTTGTCCTGCAGCGTTTGGAGAGAAAATATCTCCTTTGAGATTATAAAACGCTTCTTGTGAATCATGGTCAGGAGTATGATGGAGCACAAAGTCTTTTCCTTCTTCTTTCCCTGCACCTGTTAAAAGAGCTCGTACCTCGACAAGTGCTGATTCTTTTGCGTCAGCAACATGAAGCATCTTGAAATTATGACCATCTTCCAGAATTCGTTTAATGACGACATACCCTACTTTTCCAGCACCCTGAATTGTAATTGTTCGATCATCAAAACGATCCGACTTCCAAACAAATTCTGCTCCGCCTCTCATTCCGTAATAAACTCCTTCTGCTGTGACAATAGAGGGATCACCTGAACCACCAACTGCTTCAGAGAGACATGCAACAGGGAGCACTGACGATTTCAAGCGGAGAAGTTCTTCTCGAACAAACTCATCGACAAGAGTATCAGTATTCATATCCGGCGCGAAAAGATACCTTCCCTGAAGTTCTTTGACAAAACGAGCGTTTCCTGCGTGCATGAAAAGCTCAAAAGGAGTAAGTGCTGGTTTTTGTCGAGGAGAACCAGGCAAAAGCGTTTTCAAGAAAGAAGGGTTTGCTGCGACAAGCGCATCTAAACCTGCAATGTAATTCACGGATTTTCCGCCACCCATACGTGTTGCGAGAAGTTCTGCGTCAGTCACGCTTTCTCCCGAAAGTGCGCGGCGGGTCATGAGAAGATTTAACCCGCCCCATTTGTAGGACATTCCGCGTGACAATTCTTTTCCATCACGAAGTGCAGTAACGCCATGAGAAAGATCCTCTGAACCAACAAGCGTTGCGACATCGCCTAATGAATGATATGCAGGATTAGGTCTATTTCCTCCAAGCGCTGGAAGGATACGCGTTCCAGAAGCATCGTCCAAATAAAATGGAGCTGCTGCTGCAAGAAGAGTATTATGAATCGCAACAACATAGGTAATATCAAGAGGACGAGTAATAAGTGTAGAAGAAGTACCTGAAGATTGTCTTTCTTCAACAGTAATGCTTCCCAAAGGAAAGACATGAATTTCTTCATGAGCGTCATGACCCATTATTTCCCGAACAGCTCCTTCAAGAGAGTGATCTGGTTGCAATCGTTGAAAACGACGTAATTCTGGAATAGATGTTAAATAATTTGGAACTACAAACCCATATGCTCGTCCTACCATAGTCATCCCCCAAAAAATGTTTTTATGTAATCACTAGTAATCCTAAGATTAAACGAGAGTAAATAAAGCAGAGTATATAAAGTTTATTTTATTGAACTTATAGAGAAGCTAGCCAAACAACAATGCAAACGGATTACCGAGATAATTCACGACAAGGGCGAACAACAATCCTCCAAGGAAAAACATGCTGATAAAGCCCCAAAGCTTTTGCGCGCGAGTTTTGTCATCAAACATGCTGTGCAATGCAGTCTGCAACATTCTTCCCCCATCGACAATACCGAGAGGGAGCAAGTTCGCAAGACCAATAAAGAGATTTAACAAGAATAACCATTTGATAAAGCCGCGGAACCAATAATAAACGCCTGCGATGCCTGCATATTCTGTATTAATCCGTCGTTCATTTTGTGTAGGTTTAATGCCCATAAATCCTTTTTCAGGATTATCTGATCGAGGGATAGCAGTAAAGGTGTATTCTCCTTTATCTGTGCCAAGTGTTACTTCTTGATCAGGAACTAGACAGGAAGAATAACTCATAAATTGACTGTAATCGTCAACAGTTTTTCCGTTGATAGAAGACAAGATAGCGGGAGGAACAGCAGAACTGTACGCAGGATAAGTTTCATTTTCAAGAACTTCATAACTAAACCCAATAGGATGCGTGATGGTATCTTCAAATGGCGCAAGTGTGGAGTTTGTCATGTCTCCTACATAAGGGAAAGCGAAGAGGAGAATAAACGCAAGCACAAGATTAGCCATTGGTCCTGCTGCGAAAACAGAATATTGCACAATGTCATGCGCTTTTCCTAATTTCTTTTCATCAGGCTCAACAAACGCTGCAGGAATAACTGGCGCAAGTAATGCAAAGACTGCAAAGCCGCTGGATTTTACAGGAATGTGATGACTTCGCGCAACAACGCCATGAGAAAATTCGTGCACAATCGCAAGCACAAAAATAGCAAGGATCCAGTGCGTGAAACTCAAATACCCGATGCCCGGAATATGAGTGAAAGGAAGTACAAGAGAAACACCATTGGTGTCAACAGTAGGCTGGAAAATGAGTTTAATGAAAAAAATAAAAATGCCTAAAGAAACATAGAGCATACCAAGAAACCCAACACCAACAGAGACATAACCAAACAATTGCACAGCACCACGATATTTGGACGCAAGTTTGTCCATTAATGCAAGACCGAGCTTGGTTCTGTACATGATGATGTAGATGAATGGATGGAGAATTTTTTGAACAACGAGCTCTTTGCGTTTGATGTAGAGAAGAACACTAAGACCAATTAAGAAGAGAATGAAAAGAATAAGATCAAACGTCCATGTGATAGTGAAACCGAATATTTGCATGAATAAACAAGACAATGAATTGTATATAAACCTTTCTACTCCAGAAATGTATTTAATCAAAACAAAAACCTTTATGAAGGAATTCACAACATCATTTCCTCATGTTCGAATTCCTGCAAACATTCCTCACCACATTCATCAACGTTATTCTTCATCTAGATACGTCACTCCAATGGGTCATACAAACCTATGACACATGGACATACGCAATAATTTTCATCGTTATTTTCTGCGAAACAGGTTTAATAGTAACTCCATTTCTTCCAGGAGATTCGCTTCTTTTCGCAGCAGGAGCGTTCGCTGCGTTAGGATCACTCAATCTTGCAGTGTTGTTCGCGTTAATTTTCATCGCGGCAGTGCTTGGTGATTTTGTCAATTATTCTGTGGGTAATTATATTGGTCCAAAAATATTCAAGAAAGAAAAATCCTTGCTCTTTAACAAAGACTATTTGATGCGCACAGAAGAGTTTTATGAAAAGCATGGCGCGAAAACAATTATCGCTGCGCGATTTATGCCCATCATCAGAACTTTCGCGCCGTTTGTTGCCGGCATTGGAAAAATGAATTGGCTTAAATTTGTCGCGTACAACATCATTGGCGCAGTGTTATGGTGTATCTTATTCCTTTTTGGCGGGTATTTCTTTGGAAACATTCAGCTGGTGAAAGAAAATTTCACGTTAGTGATCATGGCAATAATTGTGATCTCATTTATTCCAGTGATTAAAGAAGTAGTAATGGGTTTGTTGAAGAAGAAAGAACCAACCTCTTAATCAAGCACAATCTTCTACACAAACACCTTTTCTCATTTCAATGGATTGACAAATACCATCCCCACAACTTCCTTCATCTGAAGCGGTTTCTACTCCTGAAGAAGCGAATTCATCACTATGGACATCTGTATAAAACAATTGATTGGGTTCTGCGTTATACTCCATTAACCAAACAGAATAAACCTCACCAAAACCGACCCATTCAATTCGTCCTGCAGCAGTTTCATCAGCAAGATCCTGAATGCGTTGACGAAACTCTTCTATATACGTTTCATTGACAAAATCTTTTTGTTTCGCAAAGAGAGAAGCAGTATAAATTTTTCCAGGCTCAAGAACACCTTGCTTTTGAAGTTCCAATAATTCATATAATCCATTCCATTCCGAAGTATAAGATCCGACAGCGACAAGAGAAGCTGCATCATCGTGCACTTGAAATTGTTCATTATTTTGTGGTTTCCATATACCCGAGACCCATAAGGCTTCTTCATTAACATGAAGCGATGTTCCAGCACCCATAAGAATTTCCGCTTGCCATATATAAGAAGAATACTGCCTTCTTTGTATTGGTTTCGAAAGATATTCCAGTTTAGATTTTTCAGGAGGATCTGCAATAAAGCCTCCTACAACAAAAGAAGGTTCAACTCCGAGTTGTTCAATAAGATACGCAACATCTGCATAATTATATGATGTTTCATGTGCATGCGGATCAATTTCAAAGCCGAGATCTTCTTTAAGATAGCGAAGAACATTTTTTCCCTGTGTAGATGGAGTTCCAGAATCATAGAGGGTTGCAGCGAGCAAAAATGTCCAATCAGATTGAAAATTATAGGAAACTCCCTCTTCATGAAGCATTTGTGCGAATTGAACAACACCATTACGTTGTTCCCAAAATGCAGACTCATCTTCAACAAAATTTGGATACTGACCACTATTTGGCTCTTCGTTATGTGTAAAAATAGAGACATAAATAGGAGGAAAGGCTTCATTTTCATGAAGATTTGGACCAGCTGTTGTTTTACTACCACTCTCTTCTTCAAATCCCACTTTCTCTGTTTCAGAGAGAGAAGAATAGAACAGGAGAAGAATTCCTCCGAAGACAACAAGGCATAGAGAGAGAAGGAGTATAAAGAAGTTGTTCTTTTTCATAATAAAAATAAAAAAGAAAGAAGTTAATAAAACTACGTATTTGAGAAATTATTTCTTTCTCTTTGGTCGAAGTACTTTCCCTTTGCATTTTCTGCAAGAGATTTTACCTGCCAAAACCTTCATGTTTATTGCGCGAACAGTTGTCTTGCAATTTCTGCAAACAAATTTGTTCTGGAATAAACGTGCTTCTGCTTCTGGAAATCGTACCATTGTTATCACTCAGATTTTAATTGTTTCATAACTTTTGTTCCTGTAATAACCCAGTAAAGAACGTTGCAGCTTTCTGTAACGTCTGTTTTAAGTTCTTCAGGAATATCCAAATCAAATGTTTCAAAGGACTCAGAGTCCATAACATTTGCTTTACTGCCAGAGATAGAAAGCACTTGCGCGCTTCTTTTCTCGATAATTGGAGCATTAACGTTATCATGCGCAGGACCAACATATTCTCGTCGTTTGTCGTCTAAAATTCCTACTGCGGTGATTCTCACTTT
>CAYLMH010000017.1:0-21837 GCA_964385055.1 uncultured Methanosarcinales archaeon
ATGATGAGGGCTACAATAACAAATGTCTCCAAAGAGATTGCGATTGGATTGAATTCAGCAGTGGCGATGGAATTTCCAACGGTATTTGCAAAGAAAAAACAGCAGACTATGCACGTTGTGATGCGTGCAATGATGCAGTGAAGAATGGTATCTTTGATGCGTGCACAGCAACACGATGTGAAGAGTTCGGCGTCGAAGATGCGACGTGTTATCTCAGTGGACTCACCAACCAATGTACAGACATTGGTGACTTCACGTGTACTGCGTATGAAGATTCCGCAAGTTGTAGTGGAGATTATAATGTAGAGATTGATGAAGACACCAACGAAATTATTGTTGAAAGTCAAGACACGTTAGAGCTCGGTCTCTGTTACTGGAATGGCGAAGAATGTTACAAAGACGCGAATGGCGATGGTGCACAAGATGATGGACAAGAAGACATGACTCCTCCATCAACAATTGTCCTTACTGCAGATAAAATGAGTGCAATCAATATCACACTCCTTGCAACAGATTATGGTGATGATGGCACAGCAGGATCTGGCGTCAAAGCATTATATTATTGCCTCAGCGATGATGGAAGTTCATGTTATCCAGATACTGCAGCAACAGTATCAAGCGAGGGCATTGCAATCATTGAACTTGGTGATGGCAGTGGAACATACGCGTTGTATTATTATGCAGAAGATTATTCCGAAAACCTTGAAGTAGTACAAGAATATTCCTTCGAAGTAGACAAGCAAGCGCCAACAATCATCATTGATTATTATGTTTCAGTAGATACCAGCGAACCATATGATGCATCAGCACTTACGTTCGATGTCAGTGTAGATGAAGAAGCGTATTGTACAGATTCTTTTGAAACAGGAGAAAGCGGATTTGAAGAAGAGTATAATGATCATTTTGTTTCAAAGTTTGAAGACTTGAGCGACGGTTATTATCTCTACGCAGTTACCTGCACAGACAGTTTAGGAAATACTGGCGATGCGTTTGTCCTCGCAAGAGTGGATGCAGACACTTCTATTTTCGACAGCAGCCCAGAATATTATGTGGATGATGCAACAATAACGCTGGAAGTCAAAACATTGCAAAGCGCAGATTGTGGTTTTAGTGAAAATGTTGAAGAAGAATCCTTTGAAGATATGGAAGAAGGATTTGAAGCAGAAAGTGCAGATAGTTATTATCTGCACACAAGAGAGTGGACATTGACAGACAACGGTTTATATTTCTTTGATGTCAAATGCGAATTAAGCGATGGCACAGAAGCAGATGATGAAATTGCTTTTGTCTATGACGACACTGCGCCAACAACAACAGTAGCAGACAGCTTTGGTGCAGCATTTGATTTCGCAAGTTTCTACACAGGAGAAGAGTTAGATATGTACCTTTCCTGCATAGATGATCCTGAATATGGATTTGGGTGTGAAGAAACATATTATTGCCTCGACACAGAAGAGTGCGATCCAACAGAGGTGTATGATCCAACAGATTCCATTGAGTACAATCTCAGTGACGTGAGCAGATTAAATCTTTGTTATTATAGTACAGAAGCAACGTATTTAGACATGGGCGGTCTCAGTGAAGCTGTTTCTTGCACAGAAATAAAAGTAGATAGTTATGATCCAGAACTTGTCATCAGCAGTCCAAGCGATGGAGAAAGCGTGTTTGTTCCGTATGTCACGGTCACAGGAACAGTGGAAGATAGTGATGCAACAGAAGGCACTGCAATAAACACAGTAACAATTACGGTCTTGCAAACAAATGGAACAGAAGTCACCTACACCGATGATGCAAGCGATGGATTTAGCACAACAGTCGACCTCTCCTTAGAAGCAAATGAAAGCACATACAATTATATCACGGTGTATGGAACAGATCGCTCAGGCGCGACAACAGAAGAAGAAACAGTTCGAGTGCGATATACGACAGAATTAGGAGAAGCAGCAATCTGGGTTGAAGAGCCAGCGAATGGAGTTTCTGAAGAAACAGATTTTGACTTTGTTATTGGCACCTATCTCGAAGCAGAAGCGTGTGGCTACAGCAAAAATAATGCAAGTCTCAACAAATCAATTGCACTGGATCCAGTTGCAAGCGACACTAGTGGAGAATATCTCTACAGCGCGCCATATTCTATTGATGAATCAAAAGATGGCATTGAAGAATATGTTTATGTGAAATGTCTTTTAGTAAACGGCGTGGAATATGCAGAACGATTAATCTTAGAATATGACAGCACAAAGCCAGTCATTGAAAATATTGAAATTACAAATAGCGATGGCAAAGATCCACCAAGTGTTGTGGAGTCTCCATTAAACGTGCAGCTCCTCGTCACGACAGATGATCGTACAAAATGTAAATATAGTTTCGACAGCGGCGACGGATTTAGTACAGGTATGGATAAATTTACAGGCTATGATGACGCAGAGTATGCAACAGAAAACAGTGATACAATTGAAGATGTGGAAGACCTCACCTCATACACATTGTATGTTGCATGTCAGAATGGCGCATATATGACCTCAGAAACAGAGAGTCTTGCATTCAGTATTGACAGCAGTGCAGCGTCAGGCATCTATCTCATTTCACCAGAAGCAAGCGGCAATAGAACATTTACAATCAACATTGGCACTACAAGAAGCGCAAGCAGTTGTACGTATGGAACAAGTGAAGATGCAACAACCAGTGCAATGACTGCAGTAAGTGAAAAACAATACAAAACAGGAAGCGTAACAGTCAGTGCAGACGGCAATTATACGTATTATTTCACGTGCTGGTTTGTCGATGGAGAAAAAACAGATTACTTTACGTTCCCAGTGGATACAACAGCGCCAGTGATAGACTTTATCGAAGATGGTGATGTGAGTTACTCTAATACATCACTTTCCGCAACGTGGAGTGCAAGCGATAGCTTAACAGAAATTGTAGAGTACGTTTATTCTATTGGCACGAAAGCAACCTACAATGATACAGTAACATGGACGTATACAGATAATGAAACAGCGCTTGTCGATGCATTAGATCTCAAGAATCAATCCACGTATTATTGGAATGTCAAAGCGCAAAACGAAGTGGGATTGTGGAGTAGCACAAGCTCGAGTAATGGAGTCTTTATTGATGCAAGTGGTTCTGGCACAGATGATGATCTCAACGCTTCAACAGTGGGAGAAATTGATTATCATGCGTGCGCGAATGGAGTCCAAGATGATGATGAGACAGATGTGGATTGTGGTGGCAGTTGTGATGCATGTAAAGCAGGAAGTATGTGTGAAGTAAGTACAGATTGTGCAAGTGTGAACTGTGTGGATGGCATTTGCGCTGAAGCAACATGCACAGACAGCATTATCAACCAAGGAGAAAGTGACGTCGATTGTGGTGGCAATTACTGTGATGCGTGCACTGAAGGAATGAGTTGTGTCTATCACAGAGATTGTGCGTCAGGATATTGTACTTCAAAGATTTGTACTGCTTCAAGTTGTGATGATGGCGTGAAGAATGGAGATGAAACAGGAACAGATTGTGGCGGAAGTTGTGATACTTGTGAAGATGTAACCTTGCAAACCAGTCCTGCAACATCGAAAGAAAGCGCAGATGAAGAAGGGTGGAGTATCTGGACATGGATATTGATAATACTCTTACTCATTGGCGCAGGTGCAGGCGGATATTACGGATACATTTACTACATGAAGAAAAAAGGAAAATTACCTCCTTCATTTAACGCGTTTGGAAGTCTTGGAAAAGCGCTTCCTCCGCTTGGCAGTGCATTAAAGAAATTACCACAGCGAATACAGATGCCATCTGTGCAGAAACCGTCATTGCAAAAAATATTACAGCAGAAACAACAAACACGCGATAAAATCTTTGGCGCGTTTGAAGAAAAACCAAAAGGAGCTCTTGGTGAAAAGCTCCCAGAGAAAAAACCTGCTGAAAAAGCAGCGCCTGCAAAGATTGTTGCAGAAAAAGAAACAAAGGAAAAAGCGCCTGAGAAAAAAGAAGCGCCAAAGAAACTCGGCGAAGGGCTTGTAATCAAAAAACCAGCGAAAAAAGAGCCTTCAAAATCATTTACTGCATTAGAGAAATTAATCAAGGAAAGAAAGAAATAAACATGAACCAAAGAAAAGCGCAAACCTCAGAAATATTTTTCTTTATTCTTGCGATAGTTATTATTGGGTTACTTCTTTTGTTCGGCGTCAAATATATTATGGAGCTGGGGAGTAAAGTCAACCAGATTGAACTTGTGCAGTTTAAGACAGATCTTGAGGGATATGCAGATGAATACAGGCCAGTGTATGGAAAATGGAAGAAGTTAACATTCTCTGTTCCAGTAGGAATACTAAAAGTCTGTTTTGTGCAGCATGAAACGTTTACTGATGCAGCGTTGTATTATCAAGAAGAAGGGCTTTGTAAAAATGATCATGAAGATTATAACCTATTCATGTGCAATGCATGGCAGGATGACACAAGCAGAAATGTCTATACAGATCCGTTCGATGAACTTGAAGTGGGAATAGATCTTGGTGCAATAGAAGTGGGAACAGCAGATGAAAATTATCTGTGTATAGACACAACAGATCATATTTTACAAGTGAAGATGACAGGAAAAGGAGATCGCGTGCTTATTGAAGAATGGAGTTAAGTACTCCTCTCCAATAGTGCAAAAGCTTTTAATACTGCAGAAGTTGTAAAAAGAGCACAAAAGGGGTGTTTTGGTGGGATTATTTGATGCGTTTAAGAAGAAGAAAGCAGCAAAACCAGTCCAGGACTTAGAAACACCGCCGATGCCAGAGGCAGCGCAGGGTCCAATGCAGCCAGCGCCAGGATTTGAAGAATATGCGTCTGCACCACAGCCGCCACAAGGATTTTCTCCCCAGTTTCCTCCAGCACAACAATTTTCTCAGCAATCACCATCATTTGGTCCACCGCAGCAACCAATGAATTTTCCGATGCCGCAGCAGCGCGCAGTGCCGCAATTTCAACCAAGTGCGCCATCCTTTGCGCCAGAAGCGCAAATTCCGCCAATTGGAATGCCTCCTGGAGCAGACATGAATGCGCAATACGGAGAAGTGCTTGAAGAAATGCCAATGCCAACGCCGCCAGAAGAGGTGGCAACATCGCAAGGGCAACAGCAAAGTGTTTCAGAAATGCCTCAAGTAACGCTTTTTGGTGGTGCGCAAGAACCGCCACAACCACAATTCAAATTTTATTATGGTCCTGAAAGAACAGAGCACGGCAGTGAAAGCGCGGAGCACGGAGAAATTCCTTTTGACGTCACACAAGAATTATTACATCTGCCGCAAGTACATCAGGAAGAGCATCCAGAACTTCATCCAGAAGAAGAGGAAGAAAGACCGTACAAATTTATACCGCAAGAGCGTGCTGCTCCTCAATTAAAAAAAGAAAGTGTGCATATTTCAAAGCAGTTCATTACAGTTGCTGCGTTATATGAAGTAGGAGAGCAGCTCGTGAATATGGGCGAAGATCTTGCGTTGGCGAAAGATACTGCGTTTCGTTTGACAGATTTAAATGAGCAGGAAATCGAGCAGATGGTGAAGTGGCAGGCGCTCCAACAATCAATGGAAATGCGCATTGCAGAAGTTGATAAATTATTGTTCAAAGCATAATCAGGTGAAAATCTATGGCACAAAAACCAGTGTATGTAAAACTCGAAGAGTACAAGAATATCCTTGCGTTAGTGGACACGTTAAAAGCGCAATTAATGAGCGCGAAAGACACGCTGAATGAAATTAGAAAATTAAAGCAGGAAGAGGATGTAGAGTTAGAAATCTGGCAAACCGTTGTGACAGAAATAGAGAATAGAATTCATTTTATTGATAATACTATTACAGAACCAGAAGAGATGTAATGCAGAAAAATAAATACTCGAGAGAAGACCATGGCAAAAAAACAAGCAATGAGTGAAGAATTATTTTTCATCAATGTTCCTGAGCCAAAGGACGTGCGAAAAAATTTGTTAGAAGCGTCGCAGCAGATTTTGGAAGGAATGAAAAGTTATGAAAAATACAAAAAGCTCAAAGCAGAAAAGTTGCGCAAAATTGAGCAGTTGAAAGCAACAACGATTCAGATTCGCGAGTTGGCAGGAAAGCTTCGTGGATGTTTACCGACAGTGAAAGGAATTCCAGAAAAAGCAAAAGCATCTCCATTGGCGCACGTGACGCAGATTGAGTTGGAGCAATTAAATTCTGAAATAAAAAAATTGGAAGAAGAATTGAGAGTGTTGAAGTAGGTTCTAAGCATTAAGTGTTAATCGCTTTTTTAAATTTGCAAATATGTTTTTATTCTTTTAATCGCCCTACTGCTTCTTTGAATCCCCAGGTCTTTTTTATATAAACAAGAAGAGATGAATTGTGGTAGAAGTCATTGCTGAGCGAATGTTTTTCTGCGGTTCGTAGAGTAAGCCATTCAAAGAAAATCAGCGCAATACTTTTATAAATTGGTAATTTTTTCTTATACACAGATATTGCGGATGTGCCGGAGTGGTCAAACGGGGCAGTCTCAAGAGCTGTTAGCTTAGTGCTTACGCAGGTTCGAGTCCTGTCATCCGCATTTTATTTTTAACAAATTATTTATACTCCATTTCTCTTTTTTTCTTTAATGTCAGGAATTAAAAATATAAATATACTTCTTAAATCAATGAAGCCAGAACAAGTCAAAGGAGAATTTGTTTTTTGTACGCTCTCTGAAGAGATCTTTTCCAAGACAAAGATAGTTCCGCTCTTAGTATTTCATGAAAAAGAAGGAGTAACAATAATTATTAAGAAAGAGCTTGCAGAAAAAATGAAGTTTTCACATCAAAATTCTTGGGCGATGATAACCCTCACAGTCCACTCAGATCTTGCAGCAGTAGGTTTTTTAGCAGTTATCACAAAAAAACTTGCAGAAGAAGGGATTAGCGTGAATGCGGTTTCAGCATATTATCACGATCATTTGTTTGTTCCCTATGAAAAAAGAGAAGTAGCAATGAAGGCGTTGAAAGAAATTTCTTCTTTAAAATAATACTTATTTAATTCTCAAATCCTCAAACGCAGCAAATAATGCTCCTTGATCACCCGTGACATACGCGTGCCAAGGATAACAGACAACACCATTCTCAACAGCAGAAAAAAGTGGATGTGCAGAACCAATCTTCATTGCAATTCGTTCGTATTTTGTTTTCTCATCCTGCGAATGATATTTGACCATCCAACCAGTGCCACGGAGTTGCGTGTGCCACTCGACGAACTGTGCAGATGAATCTCCAATATTATGTCCTTGATTTTCAGAATGATTGTGAATGCCTCCATTTTTGTGAGGCACAAGATACCATAAATTCATACGAATACCATCAACTTCAATCTTTGGATCTGTTCGAAAGCATCCAGGCGCAGCTTCAATCCATTTCAGCTCAAGACCAGAAATAGGTTCATACACTTCGCCAGAACGACGTTCATAACAAAGAAATGCAAGACTATCTTGCTCTGCATGAAGAACAGCGGAAGAATGATACTGCGCAATATCATATTTTCCACAAGAAACAGCAGCAAGTGTTTGCGCGCCAACAGAAAGTCTTCCTCTGAGCATGTTGACAATCACAGGAAATCCTTCTTGAGTATGATATGTTTTTCCTCGAGCAAGAGCAAGAACTCGCATGTCATAACCAGAAGTGCAAAACCCAGGTTCAGAAAGCAAAACACCTGCTTCAAGTGTTTTCCAACGAATGTTTTTTGGACTTGAAAGAGAGGAGAACATTCTGTAGAGGAGAATTTATTTTTTTATAAATCTTTTCAAGAAATCGTCTACAAGCTCTTCAGTGCTCATCTTCTCTGTGTCATAAACAATATCAGCAATCCGTAAAACGCCATCGACATCAAGAAATGCATTTGTTTTTTGAACATTCTCTTCAAGATTCTGATGAGTGTCAATGTCACGCAGTGCGTTTCGCCTTCTTTCAACTTGTGTTTGGAAAGAACAAGAAAAGCCAATGATATAAATCCCCTTTTGTTGTAAAAACTTGGCACTTGGAACACCAGCAATACCATCAATAATAGTTGGTCGATTATCGCAAAAAGCGTATGCCAATTCTCCCATGAGTTCAGGACCATATCGTTTCATTGCTCTTGTTGCGAATGCATTAAGCTCTTCGCGTGTATGCGGAGTTAGTGATATGTTCTTGTTTTGTTTAATAAGTTGGATATATTCTTCTTTAGGTTTGCATAGCAAATCAGGAGATGTTGTTTCAGCAAGTGTAATAGGGATTCTATTTGCAGGCAGGGACATGTAGAGATAAATGTATTCAGGAATTTTTTGTTGTAAAAGTTTCGCGAAGCTACTTTTGCCAACGCCTGGACCGCCTGCAAGAACAAGGTGAGGATACATGAAAAGAAGGGTGTTGTTGGACTTTAAAAAGATATACTGCAAATCCCCCACAACCATTAAAAACCAACCTGCGTTTTACTCTCTAAATATGATCAAAATACATACAATGGGCGGTTATGAAGAAGTGGGCAGAAACATGACTGCGATAGAAGCAGAAGATGAGATTGTTATTCTCGATATGGGTCTCCATTTAGAGCCATACATAAAACTCCAAGATAAAGAAGGAAAAAATCCATTGAGCAAAGAAATGCTCATGCAAGTCGGCGCAGTTCCTGATGACAGCAAAATAGAAAAAAGCAAAGTAGTTGCAATCATTCCATCCCACGCGCATCTTGATCATATGGGCGCAATTCCGTATTTAGAAAATAAGTACAACGCAACAATTCTTTGCACCCCTTTCGCAAAAGAAGTATTGCAAAAAATTACGCAGGATCACTACATGAAGATCCAGAACAAAATAAAAACATTGGAAACAGGAAAAATACACAAAACAAAAAATTTTGAAATAGAACTCATTCCAGTAACACACTCTGTTATTCAGACAGTGATCGTCGCAATCACCACAAAGCAAGGAACTATCCTCTACGCAAATGATTTTAAAATTGACAAAACTCCCACATTTGGAGAAAAAACAGATCTGGTAAAGCTTGAAAAATACAAACCGCTTGCATTAATCTGTGATTGTATTAAAGCAGATCAGGAAGAGCCAACGCCATCAGAAGCAAAAGCAAAAGAAATGCTGGAAACAGTGTTTGAAGAAAATAATTTTGAAAACAAGGTAGTGGTTATCTCCACATTCTCTTCGCATATCGCGCGTTTACAAACTATACTTGCGTGCGCAAAAAAAATCAATCGAAAAACAGTCTTCATAGGTCGTTCGTTGGCAAAATATGTAGAAGCAGCTGCGATTGCAGAAGGGATGACTGATTTCCAAGACGTCGAAATTATAAAGTACGGAGATCAAATCAGAAAAGGATTGAACAAAATTATGGAAAATAAATACAACTATCTTATTGTTGCGACAGGACATCAGGGTGAGCCGAACGCGGTATTGACGAAGCTTGCGATGAACCAATTCCCCCTCAGACTGATGCCTAACGATGTGGTTATTTTCTCATCAACTGTTATTCCAAACGAAGAAAACATGAAAAATAGATCTGTTCTTGAAGAAGAATTAGAAAGAAAAAAAGTCACTGTTTTCAGGGATATTCACGTGTCTGGCCATGCAACAAGAAACGATCTAAAAGAATTCATTAGCGCGCTCCATCCAAAGCATCTTATTCCTGCGCATGGTCCTTTCGAAATGCAGAAAAATCTACTCAGCATCGGAAAAGAACTCAGTTATAGTGATGAATTCCTCCATTATTCGAAAAATGGGACAATGCACGAAATTTCTTAAACAAAAATCTTTATAAAGTACTGGGGATTCACTTTTTTAGTAGTACTGAGAGTAATGCATAAGAGGGACGACCATGAAATTAACATTAGCAGAGCCAAAATATCTCAAGGAAAGTATTTCTATTGTCAGCGAATTAGTCACAGAAGCGCGTTTCAAAATCACAAAAACAGGAATTGAACTTGTCGCGATGGATCCTGCGAATGTCGCGATGGTTATCTTTAGGCTTCTTGCAAGTAGCTTCGTGGAATATGAAGTGGAAAAAGATGTTCGTCTTTCTTTGAATCTCAATAATCTCAAGCAAGTGCTAAAGCGTGCGAAACCAAATGATATGATTACATTGGAAGTAGTGGATAACAAACTCGATGTAACATTGAAGAGCAAAACAAAGAGAACATTTTCTCTTCCGATTATTGATGCAGATGAGCGTGAACAAAAAATCCCTGATTTAAATTTCCCGTTAACAATTACAACAAATGCAGAGCAGCTTGTGGAAGCGATTGAAGACGTGGATATTGTTGGTGAAAGCGTTTCATTTATTGGAGAAAGCGAGAAGTTTACTGTTTCTGCAGAAGGAGATATGTCCAAAGCGCACATCGAGATCCCTGCAGATGAAACAACAACAATCCAGACAACAAAAGCAGAAAAAGTCAAGGCAAAATATTCCGTTGAATACTTGAAGAAGATGATTGCAGCAGGAAAGCTTGTGCCAACTGTCTCTATCCAATTCAACAAAGATTACCCTTTGAAGTTGGAGTACAAATTAGTGGATAAACTGATGCTCAGTTTTATTCTTGCACCTCGTGTAGAAAATGAATAAACATGTTTTATCGATTTTTTTTTCAGTGTTTACAATCAGTGTTTTAGTACTTGCAGGACTCACTGCGGTTTTTGCGCAGGAAAATCAAACCAACAATGAAACAACGAGTGAGTTAGAGTATAATTTTACTATTTCTGAAAATGAAACAAATACAACAGAAGGAAATCAATCTGATATTTTTGAAGAACCTAATTTCACTGAAGAAAGTACAAACACAACAGAGACCTCAAACACAACAATAGAAGAAACAGGGGAAACAAACACAACCGAAATAAATCAAACAGAAGAAAACGCAACAACTATTCTTGTTTGTTCAGCGCTCCAATGTGATGGAGGGTGCACAATCTGTAGTGATGGAAGTTGCCATGCGCCTGAAGAAGAGTGTACAACAGCGCTAGTTGTGGAAAAAGTAACGCCAAGTACAGTAAAGACAGGAGAACAGCAGCTCAACATCCTCATCAAAAATACAGGAACTGTCGCGCTTTTTGACATTGAAGCAGAGGTCAGCGGGTATGGTATAACCACTTTGGAGACATTATCAATAGAGGCATTACCTTCTGGAGAAAAGGATTACACGTTTACGAAAGTGCTTGCGGAAAATGCAGGAGTTAATGACATTATTGTAAAAGTATATGCAAATCAAACGCTTATCACGCAAGAAATAGTTTCACTAACAGTAGCAGAAGAAGAACAAGAGGAAGAGGAAATTGTTTTGTTTAATCAAACTGCTGCGCTTGCTGCGTTGAACGAAACAAGAGTAAAGTATAATGCGCTTGAGATGCTGTATTATGAAAAAGAAAAACAAGAGTATCTTGTCTTTGGTATCGATAAAGATTTGGTTGAGATAAAAGAGTATTTGCGACAAGCGCAGGTTGCGGTCATCGAACAGGATGAGGACGAATTCCAGAAGAATCTTGTTGCAGCGCAGACAACGATAGAAAATGTTGCAGCAGAGCTTGAAAGTGCGCAAAAAGAAGACAAGACATTCATAGAAATTCTATCAGAAAATCTTGCGTTAATTGGTTCTTTGTTTGGAGTTTTGATTAGTGGAGTAACTGTGTGGTCCATGACAAAAGTGCATTTGAAAAGGGCAAAAATAGTGAATATTATCAAAGGAAAACAAATAGTGAATGTAGATAAAAATACTGATATGGAAAATATTGTCGAGTCCGACGAAAGCAAAACAAAAGATTTATAAACTATTTTCTCTAGGATTTTTATAAAGCTCTACTGCAGAATCTTGTTTGCATAGAGAAGAAGGGGTGTTATATGGAAAAGAGGTTTACACTCATAATTCTCGCTCTATTGGTAGTGCTCTCTTCTTCAGTTGTTCATGCAGCAGAAGAGCATTTATTGCCATTGCAGGGTACAGCTCGAATTAATGGTGGTCTCCTTCCTGTTGGTGACTTGGATATTTTCATTTACGATGCGTCAAGCGGGGGAAATCTCATCTACAACTCCTCAACGGATTTTCATGGGATTATTAGAAATGGTCGGTATGATATTCTTATAGGAAACGGGTCGCAGCCACTTTCTTTACGGTTTGGAACAAAATATTATATGGATATAACAATGAACAGTACGGATCTTGATTTTAATGGGAGTGAACGCCAGGTATTCATGAGTACTGTGGGAAACATCTCATTAACAACGCCGCTCTCTACATCAAGTAATGACACCGATGATGCTCTCAACATCAGTAATGGGGGTTCTTTTTTTGGAGGAAACATTTCTGTAAATGGAACAGTGAACATAACTGCTGCAACAGGAGATATCAGAACTGCAGGAAGGATAACGAGTTTAAACACTGATACAGATGATGCACTAAATGTTTCAGGAGGAGCAGCATTTCGAGGGACAGTGAGCATAGTGAATATTACCAATACTCCTGCATTTACTGTCAACAAAGGATTTAACATCACAGGAGATGGAAATGGACTTTCTACAAATTCAACAATCCTTTCAAGAGGATACGCAGGAGCTGGCCCTGCATTTAGCATTAATGATGGCTTCAATATTAGTGGTGCAAATCAAGCATTGTCAACAAATGGATCTGTAGCAATAGATACGCCAAGTGGAGTCCCACTTTCCGTGAACAACGCATTTAACATCACAAATGCAGGAACAATTCTCTCAAATGGATCACTCACCATAGATACTCCTCTAGGATTTCCGGTTTCTGTAAATAAAGGATTTAACATTACAAATGCTGCTAATGTTATTATGAACGGAACACTTCGGGTAAGAAATGCAGATACAGATGATGCAGTCAACGTGACAGATGGTGGATTAGTTGCGAAAGGATTAATCAGTGTAGAAAATTATACGACAGGCCCTGCGTTGTCAATAAATAAAGGATTTAATGTAAGTGGTGCGAGTGGTGTTTTGGCAACAAATAGTACTATTGCTATAGAAACTCCTCGTCTCAACGCATTCACCGTAAACCGTGGATTTAATATTACTGGTGCAGACAACGCAGTACGAACAAATGGAACAATTACAGTTACAAACACAGATACAGATGATGCATTAAATGTGAGCGGAGGCGCAACATTTGCAAATGGTGCGTTCAATATATCTTATGATGGGAATCTTACTCTTAATAAACTCAATACAGTACAAGCAGTAAATATTACAGGAACGCAGGTACCAGCATTTACTATCAACAATGGCTTTAACGTGAGCGGAGCAACAGGGAATCTTGTCACAAATGGAACCATTTTGATTCAGAGTCTTGCTCCAGGTTTTGTCTTCAATGTGAATCATGGGTTCAATATTAGTGGTTCAACAGGGAATCTTGTCACAAATGGAACGATTCGCATAGAAAATCCTGATTCTGACGATGCAGTGAACTTGACTGCAGGTGGTTTAGTTGCGAAAGGGCAGATAAGTGTTGAAAATTATACTTCCGGTCAGGCGCTGACAATAAATAAAGGATTTAACATCAGTGGTTCGAACGGTGCAATGCTAACAAACGGAACAGTCATTATCACTTCGCAATCAGGAACAACGCAGGGGCTACGCCTTTTAGATTCCGTCCAGTTACAAATGGGCGGGACATTGGCAGGAGGAGTAAATGCAGTGTTCCAAGTAGATTCATTGGGTCTTCTCAATATCAGTGGCGCTCCGGTGACGTTCAACAATTTCTTTAACATTACTCCTAATCTGAGCAGTGTAAGAACAAATGGAACAATAACTATTGTGAATGGCGATACAGATAGTGCATTAAACGTCACAGGAGGATTGCAAGTAGGAACAGGAAATCCAGGCGCACAACTTGCCGTGGGAACAGGAGGTTTTACTATCAGTGATCTCGGTGTTATTACAACACAAAACACCATTGGTGCCAATGGGAATGTCATCATTAGAAGCCTTAGTGCACAGGCGTTTTCGATTAATTCTGGATTTAACGTCAGCGGACCTGATGGTGCGCTTAAGACAAATGGAACAATTACTATTCTGAACACCAATAGCAAGCCTTCCTTTACCCTCAACAACGCATTTAACATTACAGGAGACAACAATAATCTAAGAACAAATGGAACAATAACGATTAGAAACATAGACACAGATGATGCGTTGAACGTGACTGGTGGATTAGTTATGGGAGACCAGATTGGATCCGCGTTTACTTTTGAAAGTTTTACTATCAGCGATCAAGGGATACTCACTACCGACGCAAACATTGGCCCTGTTGCAGGAAGAGCACATGTTATCATTAATAGTCTGACAGAACCAGCGCTTCGAATTAATTCAGGATTCAACGTGAGTGGAACAACAGGAAACCTTAAAACAAATGGGACTGTAACCATCATAAACACTGAGGCCGATGATGCACTCAACGTGAGCGGAGGAGGCCTTTCTGTAAACGTAGGTCAACTTGATTTCATGCAATTTATCCCAGGAGATGCGAACGCTATTTTCACAGTAAAAAAAGCGTTTAACATTAGTGGAGTAGGAGACGTACGTGTTGGAAATGGTGCTTCTGGAACACTCACTATTTTAAGCACAGATACAAATGATGCATTCAACGTTTCAAGCGGGATGGCTTTCTTTGGAGCAAACGTAACTATTGGAGCAAGTGGGAATGCAGATCAACATCATCTCGACATTCAAACATCAAGCACTCCTGCAGATGCGACAAATCGATGTGCATATATTGCACTAGGAAATGAGACTGGGCAGTTGAACTATTTGTTTATCACAAATACATCATTGAGAATAGCAAATCTCCCTCCAGTAAACTGTGACAATACAGAGGGCAGCCTCGTCGGGGCGCAAAGAGAGTAAAGAATGACATTGAAGATACATAAAAATAGAGTATAAAATGAAACATGAAAAAAACATATATAGTAGGAATCATTTTTCTTTTTCTTGTAGCTTTTTCTCCAAACGTTTTTGCAATAACTTTTAATGGAACCACCACCACTGATGAAAGGCATGTCCTCAGTAGTGACAGTGCGTTTGGAAACATTGTGGAGAGAGATGTCAACTACACGCAGCTGCATGGGGAACCATCATACAATGCAATTCTCTTTAGTTGGGGAGGCCCGCTTGCAAATGCAACAGGGGTGATAGATGTTGCAACAGCAGGATTTGGAGTGAGTGCAGTGGGCGATATTCTTGTTCTGACAATGGGGCCAGAGTTAGAAGATGAAGAACCAGTTATAGAAGAAGAGGAAGAAGAAGTAATTGAAGAAGAGAGTAGTGGTGTTCCTTCATCAGGGGGTGGAGGGGGTGGTTCTTCATCAAGAGATACGTATGCTCTTATCGTTGGTGATAAGCTTACTGTTCTGATTAACGGTGAGGTGCACACCATTGAAATTACAAAAATTATGGAGGCATCTGCAGTGCTCACCATAGAATCAACAGCAATTGTCATAGAAATAAATGAAGGGGAGACAGAAGAGATAGATCTTGATGGAGATGGAGTTGCCGACATGGCGATTACCCTTGACGATGTTTCAGAGTTAAGAAAAATAACAATTACGGTAGAAGATCTTACAGTACGAGAAGAAGAAACAATAGAAGAAGTTGAAGAAGAGGAATCGTTCCTTGCAGAACCGCTAGAGAGAATTACAGGCGCAGTCACAGGAATTAATATTGATGCAGAGAAAATAAAAGAAGTAAAACAAGAAGTCGAGCAGACAACAAATACTGTAATTAAATATATCCTTCTTATAAATATTGTAGTTGGTGCGATTCTTGGCACAGTTATTGCAGCACGGGAAATGCACAGGAGAAGAATCTACAAGTTTTTCCATCAGAAATCAAAAGAAGACATCGTGCGAGACCAGCTCAAAGATTTAGAAACATATGTGCACAAGGCATATCAAGAAGGACTTTCTTTTGATGAAATCAAAGAAGCGCTTTTGGAAGCAGGGTGGTTAGAGTATGAGATTGATGAAGTCGTCACCAATGTCATGTTCAAGAAAGAGAGTAGTCTTGTAATAAAATAAGTGTAAGGAACGAGCAATATGGATGATCTATTCAAAAAATTACGAAAAAAGCTCCGAAAGGAGTATGAAAATATGTTTGAAGTAGATGAGAAATCAGATCTTCCAATCCATGAGCGGTATACAAAAGAAGAAGATATCCCGCAAATGCGCCAGGAGAAACGGAAAAAGAGAATGAAGTAACATGCAGGCAAAGACACTGCTTATTATCAATCCTGCTTCAGGAAAAGCACCAGCAAGCATAGTACATCTTATTGAGAGAACGCTTGTAGCATTCCCAGCAGTTACTGTGATGAAGACAGCAAAAAAAGGAGATGCTGCATTGTTTGCAAAAAAAACAAAGGCAGAGAGAATTCTTATTGCGGGCGGAGATGGCACCATTAATGAAGTCCTTAATGGGCTGATGAAGAATCCAAAGCAAAAGCAGCAAACAATGGGGATAATTCCAGTTGGAACCTCAAATATGGTTGCACGCTCATTTGGTATTTCAAGTAACATAGACAAAGCGCTCAATATCATAAAGAAAGGGAAAAGGCAGCATATCGACCTGGGAAAAGCAAATAACAGGTATTTCCTTATTGGAGCAGGCGTTGGAGTGGATGCAGCGATGTATAAAAATGTAGAGCCTCTTCTAAAAAAGATGTTTGGTGAAATTGCGTATCCTGTTGCCTTAGTAAAAACAATTTTGACTCATGACCCGCAGGAGCTTATATTGCATTTCTCAGGAAAAAAAGTTCCTTGTTATTATGCGCTAGTCTGCAATATAGGTAGATTTGCAGGAATTTTAGAAATAGTCCCGGACTCACGACCAAATGATGGAGTTCTTGATGTAATTATTTTTCAAAACAAGGATATCATGAATCAATTTAAATATTGTCTTGGTCTTGCAACAAGGAAACATGCATCATTCTCTGATGTGAAGATGTTTAGAGTTAAGAAAGTAAAGATTACAGGAAAAGATGCAATGGTGCATTGCGATGCAGAGTTGATAGGGAAGACACCGGTACAAATAACCTGTGTTCCTCATGCAATATCAATATTTGTTCCATAAAAAAAGGGTGAGAAAATGTTACGCGCAACAATTCAGTTATTAGAAGAGTTTGAAGAAGAAATGGGTTCTGATAAGATTGGCAACACAGATGAACTTCGTGCGAGTGCAGAAAAACTTAAAAAGCGAGTAGACTCCATTGCAAAGTTGCTCGATGTTCTCGAAAAGCATGGCTGGACATGGACAACAGGAGCACAAGACATTATTCTCTTGAAAAACACAACAAAAGAAGATGCGAAAAAAGAGTGGAAAGCATTAAAAATTCCAGAAGGAATTATCTCGTTAGATTAAGGAGTTCCTTGTGGAGTATTGTTGTTATTCGTTTGTATTTCAACAACGCCTTCTTCTCGCGCGATCTTCGCGCAGGCAACAACATTATCCCCTGATTCAAGTTTCATGAGTCGTACTCCTTGCGTGTTTCTTCCAATAACAGAAACTGTTTTAGTAGGGATTCTGATAGTGATGCCGGATTTTGAAATAAGGACAATGTCATCTTCTTCTGTTATGGATGCGACTGCAACAACAGGACCATTTCGCTCGCTGCATTGAATATTAATAACGCCAATTCCTCCTCTGTTAATGAGTCGATATTCTTCAAGTGCCGTTCTCTTGCCGTAACCATTTTCAGTGATTGTAAGAACAGTTTTTTGTGGATCTGCGTCAATCATCGTGATAACTTCATCATCTCCTTTGAGAGTGATCCCACAAACTCCTTTTCCACTGCGTCCAATAGGTCTTGCTTGTGATTCATGGAAGCGTACAGCAAGTCCATTGCGAGTAGCAAGAAGAATTTCTCGCGTTCCGTCAGTGAGAAGGACATTGACGAGTTTGTCTCCTGGGTCAAGCGTAATCGCAATAATTCCTCCTGCACGAGGTTTAGAGTATGCGATAAGGCTTGTCTTCTTAATAGTTCCATTCTTTGTTGCCATAAGAAGATAATTATTCTCTTTAAAGGCTTTAACAGGAATGCTTGCGGCAATATGTTCGTTCGGTTCAAGATTAAGGAGATTGATAATCGCTTTCCCCTTCGCCTGTCGTGTTCCTTCAGGAATTTGATACACTTTAAGCCAGTGGACAATTCCTTGATCAGTAAAGAAGAGGATGGTATCTAGATTGTCTGCAACAAAAATATCTTCAACAATGTCTTCCTCTTTCGTCGTTGTGCCAATCACTCCTTTGCCTCCTCTATTTTGTTGTTTGTAGGTATCCACAGGAAGGCGTTTGATATAGCCTGCTTGGGTGATCGTGACAATCATCTTAGTGTTTTCAATAAGCGCTTCATCGTCAATATTTTCTTCGTCAATGTCAAGAATTTCTGTTCGTCGCTTGTCGCCATATAGTTCATTGAGTTCTAGCATTTCATTGCTGATCAGATCAAGAATACGTTGCGGGGTTGCAAGGATTTCTTTGTATTCTTTCACAAGTTGAAGAAGGCCATCATGTTCTTCACGGATTTTATTTTGTTCAAGAGAAGTCAATTTCTGAAGTTTCATATCGAGAATTGCTTGTGATTGGATTTCGGAAAGTGCATAATGGCTCATCAGTGCAGCTCGTGCTTTTTCTGCAGAAGTGCTTTCTTTGATCAGTGCGATTGCGTGGTCTATATCATTGAGCGCGACAATAAGCCCCGCAAGAATGTGTGCTTTTTCTTCTGCTTTGAGAAGATCATATTGTGTTCGTTTGGTCACCACATCTTTACGGTGTTCGATAAACACAAGAAGCGATTCGCGAAGCGAAAGCACGCGTGGTTCGTTGTTCACTAATGCAAGCATGTTGATTGCAAACGTGGTTTGCATACGAGTATGTTTGAAAAGTTGGTTAAGGACAATATCCGATTGCGCATCTTTTTTGAGATCAATCGAGATGCGCATGCCGTCTTTGTCGCTTTCATCACGAAGGTCTGCGATACCAATGATAACTTTATTCTTGATATATTCTGCAATCTCTTCGAGAAGCATTGCTTTGTTGACCATGTAGGGAATTTCATCAACAATAATTTTTTGTTTCCCTGCTTTTTCTTCAATATGCACTTTTGCTTTAACTTTGACTTTACCATAACCATTTGCAAATGCAGAGAGAATGCCACTTTTACCTGCGATAATGCCACCAGTAGGGAAATCAGGACCTTTGACAATCTCCATGAGTGCACGAACATCCGCGTCAGGATTTTCAAGCAAAAGGCGAACAGCTGCAGTAATCTCGCTAAGGTTGTGCGGCGGCACGTTTGTTGCCATTCCAACAGCAATACCATTTGCGCCGTTAATGAGAAGATTAGGAACTTTTCCAGGAAGAACAGAAGGTTCTTTAAGGCTGCCATCAAAATTGTCAGTAAAAGAGACTGTTTCTTTTTCAATGTCTGCGAGAAGTTCTTCTGCAATTTTTTTGAGACGCGATTCAGTATATCGCATCGCAGCAGCGTTGTCGCCGTCAATGGACCCAAAGTTTCCCTGTCCATCAATTAAAATATAGCGAAGAGAAAAATCCTGCGCCATACGAACAAGGGATTCGTAGACTGCGGAGTCGCCGTGAGGATGATATTTCCCCAACACTTCTCCAACAATTCGCGCGCTTTTTTTGAATGGCTTATTGTGGAGCATGCCCATATCATACATTGCGTAGAGAATTCTTCGATGAACGGGTTTTAATCCATCTCGTGCGTCAGGGAGTGCTCGTCCAATGATAACGCTCATTGCGTAATCGAGATAGGATTGCCGCATTTCTTCTTCAATCGGTTTGAGAATGAGGTGTCCTGCAGGTGCTTCAGAAGTGGGGGTCTTATCTTCTGGCGCAGGTACCTGTTGGTTTTGATATTTTTCGTCCATATATTTCACAATGGTTTTTTGAGAAATTTACCGTCGAGAAATAACGATAAATTATAGCAAAAAAAAGAGCGTTTCTCTTTATATATGTTGCGCTTTGAAAGAAGCTTCTTTTATCGTCGAAAAAGTCTTTTTTTTGGAAAGGAAAAAAGCAGCGAAATGGAGAGCATGAGCTTCAGACCCGCCGCTGGCGCAGACGCGACGGGGGATGTCGCCGAATGAAATAAGCGCGACTAGGAAAATCCGAGGATTTTCCGTAGCCCCACCCGGGGTGGTGCATAGGACATTTTGCAAAACAAAATGTCCGTAGGCCGCCAGCAGCGGCGGGTCACAGGTATAAAGATGCCATTAATCCGACAAGTTTAAATACCACTTTTCCCTAAAAAGGGGCATGGATGAAAAAGTTGCACAAAAATACCTTCTTTTGATTGTTGTTACAGTTGCATCCCTCGCAGTCGTGACATTGCTTTCTTCTGTGTTGACCGGATCAGCAGATATGACTGGTGCAGTAGTTAAAGGCCAGATTGCGACCTTGTGTAAAGATAATGATGCAAGCAATGCAGAGAACAAAGGGATCGTCAATATATACTACGGATCACAATTTCCAGATCAGTGTTATACAGATAAAGGAGCAGCAGAAGATCCAGTAAACACAGGAAGATATTTGCGTGAAATGATTTGCGATGATAATGAAGTGTCCTACAAAGTCTATGACTGCGGCACAAATAAATGTCAGTATGGTGCGTGTGTGGGAAGTACATATTCTTTAGTAAAATGATAGAACTATTCTTTTTCTATAATCTTCTTGGCAGCAAATAATCCCGAAATAAATGAATCTTCCATGCCACAAAGATTATGGTCTCCTGCAATATACAAGTTTGGCAAATATTCTGCATCTAAGAGAGCATTTCCTTCTAAATGAAAGGCAGGATTCCAGTAAACATGCTTTATTATGTTGTATCTAGAGAAATAAGAAAAGAAGGGAGGGTTCTTTTCGTTGCTGTAGAGCAAATAGGTATTGTCAGGTTGTTTCGCGATAACAAATATATTATGGGTAGGCATGAAAACACTTTCTTGCCAAGTATTATCAGTCGCTTTTATTTTCCCTTTAATGTGAAACATGTGAACACAGACAGGGGGCTTTATTCTTCTTAAGGAGAGTAATCTTTGGGTAATTAAAGGAGGCGTCGCAACAACAACAGATTTTGCGTAGAGTTTTTTCCTTTTTCTTGTTAAAAGAGCATATCCTTTTTTCACTTTTTTTATTCGAACAACAGTATCAGGTATAATCTTATCTTTAAACCCTTTAGTTAATTTTTCTTTCCTAAATTTGAACATGTACGTAGGGATAATAATAGGGAGACAAAAATGTAAAAAAGTAAAGGCAGTATGTTTTTTGACGGGAAGAAAAGTGGTTCCGCTAAGTCCTTCCGCAAGGTAATCAGATGTTATTTCTTTAAGACCTTTTTGTTCTATAAATGAGCGTGCGGTCTGATTATAGAGGCGGTATAAATAAGGATCTTGCTTCAATGCTTCTTTTTGGGATAAAAATAAGCATTTTTTCTTAAATTTATTATAATGTCTTCTAAATTGAAATAAATAAAAAAACATTTTGACTAACTGAAAAGAGTGAGAGAAAAAGCGTAAGGTCATAAAATGATATGTTTGTTTCTTTTTGTGAAAAAGAACACGGAAAGGGCTAATTGTATCAACAATCTCAATAAAAGGTAAAATATTCGTATACTCTTTTGTAACATAATACGCGCCATAGTTGACATTGCCTTTCGTTGAAGAGAGAATTCTTCCACCAATGTTTTCTGTAATGAGAAGAAAGTCTTTTTTATGGTTGTGAAGTGCAGAGGCACAACTAAGTCCAGAAATCCCTCCTCCAATAATAACTGTTTGATATTTGTGCGTATTCATAAGAT
>CAYLMH010000017.1:21847-27187 GCA_964385055.1 uncultured Methanosarcinales archaeon
CATTACAAAAGTCGAGCCACTTCCCTCGCAATCATCTTCTCTTCATCAGTAGGAAGAACATAAACAGCAACCTTTCCTTTACTGATCATTTTTTGATTTTGTTTATTTTTATGAACATCAAGAACAATACCTAAATGCTGCAAGTGCATACAAATCTTTTCCCGTACATACCATGCATTTTCGCCAACGCCTGCAGTAAAAACAAGTGCATCAACTCCACCAAGAACAGCAGCATAAGCGCCAATGTATTTCTGTATTCTATAACAATACATCTCCAGTGCAAGAACAGAATATCTATCTTTTTTCTGCACGTGCTTCCAAATTGCGCGCATATCATTGGTTCCAGTAATACCTTTCAAGCCACTCTCAAAATTCAGCATATGGTCCATGTCACGACATTCATTTCGCATGTTTGCAATATGAAAAACAGCGCCAACGTCAATATCTCCAGACCGTGTGCCCATCAAAAGACCTTCCATTGGAGTAAAACCCATCGAGGTATCAACACTTTTTCCATTCTTAATCGCAGAGATACTTGCACCATTGCCGAGATGACAAACAATGAGACGAGCAGGAAGCTTTCCCAATTCTCGTTTCAATTCTTCGCAAATGTATTGGTAGCTGATTCCATGAAATCCATATCGTTTGATCTTATATTTCCTAGATAAAGAAAGTGGAATCCCGTAGGTTGCAGCATGCGAAGGAATTGTGCTATGAAATGCAGTATCAAAGACAGCAATATTTGCAGCAGAAGGTAAAAGTTTTTTGATTGCATTGATCCCTTCAATATTGTGCGGATTATGGAGTGGCGCAAGCACCGCAGCATTTTTTATCTCCTTCATTATTTTGTTGTCAACAAGAACACTCTTCGTTAATCCGTTTCCATGAACTACACGATGACCAACAGCAGAAATCTCATGAAGTCCAGTAATCTTCTTGCTGAAAACAAGAGCAGATAAAATTCTCTGAATCGCAGTTTTATGGTCTTTTATCTTCTGTCCAATTTCTTCCACAATCCCCCGAGCTATTTCTTTCTCAGAGTTATCGTAAAGCGCATACTTTACAGAACTGCTGCCGCAATTGAGAACAAGGACATATTTCTGTTTATTCATATGGTCTTTTCTCATTTGCTTCTATTTAATTGTTTGCTCACGGAATCGCTGTGTACGTTCATCACTACAATTCACCAAGCATCGCTTATAATATCTTCAAATATTTATTATACATTTTAAAATAATTCAAAATAGATTGAAGAGACAAAGGGGTTGCGTGGCGAATACAAGCGAGTGCCTAATGATGACAGCGACGAAGAAACTACGACCATCACCTTTAAAAATCCCATCAAAATAACTATGAGCTATTAACTAAACTAATCCGGGGTGGGATGATGGAGTTTGTGTGGTTTATTGTAATAGTGGGGTTGTTATCGCTTCTGGCAGCAAAATTTATTGCAGATACAGTGCAGAAAGCAGAAACAGGAAATGCAAAAATGCAGGAAATTGCAGCTGCGATTCATGAAGGCGCAATGGCATTTTTGACAAGAGAGTACAAAGTGTTAGGATGGTTCATTCTCGTTATGGCTATCGTGATTTTCTTATTTTTAGATCATCCAAAAACAGCAGACATAAATGAAGGTCCATGGACAGCGTTAGCGTTTATTGTGGGTTCACTTGCTTCAATTCTTTCAGGGTATGTAGGTATGAAGATTGCGACGAAGGCAAACGTCCGAACAGCAAATGCAGCGCAGACCAGTATTGAGAAAGCGTTTGACATTGCGTTTAAATCAGGAGCAGTGCTTGGGTTTGCGTTAGTCGGTTTCGCAGTTGTTGGCCTTGCGGGATTTTACATCCTCCTCACAAATGCAGGTGTTCCAACAGAGTCCGCAATGGAAATTCTCACAGGATTCGCATTAGGAGGATCATCAATCGCGTTATTCGCAAGAGTAGGCGGCGGTATTTACACAAAAGCAGCGGATGTTGGCGCAGATCTTGTCGGAAAAGTAGAAGCAGGAATTCCAGAAGATGATCCGCGAAATCCAGCAGTCATTGCAGATAACGTTGGGGACAACGTAGGAGATGTTGCAGGAATGGGTGCAGATTTGTTTGGCAGTTGCGCGGAATCAGCGTGCGCAGCAATGGTGATTGGTGCGTTGGCATTTGGCGCGCAGGGATTGCAGACAGCATTATTATATCCGCTTGCAGTTTCCGCGGTGGGAATTTTAGCAGCGTTAGTGACTGTTAATCTTGTGAAATTAAAAGGGCAGAATGTTGAAGGAACATTAAAGATGGCATTAACCATCGCATCAGGGATTGTGCTCATTGCAATGTTCTTCTTGACAAAGATGTGGCTTCCAGCAACATTCGTGTTGAGTGGAATCACCTACACAGCGATGGGTGTTTATATTGCGCTCGCAGTAGGATTAATCGCGGGATTGGGAATTGGGTATGTCACAGAATATTTCACGTCACATGCGTATGATCCAGTACGAAATGTAGCGAAAGCATCAGAAACAGGGGCAGCAACAAACATCATTCAGGGAATTGCGTTGGGGTATGAAAGTTCTGTAATTCCAATTGTGTTAATTGCAGTAACTGTGTTTGTCTCGTTCAAGTACGCAGGATTGTATGGAATTGCAATTGCGGCATTAGGAATGTTGGCAACATTAGTCATTGCATTAACTATTGATGCATATGGTCCTGTTGCAGATAATGCTGGAGGGATTGCAGAAATGGCAGGCTTGCCAAGTGATGTCAGAAAAAAAACAGACGTGCTCGATGCAGCAGGAAATACGACTGCAGCGATTGGGAAAGGGTTTGCCATTGGTTCTGCGGCATTAACAGCGTTAGCGTTGTTTAGTGCATTCATCGCAGCATCAGGACTTTCCGCAGTAAACCTGCTTGATAGTATGGTAATTGCAGGATTGTTCATTGGTGGTATGCTTCCGTTTTTGTTTTCAGCAATGACTATGAAGTCTGTTGCAAAAGCAGCGCAGGATATGATCGTTGAAGTGCGAAGACAGTTTAAAACAATCAAAGGATTGATGGAAGGAAAAGCAAAGCCAGATTACAAAACATGCGTTGATATTTCAACAAAAGCAGCGTTGCGTGAAATGATTGCGCCAGGAATGCTTGTTGTGCTTACACCAATCGTTGTGGGAGTATTGTTTGGTGTTGAAGCGTTGGCGGGTGTGCTTGCGGGTATTCTTGCATCAGGTGTTGTCCTTGCGATTGCGAAGGCAAATGCAGGTGGCGCATGGGATAATGCGAAGAAGTATATCGAAGCAGGAGCGCATGGTGGAAAAGGCAGTGCATGTCATAAGGCAGCAGTAGTCGGAGACACAGTCGGAGATCCGTGCAAAGATACTTCTGGTCCAAGCTTGAACATCTTGTTGAAACTGACCGCAATCATCAGCCTTGTCTTCGTGCCATTATTCATGAAGTATGGCGGCTTATTGTTGAAGTTTTTGTAAGAATTTTTTTTATTTTTATTTTTCCCAAGGTATTTTTATTTCATTCCAAATTTTGTTTTGCATGTCAAAAAAGAGTTCCATTTTTCTTGTCTTCTCAGAATGTTTACTAATAGAATAAAGATTACAAAAAAGTTGTTCTAATTCTCTTTTTCTGTATAAAGTCAGGTTATAAAGAGGATTTGTATAAACACCATACGGTGCAGATGCGCCTTTGGGTCTATCAAGGTAAAAAGAAACAAAAAAAGAAATGAATTTGTCCAGTGCTATTCTTCACGGAGAGGGAGTCACGCAAGTATTTATAGTAATAAAGTACTGAAAGAAAGCCAAGAGGTGTTTGTATGAAAAAAGAAAAAACCAGTTTATATCTTCTTTCTATTGTAGGTATTGTCGCAATAGTGGGGATTGTGATGCTGATACTAAATAATAGAAATGTTGCTGTTTCTTCTGAAAGTATTTTAGTGGGAGAAGATTCTACTGGTGAAGCTTTTGCAGTATCAAAACCTTCTGCATTAAAGCTCTGTAAAGTTTACTGTTCAAGTGCAAGTTCTTGTGGTGCTTCAGTGACATGTAGCACTTTAGTTTGGAAAAAATTTGTAAGTAGTGTTGATGCTTGTGACAACGCGATTTATATTGCTGGTGGAGGACCATCTATAACAACAGAACCGGATGGTGTAGAAGGTGCAATGTGGAATCTTTGTGGAGGATATGGAACACCATATGATTATGTATACTATTATTGGGGTTCCACAGCTTTAGGAGAATATAGTTAAGCTCCTATTTTCTTTCTATTTTTTCCTCTTCCCAATAATTTTCAAACTAAACAAGAAAGCAACAACCTGCACAAACGCCATGAGGAAAAACAACATTCTAAATCCGTACCAATTAACCAAAAATCCCCCAAGGACAGCAGCAATACTAATCAAGATCATATCGCCGCCATCCACGAGAGCCCATTCTTCTGCTTGTTTTCCAATGTCTTCGTCGTTTGCGTACAATGTTTTCCATGCAGGATTAAAGATACCAAACGCAACTGCGTTCAAAACCTGCACAACATAAACATGCCAAAGTTCTGTAATGAATAAATAAGACGTTGCGCCAACAGCGACAAAGAAATAGCCAAGACAAAGCATTTTTCGCTTATCGAGAATTTTATCCTCCAACTTTCCAAAAATAAACGTGACAAGACCTGCAGTTAATGTGTATGTTCCAAAGCTTGCGCCAGCGTGAAACACATTGCCTCCCATGGATTGAACGAAAATTGCGTAAAGGGGGATGAATAAGCCAGAACCAAAAAAATTGAGATAATTGCTCAATAGTAAAAGCCGAAGTTCGAATTTCATAGTATATTTATTATCCTTTGGTTATAAATACCTTTGTTTTTCGAACCAAACACGCACCAGTAACTCAGAAATATTCGCTCGGCAAAGACCTTGTATGTCTACGCAATATATTATTAATTATAAACTAATCAAAAAGAGAGTAAAATCTGGATTTTCCACTGGTATTTTACCAGTGGTTTTGCTTCGAGATTCGTAGCCAGTGGAAAACCAGAGGAAACTGGAAGACCGACCCGAGCGAAGCGAGCATACCATCCGATCTATTGATCGGTGGTGGTCGGTCTTCAGTTGATGAAAAAACCTACTTATACCTCAACTTCCCCTGCGCCTGCATCACAGTCACTGCAGTCACTTCAACAATATCAGCAACACTGCATCCTCGAGATAAATCATTCACGGGCTTATTCAACCCTTGAATAATGGGACCAATAGCGTTTGCCTTCGCCAATCGTTCAACAAGTTTGTATGCAATATTCCCTGCATCTAAATTAGGAAAAATCAATACATTTGCGTCTCCTTGCACAGAAGATTTTG
>CAYLMH010000018.1:0-26666 GCA_964385055.1 uncultured Methanosarcinales archaeon
GTTCTGCGATTGTCCGGAAACAACTGGCCAAAGTGCCGCACTTGCTCTGGATTTGAAATATCGTGTTCCTGCTTTTAACAATGGTTTTTCCATTCTTCCGCCGCCAGCAACAATGCCGACTGATGCTCTACAGTTTTCATTGAACATTTTTTCTTTTTTTGATGGAAGCATGATCGTAATACTTGTTCCTTGCCTTGCAAGGACTTTCGCGAAAACGCCGCCACTGCGCGCGAATTTTCCGCCATCTCCAGGAATTCCTTCAATGTTATACACTAATGTTCCTTCTGGAATATTTTTGAGTGGAAGTGTTGCGCCGGTTTCTATATTTTCTGTGCCGCATTCAATTGTTTGATTGACGCGAACTCCTTCAGGAGCAATGGTTAACTGTTCTTCTCCATTATCCCATTTGACTGTCATTAAAGGAGCCGTATGACCAGCACAATGGAGAAGGTTTGTGACCTTTCCTTTTCCTGCTGTTTTCATGGAAACGTGGCTTGCTTTTCCGACATATTTATGGCTTGGGCTCAGGAATACTGGTGAGCCCTTTCCGCGTCGTTGTACTGTTAATCTTTTTCCCATTTTTATTTCCTTATACTTTTATATTAATCCTAATTGTGTCGCAACGTCAATCGCCGGTGTTTCCATCGCGAGTTTTACATACGCTCGCTTTGTTCCTCTTGGCGTGATCATTGTATTCACTTTTGTGACTTTGACTTTGTATAATGCTTCGACTTGCTTTTTGATATCTGTTTTTACTGCTTTCCTTTCTACTTCGAAGGTCATGGTATTTTCGGATTCGATCATGCGAATCGCTTTTTCTGTTGCAAGTGGATATCGAATCAATGTTTCCATGTTTTCACGTTATTTTGTTTCTTTTTTGTTCTTCTTTTCTTATGCAAATAATTTGTCTTTTGCAATTTTTTCAATTGCTGCTTCTGTAAATATTGTTAATCGTCCTGGTTTGATACTTGGTGCAAGGATTTCTGCGTTGAGGTATTTGACATTCACGACGTCAACTCCAGGAATTCCGCCTGCAGCTTTTTGCGCTTTGCATGCTCCTGAAACAACAATTAATGGACCTTTTGCTTTTTTGTAGCTTCTTCCACGCATTTTACTTCTTCCTGTTTTCATCTTTTTTCTGCTTGCTCGGCTAAGTTCTTCTGTGAATCCAAGCTTTTTCAACGCTGCAACAACATCTTTTGTTTTTGCAAGATTTTCAAACTTTGTTTCTACAAGGAATGGATAATGTTCAGGAAGCACATGTCCTTGTTCGCTGACAAGTTCTTTTTTCATTGCTGCTGTTAATCCTGATTTGATCGCGATTCTGTTTTCATTTTTGTTTATTTTTTGATCCCAGTTCTTTTCTACTTTAGGAGGATGCGCTGCTTTCCCGCCTACTGTTCCTGCTGCGATTGCTCCTGCCCAAATAAATCGTGTTCCTCGTCTTCCAAGGACTTTTCGTGGAGATCGTGAAATTCCGTGGCCGTATGATGTTTGATAATCTCGTCTTCTTCTGGAAACTTTTGAAACCTGCTTCATACCTGCAGTTGGATCTGCTCCGTATGGTTGTCTCTTATTTGCTCTGATTGCAAGTACTGCCTTCTTCACTATATCTGGGCGCACTTCCGCTTGGAAGCATGCAGGAAGATCTTTCTTGCTTACTTCTGTTTTTTGTAATGAGTATACTGCAATTTTCATGGTTTCACATCAATTGTTTCTGTTTATTGTTTTGATTCTAAACTCGTGTAGGTGACGCTTGGCGCATCCTTTGGATTAAAGTGATTTGGTCTTTTCGGGAAATTGAAGCGGATTAATCGCTTTGCTGGTCCCTGCACAGATCCTTTCACTAAAAGATATTCATTCTTGACATTTCCGTAATGGAGAAATCCTCCTTTTGGGTTGACTTCTTCTGCTTTGTCGGAAATTTTGATAATCCATTTGTTATATTCTGTTCTATTATGGTAGCCCATTTGTCCTGCATGCGCAACCCTATACATGAAGTGTGCTTGCGCAATCCAACCACCAAGCGATCCTGGTCCTCGCTTTGTCTTTTCTGACTTGTGTCGTCTGATGGAAACCCCAAATCGTTTGACTGGACCCTGGAATCCTTTTCCTCTTGTGACTGCGATTGTATCAACTATTTGTCCTGCTTTGAAAATTTGTGACGCTTTAATTTCTTTTCCTACATTATTTTTAATATATGCAAGCTTGTCTGCAACTGATCCACTTAAAGCCATTTCAAAGAGCTCTGGTTTTTTCTTGAAACCAACAAGCTTTGGTTGTGTGTACACGTTGATTCGGATGTCTGCGTATTCTTCAGGCTTGATACTTTCTAACTCTGCTTCTTTGCTGTTTTTGATTGTTGGTAATTTTCGTTTTAATTCTTTTTCTGCTTTGAAGCGAAGTTCTTTGACTACTTGGAATCCTTTTAATGTGTCTTTATAGAATCGTGCTGATGCGATTTTAATTGGAGGGCATTCGATAACAGTTACTGGAACTGCGATTTCCTGTCCTTTAGAAGGTGATTTTGCTCTGTTGTCCACAATCATGACATGCGTCATTCCAGCTTTGTATCCTGCAAAACCCAAGAGATTTGTTTCTTTCAAATCTGCTGTCACTTTCCAGGATCCAATATTTGGATACGGCCTGTTAGCGCGCTTTCGCGGCCAGACCTGCATGCTTCCGTGTCTTGGATTGTGTGCTTTTGGCATTTTTTATTCCTTTTTTGAATTTTTATTTTACAGTTATTTTGATAGCAAACCCTAGCCTGTGTGATTTGGTTCTTATTGAAAAAACCTATTCTTGATTCCTTTCTTAGAAACAGTTGAACATATTCAATCTGTACTGAAAAAGCATCTTTTCAGGCTTGTTGTTTGTTTGTATGTGACCATGATCCTCACATACACCCGACGGTAATCATCGGATTTGTCCTCTTTATCCTTTGAGAATGACAGGTTGTTTATAAAGATTGTTGTTGTGCTTTCCTTTAGTTCCCTTTGCTTTTTGATCATCATCTTTATAATCTCTTGTTTCTTTCTCTCCTTTATGGCTGAAGAAGGAAAATCTGCTCTTTTTGCATCTCATTATCGTTCAATATGCAGCGAGTTTTCTGAACAGGATGCACTTTTCCGAAGAGGATATTCTTCTCTTGATTTTGTCACCACTGCTGCTGAACTCATGGAAAGACATGCTGCTCGAGTGCAATCGGGGCAGCGACCATATGACCTCTACGCAATGGATGTTAATTTAGGAAATCCTAATGGGTATGATTTTACAGCTGCCCATGCTCTTTATGAACTCATTGCTCCTGCTGTAGCATCAGATCGTGTTCAGTTTTATCCTCTTACTGTTAGCTCTGCAATTGTCGAGGCAGCAAAAAGAGAAGGACTTCCTGCAATGCTGAAGAGGGAATTTGATGCTCTCTTTTTCGCCATTCCAATTGCGAGAACATAATTTCATTTAATCGCCATTCTCTCACTCAACACACTTTTTAGTTTATTATTCTAAAATTATAACATAAAAAATATTTGAAGATAACGTGAATTTCTTAACGAAATTCACGGGATCATAAACTCTTAACAAGTTTATGATACTTTTTGTGTTGCTTGGCGATTTAGACAAACGTTGGTGCGTGTTGTTTGGTTACAAGATTTATTCTTTCTTCACTACTCTCTTCTTCTTTCCTGTATGTTTTCTTGCGATTTCTATTAATGTCCCATAATCTGTTGTTGTTGATTTATCAAATCGAACATGATCCGCAAACGCATTATTGATGTAGAAGCTATTACAAAACCATGAATGGAATCCTGCTGCGTACGGTACTTCCCCATAACGCACTTGAAACACATTTGCTTCGACAATCACTGGCAGGTTCGTGTCAAAAAGATATTGTGGTCGTTTCAGTTTTTGCGACGTTGCTTTCACTTCTTTTGCCTTACTGAAATATTGCGCAAATGCTTTGTATCCTTTTTTATCTTGTTTTTCTAATTCTTTCAACGCTGCGAACACTCCTTTATACTCTTGAATACATTTGTCTGTTTTTGTATCTGCTCTTTTTGTTCCTTTTCCGTGCTGCTCATACGCATCTTCTTCTGCTTTATACACATCAAACAATCCCATCACATCTTTTCCAACAGGCATATTCTCCAATAATTGTTCTACCTCTGTTTCCAAATTTTTCCCTTTGAGGACTCTGTTGATGAGGATTCTTCCTTGAACACGATATATGTCCGCTACTGTGACTACATCTTCTGTCCCTTGCCGTTCTTTTGCGAGTTCAACGAGATTTTGGCGTAGCGCAACTAATCTGTCTTTTTGTCCTTCTGTTTTAATCTGTGGTCCTTTTGGATCGAGGTTTACTTTGAACGCGGGAACATACTGCTCACTTCGCTCGTCGTATAATCCCAGCAACGCTCCTGTGACTTCTTGTTCTGTAAGCGGCGTTTCTTTATCCCACCCTTCTGTGTATAACCCAAGAACAATGCAATCCACTGTCTCATAATTCTTTATCTTGATTGTTTTTGCGAAATGAAATGAACGCGCTCCCCTTGGATCCCACGCTGTTCTGACCACGACTGCTCCTTCTAATTCTTGTCTTCTCTGTTCTTCAACATACGCGCGAAGTTGCTCTTTTGTTTTGAATACTTGTCTTTCTACAACTCGTGCATTGATATTTCTTCTCTCCATGTATTCTCCAAGTCTATCAAGAATTTCATCTATCCTTCTATAATCTACTGGAAGTTGGCAAAGTGGTTCTGCGATCTGTCGCTCTCGTGGTAGATCCCATGTTTTCGGATCTGCGATTGCAAGCATGCCGTGGAACGCGAGGGTTAATTCAAGATCTTTTTTTACTGCTCCTTCTCTAAACAATTTTGGATCTGAGAGATATGCTGCAAGAAATTCCTCTTCCACTCGCCCTGTTTTTCTGCTTGGCCAATATTTTTGGTTGGGAATTCTTTCTTGTACTCTCCCAAAACCATCATGATGTTTGTACCATCTACTAATGAGCTCTGCGTCTCCAATCATTACAGGAAGTTGTTCGATGGTGTCTGCAAGTTCTGGAAACATGCGCAAATCAAAAGGAGTAAATTGTCTTGTATTTGCAGACACTCTTCCATCAGGAGTAATTCGAAGCTGCATTCTGTAGCCATTTTCTTTTACTGCTCCTCTGGTGTAGACAAGCAAACCACTCTCTTGCATTCTTACTGCATCGACATCATCAATAAATGTGGGATTGAGAAATGCAAGCGGCGTTCCAAATTCAGGAACAACTCCTTCGAGATAAAAATCCCGTTGTGTTTTTACGAACGCACGAATTTCTTCTTCATCTGCTTTGCTTAACTCAGGAACATATCGTTTTATTTCATTCCAAAGAAATGTATCTGCCTCTGTCTCTCCAAATAACCTGTGCATGATCTCTGTGATGCGCCCTTCGTTTTCTTCACCGATGAATTTTGCCATATCGTGAAGAATCTTTGCAGGATTAAAAAAGATTCTGCTCTCGTGTCGTAACACATTTAAAGCGTTCTCTTTCCCGTGCTTTTATGGTACGATTTTCTCCACGAAAAGTTGAAGAAATTATTAGCTATAGGACAAGACATACTTATACTGAAACATTAGAGCATTTTGCTTTTACTCCTCGTAGTTTTGCACGCGCAGTTGATTATGCAGTCGCTGCCTGTTATGTTCCTCCTTCTGGAACTTCACTATCATATCCTTTTTCTTTGGATATGCTTCAACTTCGTGAAGATGCTCCAGAAAGCCTTGCCTCTCTTGTTCTTACTTCTTCACGTTATGCAGCGCTTTTTCACATGTCCCCAGAACTTGTTCAAGAGCATTACGTTGCCCACCGTTCTGGTGAAGCGTTTCCTGAAGGGATGTATAGAAATCCTGGCAACATTGCAGAGCTTTTGCTTTGTGCGCTTGAAGAAGACACACCAAATTTCCGACAAAAAACACGTGAAGAGCGAATTGAAATACTACGGAATACTTTTATTATTCCAGATGCTCCTCCTCGCACTTTCTTATCACGTTCTTTTTTGCTTGCACACTCATTAGATGACCTTAGACTTTACACTCCTGAAGGATATAACAATTCCTGTGTTGGTTTATTACTTTGGATGGATCGCTACCTTTCAGGGCAGCGTGGTGAACCTTTGCTGTTTGATACTTCTCAAGAAAAACATCTTCGTTGGTGGGAGATTTCCGAGGAATCTCGTTTTGCTGGTGTTCGTGGAGAAGGGAAAAATGAATTAATTTATCACATTGTTGAAACTGTTTTTTGTAATGATGTTCCTGGTTATAAGGAAGCATATCATCTTTCTCGCTCTTTAGATGTTCGTGCAGCGCAGATTGCTGCATTACAAACATATATGGTGGATGGTGAGTATAGAGAGGACACTACTTTATTCTTTAAAGCGCATAACATTCGCTTTTTACTTGACAAAGCGACGCTTGGAAGAAATGGTTCTACTCGAGCAGTTTTAGATGTTTGGGATGCTGTTCATAGTGATCTTTATCATCTTCCTTCTTACTTTTCTTCAACACATGCTGATCAACAGATTTCTGCACTCCTTATGCGCACTGCGAAGGGAATTGGAAGAAGAATGGCTTGTACTGGAAAAGCTACGAGTCCGGGAAAAGTTATTCTTGAAGGAGAAGATGTCGCGAAATAATTCTTACACTACCTTTAAATAAAAGATCACAAATCAATGACACTCATGGGCCTGTAGCGCAGCCTGGATAGCGCATCTGCCTTCTATTGGGACTGCGTCCAATCCTTTTGGACGCGTCCAAAAGTAAGCAGGAGGTCGTGGGTTCAAATCCCATCAGGCCCGTTTTTAGTTTCTTCTAGTATTTCCTCTTTACAGTCAAATATTTTCTTCTGTTTCTTATACAATAAAAAATATTTGAAGATACTTTTTTTGTGATGTCAGGCGAATCTTTAAGGTGCTGGTGCGTGTTTCTTTTTAGTTAGTATTGTTATATCAGCTTTTCTGTCACAAAGTATTAAAATGTTGTTTCTATTCTGAATTCTATGACTGAAGAAGGACTCTCTGCACTTTTAGCGTTTCATGCACCTCATGGAGAATCTGCGATGGAACAATATTCGCGTATGCTTTCAAGAAGAGGATACACTACTATTGATTGTGTGGGGACTGCTGCTGAACTTATGGAAAGACACGCTGCTCGCCCAGGAGGGTATGATCTTTACGCAATGGATGTTAATTTAGGAAATCCTAATGGTTCTGATTTTACTGCTGCGCGCGATATTTATGAACTTATTTCTCCTGTTGTTGAATCAGGTCTTGTCAAGTTTTATCCTGCGTCTAGTTCTTTTGATATTGTTGAAGCTGCGCGGAGAGAAGGTCTTCCTGCAGTGACTAAAGCAACGTTAGGTGAAATTATAACTGCTATTCCTCTAGTGAGAAAATAATTTTATTCCTTCACAATAAAATTTGAAGATACTACTTGTGGTGCTTGGCGACTCTTTACGCATTTGATACATGTTTTCTTTGTTTCTTGATTTCAGAAAATTTATAAGTCTCTGCACTTGACTGACATTTCAGTTATTGCGCCGGTAGCCAAGCGGCTAAGGCGACCGCCTGCAGAGCGGTTATTCGGGGGTTCGAGTCCCTTCCGGCGCTTTTTTCTTTAAAGAATAATTTCTAACATCTTCTTCAATTGCTTTGGATTTTCGTAGAGAATACATGGAATGCCTAGTTCTCGCGCTCCTTCTGTATTTTCTTCTTTGTCGTCTATAAACAACGCTTCATCTGCGGTGACATTGCACTCCTCCAACACTTTCTGAAAAATAACTGCATCTGGTTTTTTCATATGCAGTTCTGTGGAGAGAAATGCTTTTTCAAAGAATTGGAATAATCCATGTACTCTGTTATACTCGCCCATTTCCTGCTCTGTATTTGTCAGCGCAATAACTTCATAGTTGATTTTTAGATCTTCAATGATTCTGATAATCTCTGGATTTCTCACTTTTTCTATTTTTGCGTATTCTTCTAAGTGTTTCCTCACCACATCTTCTGCTTTCATATTTTTGTTTACTTTTTTCAACACTTTTTCATAGAGTTGTTTCAAAGAAAGTTCTCCTGTTGTCGCAAGATGCCAATATGGTTTTCTTGCTTCATTATATTCTTCTTCAGAAATACCAAGAAATTGTGCGATGTTCTTGTACATTGCGGTGTTCGCAGGCTCTTGTATGAGGATTCCGCCAATGTCGAAGATAATGAGTTTGATCATTTTATTTCTTCCTTGTTAGTGTTGCATATTGTTTTTCTGCCTCTGCAATTTCGTGCTCTATCCAATTTCCTTTCCATCCAGAAATTCCGAGGCGATCAAGCATTCTTCGTAACCCGTCGTCTGGCATGAAGCGATAGACTTCTCCTTCTTGTGCTGGAACTTCTTGCGCGTATCCTAAATTGCCATCTCTTGCTAATTGATATCTTCTTGGCATCGGAATTTCCTGACCAAACGCAACGTCTGCAACTTCTTCTGGTTTCATGTGGAACTTTTCTCTTCCTAAATGCACAAATCTTCCTTCTCTCATAAATCCTTCTGCGTCAATAGCGGCAACTTCTCTTGGATCAACATCTTTCCAATACCGCACTGCTGCAATCGCGACATTTGTTTCTATTTCCCACGAAAGATAGATACATCCTTCTGTTCTCGAAATGAGTTCATTCTGGTTATTATATATTTCTAAAACGTCTGGACCTGTAAAATATTCTACTTCTGCGGGGATTATTTTATTTTCTAATCCTAGAAGTTCTAATCTTTTTCTTGTCACTGCATTGCTGACGTCGTCCTTTGGAACATAAATGCCGCTTCCATTTTTTTCAAATACAATACTTTCTTCTGCTCCTTCTGTTCTTTGGAGAAGACTAATGTCTCTAAAATGTTCCTCGCATGCTGGAAATCCTGAAGGAATCCCATTATACCATGGATGCACTTTTGTGCCCCCATCTCTTCTGTGAGTTAAAAAGCTTCCATCACTAAAAAGATCAATAATTCCACCTGATGCTGGACGTGAAGGATGAAGGTGTGTTCCAATCGCTGCTTGTTCTCCTTTATTCAAATTTGTTAAGCAGTCAATCCCAAACTGAACTGCCTTTGCGTCACTTAACTTTCTTTCATGAGAATATACTCGTTGATCTTCGTCTGGATAGACAAGAGAAACAGTGATTCCTCCTTTTGCATTTCTTTCAGCGTACGCTTCTGGTATTGGAAACTTGAATATTTCTGGCATTTTTATTCACCTTTTGTTGAGAAATATCCTTTGATTTATAATGTTTTTACTCTTTTTATAAGATCATTTCCTTAAATCTTTCTCTTCCTATCTCAGAGAATCTTTGCAGAAATTCATAATTATCTTTGATATATTCTTTTCTCTGCGGATCTTCCCCATAGTGTACATTCCACCGGTTAAATTCAATGATGATTGTCGCGTACCTTACACAAACAAGATCATAAAGCAGCAAACGCTCTTCTTTTGTTATTGAATTATATTTCTCATACGCGCGCAAAAAAATGGTTGCTTGTTCTGGCGCCCAGTTATAGCTTAACACAGACTGACAAAGAAATACCGCGATGTTTTGGATACAGCAGCTTACTGCTGCATCACTAAAGTCTATAATTGCTTTGAGTTCATTCTCTTTCACAAGAATGTTATGCGCAGCAATGTCGTTGTGAATAATTGTTTTTGGCAGTGCATCAAACTCCTGCTTTACTTCTCGGAAATTATTAAAAATCGCTTGTATTATTTTTTTATCAACATATTTTGGCAACAGAGAACTTGCTTTTTCTAACGCAAGAAAATGCTGCATATCCCATTCATAGTTTTTTCTTGGGGCAATGCTTCCATTGAATTTTCTCAACATGTTGTCCATCTTTCCTGCCTCTTCTCCCACTTGCGCAATTACTTTATCTGAAATTGTTTTTTTGAAGCAGTTTTCTGCAGGAATGTATTCCATCAAAATCGCTATCTTTCTTTCCTCTTCCCCATGCCACCTTTTGTCTGCTGTTTCGAATACTTTCGGCACTTTACACATGCTTTTTGCGCAAAAAATCATCAGTTCTATTTCAAAAAAAATGTTTTCTTTTTTCATGCCTATGCCATCAAATATTTTTATGACATACTCTCCTTGCTCTGTCTTGACATAATAATTTGAGTTCTCAAACCCAGAAGTAAACAGAAAGTGTTTTATGATCTGCCCTTTGTTTGGATATTGATCTAAGATGTTTTGTAAAAATTGTTTGGAATAGTTGGTTCTCATTGTCTGTAATTGGGAGTTAAGACCTCCACGAGTGTCTCATGCAGTCTTGGATTATTGGAAACAATAATAGATGGAATTGATCCTTCTGAAGTTCCATCATCTCTTTCCCAATATTTATGATCAACTTTATTTCCAGAAAAATCACTCACGCGACCACCCGCCTTTTCAATAATAAATCCCAACGCGCCCCAATCAATGCCTGCTGCAGTCTGTTTAAAAAATGATCCAATTTCTCCACGATAAACACCATTCATTTCTAAATCTGGCTGCATAGAAGATGTTCCAAAAAGCATGAGATTTACTCCGTGCCTTCGCAACTCCGCTGCAGTCTCATCTGGAATGTTCATACTTATTGCAATAGGATTCGTTGTCTCAGGAAGTGCAAATTGTTCTTTATGTATCACTCCTGACTGTGGAGTCCAGAGTTCTGCATGTTCTTTCTCTGCAAGCGCAACATACGTTCTTTTATCAATAGGAGTGTGAACCAATGCACCTTTCAAATACCCCTCTTCATAGACAGAAAAAGCATGACAATAAGTGCTAAAACCATTGACGAATACTAAAGAACCATCAATCGGATCTAGTCCAATACGATATTTTCCTTTTGTAGGAAAGAGCAAATTATACGGGGATTCTTCTTCTGGAGCAAATTGGAATTCCCACCCGGTCTCTTTCATTATCTTCAGCAAACCCCTGGCAACTCCATCTTGATACATAATATCCGCATGACTAAAAGCACGAGCAACAGGATTTTCTGCTGCATCTCCTTTTAGCTCAAGTTTAGTGTACCTTTGAATAGCTTGCACATAGGTACTATAATTAAGCATAGTGGGAAGAATTTCTTCTAATAATCCTTCTATATTAACTTCCTTCATTTGTAGAAAGATTACAAATAAACATTATAAATTTTACTCCTTTTTCATGGTGACAGACGTAAACTTTATAAACAAACCTCTGTTCACCATTTCCATGAGAATCCTCGCTGCTGGTGACCTTCATGGCGACCAGACATTAGCACAGCGCCTTGCAGATAAGGCAGAAAAAGAACAGGTTGACTTAGTCATCATTACAGGAGATATCACGCATTTTGATCAGGGTTCTGATGGCATGATGGGTCCTTTTGTCAAAAAAAAGAAGAAAGTATTGTTTGTTCCTGGCAATCATGATAGTTTTGCAACAGCAGATTTTCTTGTGGACATGTATGGGGTAAAAAATATTCATGGCTACAGTGTCCGCTACGATGATGTTGGAATTTTTGGCTGCGGCGGCGCAAATGTTGGTCCAGTGACCATGCTCCAAGAAAAAGAAATCCAAGATTTATTGCAAAAAGGATTTGATCGAATCAAATATTTGCCAAAGAAAATTATGGTCACGCATGTGCATCCGAGTGAAACTGCGATGGAAAAATTCTCCACTTTTATTCCAGGAAGTTCTGGTGTGAAGAAAGCTGTTGAAGCAATGAAACCAGATTTTTTACTCTGCAGTCACGTTCACGAAGCAGAAGGAATCGAAGAAATGGTTGGTCCTACAAAAGTCATTAATGTAGGCAAAGAAGGAACGATTTTGGATATTTAATAATAATATTTTTACCAATCATCATTATTTCTTAGGAATACAAAACACAAAAACGCAAGAATAAATATTCCAGTTACAAACAAGAATGTTCCCCAGACTGCACTGTTTTCGCTCAAAAATAACAAACCGTACGTGAGGCACAATATTGCGCCGATAATATTTACTCCAACCAGAAAATCAAGTATTCTACTCATAGTTATCCCTGAAAAAAAGGAGGTATTTGGGTTTTAAAAAGGTGATTGTTTTGATTTATCCTTTGACAACTCCTAAAGGCTTCAATCGCACAACCAAATTTCCAATCCCTGCGTCATGACTCACTTGCACGACTTCATCGACATCTTTATACGCGCCTGGCGCTTCTTCAGAAATTCCTTTCCACGACGCTGCTTTGACAAAAATATGCTGCGCTTCTAATTCTTTCTTTGTTCCTTCTCCTGTATATCTGCGATTCGCTTCATGGCGTGACATTACTCTTCCTGCGCCATGCGCAGTTGACGCAAAACTCTTTTCTGCAGATGTTTCTGTGCCAATCAAAACAAACGACGCAGTTCCCATAGATCCTGGAATTAAAATTGGTTGACCAATGTCTCTATACTTCGCGCAAATTTCTGCATTATGTGGACCAAACGCACGTGTCGCGCCTTTTCGATGAATGTATAATTCTTTCTCTTTTCCATCAATCTCATATATTTCACGTTTGATAATATTGTGCGCAACATCATACACTTGCGTGATACTTCTTGGTGGAACATCAAAAACACTCTTGAATGCTTTCCTTACTCCGTGGACAATCATCTGTCGGTTTGCCCACGCGAAATTCGCGGCAGCGCACATCGCACCAAAATATTGTTTTGCAAGCGGTGTTTCTGCTGGCGCGTAAATTAAATCTCGATCTGGCAGCTTGTTTGCAATTTCTGGAAACGCGTCTTCAAACTTTCTTAGATAATCAGAGCAGACTTGGTGTCCAAGTCCTCGACTGCCACAATGAATCATCACACAGATCTGTCCTTTTTCTGTGATCCCCATCTTTTGTGCTGCTTCTTTGTTGTGGATGTGATCAACAAATTGTATTTCTAAGAAATGATTTCCAGCGCCTAACGTTCCTAACTGATTTTTTCCCCGCTCTTTTGCGTTGTTTGATACTGCATTTGGATCCGCTAATTCAAGACAACCATTACTTTCTGTGACTTCAAGATCTTCAGGAAATGCGTAATTATTTTCTACTGTCCATTTTGCTCCTTCCTTCAACACGCGATCAAGTTCTTCTCTTTTTAATCGAATATCAGCATCTCTTCCTACGCCACTTGGAACATTTTTGAAGAGCTCGTCAAGAAGTTCTTTTATTTTTGGTTCTACCTGTTCTTTGTTTAAAGGTGTTGCTAACAATCTGACGCCGCAGTTGATATCAAAGCCGGTCATTCCAGGTGAAATAATTCCATCTTCAACAGGAAACGCAGCAACGCCACCAACAGACATTCCATATCCTTGATGCGCGTCTGGCATCATATATGAATATTTCTGAATGTTTGGAAGGCACGCAACGTTCATTCCTTGTTGTAATGACGTATCATTTTCTATTAATTTGAGAAGCTTCTCTGATGCAAAAATTCTGACAGGAACATGCATTTTTCCTTGCTTTGGAATTTCCCACTCGTTATCAGAGATTTTTTTGAGCTCTATCTTTTGTTTTTTTTCTTCGTCCATATTTTAGAATAAGTTGTGATTTGTTTATATGTTTTGTCGCGAATACTTCATTTACGCGGCAAGCCTTCTTCCTGTCATTTGTTGCGCATAGGATTCAAGCCAATTCATGGACAACGCTCCTCTCTCGATAAGATGTTCCATACTCTTTAACAATCTGTAGCAGTCTTTTACATCTTGTCCATTGACAATGCCACTCATTTTATCTCCTGCGTCTCCGAGTCCTGGTTTTATGTAATCTTGTCCAGTAAGCGGGAGTTGGTCATGCGCAACAATGTGGACATTAAACCCCGCGTCATGAAGCGTTTGTATGCCTCGATATCCTCCTGCGAAAAAACTTGAGCAATAAACATCACTTGGTTTGAGATCGAGCGTTTCTAAACAACCATTAATTGCTTCTTTGCTACTTCCTCCTGTTGCGAGCATGGGATCGACAACAACAAGCACATCAGGTTTTTCATAATTTGCAGGAAACACATACGCATCTGCAATCAATTGGGAATAGGACGATGGATGATACCCATCAGGTTTTTTGATATCGGTGCCAATGACTCTTCCACTATGCGCTCCTCCTTCACTTCTTCTTTTTGCATCAACACCAATAATATATGCTTCACATCCCATTTCTTCTGCAAGATCAGCAGCAACGAGTGATGGAAGAATTCCTCCTCTATGAATTGCTAAAAACGCAACGCGTAATGGTCTTTGTTCTCTCGGAATCCAATCTATGGGAACTTTTGCAGTCATCAATATGCTTTCTACATTGAGATCTGCAACTGTTGCTCGAGAATGATAACCGCTTACTGTGGTCACTTGGTCTTTTCTTGTTTTGATTCCGTGTATTCTTCTTGCAAGCGCTTCTTCATAAGGCAGTGTTATTGTTCCGCCTGCATATTCTATTTCACATTCTATTTCTGCAGGATTTCTACTTCCATATTTTCTTTGCAGCGCATCTGTTAGAACTAATGGAAATGTGAGTTGCGTGACTTGTGCAATTCCTCTCTGAAACGTCTGTACATGTTCTGGATTTGTTGCATCGACACTTCCTTCTCGCAATTCTTGCATTAGTGCTGCAATTAATGGAGGAAGACCAAGATTGCTTGTTCCTACTTTCTCTTCTTCGTTTTTTCTTTCTGTTGGAGGGCTCTTCCACGCTCTTCCCATTCGAAGCACATTTGGATATGTGCTGCCTTCTTGTTCTCTATGACTTGCATATCTTTTTCTGATTTCTGCTTCGGGAACTCCTACTGCTTGGTATGCGTTGTTCAGCACATCTATTAATGTCATTATTTTTTCCTCGTAAGAATTAGGAATAAGAGAGTCCACTCAGAATTTTTAAACGTTTCGGATTACACATCCAACACAACAACAACCTTCCACAATCCCTTCTCTTCTGTAATTTCCATCTCATTGTATGTGACGGATTTCACGCCAGAATGCATTTCATACTGTTTTGCGTCATCTCCTGAAACAATCGCATGAAGATGATAGTCACTTCCTTTTTGCTCAATTTTTATCTCTTCTACTCTATGCAACGCAAATCGCTCACTGTCAAAGAGCACTAATAATTCTTGCAAAAAATCATATAATAATGCTTTTTTGTGTTTTGTTTCAATGATTATTTTCTTTTTTATTTTTGGTTTGACTTTTTCTGTCTCGACAATTATGTTTTCCATCGCTCGCGCTGCGTTTGCAAACGCTTCTTCCATTGTCTTTCCCCACGCTGCAAACTTTGCTTCTGCGGTATGCTCGAGATACTCGTATTGTTTCATAGGTTGTTTAGACCTCTCCTCGTATTTATGGTTTGTGTGTTTGAACTGTTTTCTGTCATCATTTTTATAAAATCCTTCCTCTCCCCTTCTCTTATGGCACGTGTCTCCACAGTATCACTTGCAGGGATACTTCTTACCACTCCTCTCTATGCTTCAGGATGTTTCCCTAATCTGCTTGATGAAAGTACCTGCACTACTCCTTTCATTTATTCCCTTCTTGCTTCTCCTGCTAAGGCTGCTGTTGAGGAGTCTGTTACTGTATCTGTTTCTGTCTACAACAATTGTAGCTCTGTTCCTGTTCTCACATTTCCTGGTTATGATATTTCTTCTCTCCCTGACTATGAAGTTGAGCCTTCAAAAATTCAAAATGTTGAAGGCATTGTTCTTGAAAAAACTGATTCTGAAGGTTTAGCTTATGCAACACAACCATTACCTATTGAAGCTGTTATTGGCAGTTCTGCTGCGCCTTTATTTCTTGATTATTCTGTTACTGTTTATGGTGGTTATTTTACTTTTGACAAGAAAGATACCTTGGATGATTTCATTACAATACTTCCAGATTAATTCCTGCACTTTTGCTCTTCTTTTTTCTTCAGATGTGTCAGAAAGCACCCCTTTCCTGTGATAACATTTATAAATGCTTCTCCTTTCCCCTCTCTGATGTCTTCCAATGTATCATTAACAGGACTTGTCCTTGCAGCAGCACTCGGTTCTTCTGGCTGTAGTGCGAGATGGGAAGCAGATGAAACGCAGTGTTCTGACCCTTTTATTTATGATCTTATCGCTTCTCCTGATGAAGTATATACTTCGGATTCTGTTGTTATTTCCACCTATCTTTACAATACTTGCGCATCTGTTCCTGTTCTTACCTTTCCAGATTATGATCCGTCTGTTGCTTCTTCTCTTCCTGGTTATGAAATAGAACCTTATGGTCTTGATGTTGAAGGAATTGTTCTTGAACGTATAGATGATGAAAAATTAGTTTATGCGACAGATGCATTGCCTCTTGCTTCTTTTACTCCTGGCTATCTTCGCTATTCTGTTACTGTTTATGGTGGATTTTCACTTCTTGATAATAAAGATACGCTCGGCAGTTCCATAACACTGCTTGCTGCAGATACAGGTGAATAATATGGTTCGACGCTATAATCCTTTAACATTTAGTGCACTTTCTCTTGTTCCTTTCTTTTCACAAGCATGTCTCCCTCCATTCCCAGATGTTATTCTTGTTGAAGACGCAACTATCTCTGCTGTTTCTTCAGACACCGCTGATACTGCTTCTTCAGGAGAAATGACTCTTGATGATCTTCTTGCTTTTTCTGCTACATTTGCTACGAATGCGCAAAATCAAGATTCTGATAATGATAGTTTTGCATATACGCTTCGTGTCAATGTTGATGATTTAGGCGCAGAAGAACTTGAAATCCAAGGGTCCTTTACAACTCAGGATAATTACAAATATTCTGCTTTCTTTGCAAGAGAATATCCTGCAGGGTATTTTGACCAAGGCGAACATACTGCTGTCTTTCAAGCATTACTCTACTATGTTGATCCAGGAAACAAAGAACAGTATGGTACAACACTTTATTCACCTGAAGTTGAAGTTCCTTTTACCATTGTTGATAATGATACAGAAGCACCACTCATTTCAGATCTCACTGCAACGCCACAATATACGGGCAATGATACTTCCATTCTCCTTGAAGCAACTGTTACTGACAACAAAGGAATTGAAAGCGTTCTTGCAACAATTGCAGGGTCAGAGTACACTCTTTTAGATAGTGATGCGGATTCTATTTACTCCGCAACCATTGATCCATCCACATTCTCTTTGACTCCTACAGAAACATATACGGAATTTGCATTCACTGTTTCTGCGATTGATACAAACGAAAATACTACAACGTCAGATCCTGCACTCTTTTATGTTTCTGACGCAATTGCACCAGAAGTCGCGGACGCAGGAACATTTACAGAATCAGACAATAGTCCATTGACGACCTGGAGTGTCTATGCAACTGCGACTGATCTTGGAACTGGAATCGAATCTGTTTCTGTTGAATTAAACGATAATGGGGTTTTATTACCTTTAACATATCAAGGATCAGACATTTATTCTCTTGATCTTACAGGAGATAATCTTTCTGCACCTTCTACAACATACACCCTTCACGCTTTTGACTACGCTGGACTCGAATCCACAGCAGCAGGAACTGTTACTGTTGAAAATATTACAGGCATTACTATTAATGATCTTATTGTCTCTCCTTCAACTGTTTCCAATGCATCTGCTGAATATGTCACGATTACTCTTGACGCAGAAGATCTTCAGGACGCTGAAGCAGACTTGCTTGCATACTGTACTGTAGGTGGTACATTTGAAGTAAATCTTGCATATCAAAGTGGAACACAATTTACTGGTACGTTTGACACAGGCAGTCTCCTTATTGCACAAGATTATACTGTTTCCTGCACTGTTGAAGATACAGATGGTTACACCGCAAGCAGAAGTACTGCATTGACTGTTACTGATGGACTTGCTCCAGAAGTTTCTTGCAGCGCAACAAACGCTGCGAATGATGGTTCTTCATTCATTGATATTTCCTGCACTGTTTCTGATGAAACAGGACTCGCATCTTCCAACCCTGTTACGTATACAAGTACTCTTGGTTCTGATGTGCTCACTAATTCCAGTGGAAGCACGTATGAAACAAGCATTTCTGCTAGCGGTGTTGCAGCAGGTACTTATAGTATTGATATTCTTGCAACAGACGCAGCGGGCAACACACAAACGCAAACTGTTTCTTCAACAGTTACTGATGCGACTGCGCCAACATACGCAAGTCTTTCCGCAAGCCCTTCTTCTGTTTCCAATGATGGTTCTTCCTTTATTGTTTATGCCACAACTGTCGTTGATGAAACCGCAGTTGCAGATATTTCAGTTACCCTTGATGGAATTGAATATACAATGACTGACACAGATGGAGACACCACTTATGAAACCGCTGCAATCATTCCAACATCATGGCCAGCAACTTCTTATACTATTGATCTCATTATTTCAGATGGGACAAACGAAACAACAGGATCAACAACTGTTGATGTGACTGATGGAGTTGGTCCAACAGTTTCTTCTTGCTCCGCAACAACCGCTTCCAACAGTGGCTCTATTGATAGCACATTTACTGCAGTTGCAACAGATGAAACAGGAGTGAGCACTGTTTCTTACACTGCGGACTTTGGTTCTGATGCTCTTTCGTTATCCAGTGGTTCTACATATACCAAGAGTGTTGACTTAACTGGCGTTGCAGCAGGGTCATATTCCATTGATTTCACTGGAACAGATGCTGCAGGAAATACTGGCAGCGCATGCAGTGCATCTTTCACGCTTCTTGATACTTCTGATCCTGCGATTCTTTGTACGCTTGGATCAAGCAGCATTGCTAATAACAGTGGTTCTACATCACTTGATTGTGTCGTGAGCGAAGAAACAGGTATTTCTTCTGTTTCTTATTCAGGACTTGGAACAGGTTCGTTGACTGCAACTTCCAGCACTGATTATTCAGCAACACTTACTGCTGATTCTTCAAACGCAGCAGATGATTACACTATTGCAGTTACTGTTACAGATACTTCAGGCAATACAGACAGTTACTCTGTAACACTTACTGTCACTGATGGAACAGCACCAACAATTGATTCTGTTTATACGCTTGTTGATGGTTCAAGTTCCAGCTCTATTCTTGATGATGGGACACAGGATTTCCTTGTTTATGTTTGCACTACTGATGAGACAGATGGCGCAGAACTTGGTGGCAGTGTTGATGTCACTATTGATAGTCTTGCAGAAACATTGACTTATGATTCTTCAAGCCAATGCTTTGTCTCTAGAGAAATTGGAGGAGATGAGTTAAGCGCAGGCACATATACTATCTCCGCAACTGCAACTGACGCAGCAGGAAATAGCACCACAGATACAACCGCTTCTCTTGAAGTGACATGTTCTGCAGTTGCTATTTCCAGTGTGACTCCTTCTGAGTCTGTAGTTTATAATAATAATGATCCCTATACATATACTATCTCTGCTGACATTACTACTGGATCTTGTGGTGGGTCTGTTGATACAAGTTCTTTGGAAGTTACAATTAATGGAACAGCACAATCCATGAGCTTAAGTTCTGGATCAACATATGTTTCTGGAGAATTTGATACTTATGGTACGGATTTTGGTACATATACTGTCTCTGTTTCCGGTGCAGATACTTTAGGTAATTCTACAACAAATACTGATGAAACAATTACTGTTGGGGATATTTGTGATAATCTTGCGACTGATGCATCAAGTAGTGCAACTCTAGGAGTTTATGCAAATGGGGTATATATGACTTCTTCTGCAACTGCTTCTACTAGTTGGGCCTCACAAATGTCTTCTGTTAATGATGTTCGTTTAGGAGCTTATGGTACTCAATGGCAAGGTCCGATTATCCTTAACTATGATGGCATTCTTACCGAGCAGGTTGATTTGAGCACATGTTCTGGTGGCTCTTATAGCGGATCTACTCTTACAACTAGTACGGCAAGTGAATGCTTATTTTCTTCTTCTTATGATTTAAAGGATACCACTGTTAGCTCTTGGAGTGTTTCTGCTACTCTTATAAGTTCAGGCTATCCTATGCTGGAACTTCATAATAGTGCAGGTGGGGGAGGAATTGGTGTTGCTGGATCAGGAAGTTCTTTCTATATAGATGATAGTGCGGGAGTTCAGACTTCATTTAGTCTTAGCACTTATGGCACAATCACTATTTGTGGCAATCCTTAATCTTAGTGGCTACTTGTCCCGTCGACGTATACCGAAGGGCGTGGGAATTGAGTATAAAAGCCCCCGAAGGGAATTGCACCCTCGACCTGCGGTTTACAAAACCGCCGCAATGGCTACTATGCTACGGAGGCATTCTGATTCTCTTAGAAATGCAGTTTGTTTAAAAAGTTTATTGAAATGTTGGCAAAGATACATATAGCAGAAATCCATGGCACTCGAACTATTCTCCCGAATACCTTTCCTGCTAGTCAAGGATTTGTGGATTTCTGCTAAATAGTAAATATTCTATCGCCTGTTTGAGATCTAAGGATATTTACTATACTCTAAAATTCTGTATCTGGTAAACCAAAGTGTGGTTCGAATGTTTTGCCTTCAGGTTTCCAACTTTCCATATCCATCATTTTCTTGACATGCGCTTGTAATTTATACATATCATTTAGTCCTTCTTTCTTGTATGTTTCAATGCTTTTCTTGTAAATTCTTTTCCAGAAAATATCAAACATCGCCTTCTTGAAATCAGATCCTTTCTTTCCTTCCCAATCCGGCATTCCAAAATGTAGATATGAATGTACAATTACCTCAAATGTCCCTTTATTGACTTTAATCTTTTTCCCCTGATGCATAATCTCTGCTTCTTTAAATTTCTCTCCAATCATATTAATCTTGATTGCTTTGTAGAACTCGACTCCTTTCCCTCCTTTTAAGCCTCCGCTAAAGACTCCTAATCCTTTTTTTGGTCTCCACCAAACGTAAAAAAGCTTCCCATCTTTCTGCGTTTCACTCAGATAAAAGTATCGTTCTGGAAATCCTACTGTATCTGAACTGCAGTATCCTTCTGCAATCAGCCAATAACGGAGGTCTTTGTAGAATCGTTTAAGATCAAAGTATTCTCCGACTGCTTTTGCACGAAAAAAGCCAATATGGATGTCCATTGTGTTTTTTTAGTGTTACTGGGATTTATATGTTTTGATTTTAAACAAAATATAGAAGAGAAAAATAAGAAAAAAATTAAATAAGTTTATCTCCAGCAACTCGACAGGTTATTTCTAACGTTCTTGTTTCTAGGTTATACTGTTGCGTTATTCTTGCCTGAGGATCAAGTGATTTTAATATTTTATCCCCCATCGACAAAGCAAAGCTTGACTGATATCCTGTCGTTACAACGAATGGATCTGTCTGCTCTGGAAATTTCATCGAAACTCTCGCATTTACATCTCCGCCTGTTTCGTCTATGACACTTACGATTTCTCCAGTGTTTCCTGTTTCTCTTGCAATTCTGTCAATTCCAACAACATATCTTGTTACTCCCATTGCAAGTACTCGAGCTTTTGTTGGATCATATGTTGTTGATCCAAATGAACTAATGTTTAGTCTTGCTTCTTCAGGCGCTCCTACTTTCACTCTTTCCTTTATGTACGAGGTTGTTACATGTTCAATCCCAAGCCATTCGTCTGCAAACTGCATCTCATATGCGTTTTCTTGTCCTTCTATTTCTGTCTTTAATGTTCTTAGTGTTCTTAATGCTTCAGAACCAAATCCTTCTTCTTCTAAATTTGTTCTTAAACCAGTCAGTGCATCTTGCATTGTATCAATCATGGTTTCCTTTGCAATAATCTTTGCAACAAGGAGGTTATACGCATCTCTTGGATCATATGAACCAATATTCTTTCCTTTTTCAAGTTTAGGTAACACTTCTTTTTCTACATATGTTGTTAATGGAGTGAGGTCCATTCTTCTCAGATCTACTGTCTCGGACGCTGGATTTTGATATGCTCTTATTGCATCAATACCTTCTCTACTATATGCTGTTCGATCAAACTCTCTTTCAAGTGTTTCTCTCTCGCTCTCATCTTTTCCTTTAAGACCTAGTTTTCCTTCTATCTCTCCTCTTTTTTCATAGAGTTGTTCAATGACCATATTTCTTCTGAGAAGCATTGCTTCTAGATTACTCATTATTTTTCCAAATTGTTCTAATCCTGTGACCACATCTCGTAATCGTTCTGTTGTTCCTGCTCCTCCTTTTTCTACTAAGTAGACCGGTGCGGCAGCTTGTAACCTTTTTTCTCCTACATAATCACTGCTAAACGCAGTAAAATAGACGACAGGAGCTCGATCAAAATCCGCAAGGTCGTATCGCGCTTGAACTCCATTCAATGGATTTTTTGCTTCTTTTTCAATTCGAATGTCAAAAACTTTTACTGTAGGAGTTATACCTTTTTGCATTAATTCCCAACCTACTTCTGTCGCTTCTTCATACCCCTGCAATAAAATGATTCCATCGCTTCGAGTAATAGTTTCCATTTCTGGTGCAAGAAGGTCACTAACCCCTTCCAATGCTGTTGTCAGTTCTTTAGGACTATTCTGAAAAATCCCCAATGATCTGAATGTTTTATATACATCTGCTCTTGGTGTTGGTTCATCGTCTACTGCGAGTAATAAGCTTGGTGCTTCGTCGCATTCACTAAGAAAGTCATCTACTGTTTTAATTGCTGTCATTACTATCCCTCCTCTCTCTATGAATTGTGGTCACTACTCTTTTTTTAAAGCTTTTGACTTTTACTTGCATTTAATCCCAAAAATAACATTTATTTTTCCGCCATATTCTCCTAAAACAGATCTATATTTTTCTCGAATAGTCTCCACTTCTACACCATTATAACACTCAATGTCACATCCAATTGTTTGCAAATATTTTTGTGCTAATGCAAGTCCTATTTTTTCAGAGCGTTCGTCTCGTCGTGCTCCCCCTTTCTCTCCTATTTTGAACATTCCTATTCTCTCTGCAGGAGAAACTTCAGGTCCAGTATTTGCTTCATATATGATTCTTTCTGCTTCATCATACCATATAACAATCGCGTTCCCGTCTTTATTTATACTCCTTTTTATCGCATCAATACCATTCTGTACGCAATTCTCGATTGTCTCTTCAAGAAGTTTTTTATTTCCCTTCACTCTTTGTCCTTCATGCGCATATGCTCTTATTGTTACAGTAGTTGTTTCAAAGTGTTTTCTGACTTCGTCTATAATTTCATAAAGAGAAATGCTTTCTATTTCTTTATATCCGCTTCCTTCTGCAATTCTTGGAATCTCCCTGATTCTTTCAAATAATGCTTGAATTCCCATATTCATTCTTTCATATCCTTTATCCATTTCTTCTACATGGTCTAAGAATAGCATAACCTCAGTATCTCCTTTTCTTTCTTCTCGCAATCTTTGCATTGCTTCCCGAACGATATTACCACTTCTTGATACAATCTTATCTTCATATTCTCCAATCATCATTCTAAACTCTCTTCTTCTTAGTGCTTCAATCGGTGCTTGTCGGTTCTCGGTGAGTTCTGCATTTAACCGACTCATAGCTGCTTGATATGCACTAAACCTCTCTCCGTACGCCTGTTCGTGCTTTTCTCTTTCAGGAGGGAGTGGAATCACCCGCGTCGCTTTTATCGCTCCACGATGTGCATGGTAAAATCTGTCCTCTTCTTTTGTTGTTGTCTCACGAAGCGCTCTAAATATCTCTTCTTCATTGAAGTACAACTGCTCTATTACTCGAGAAATCATTCTTCCTGCATTTTTGACATGATGCGCAACAGAATGACTAAGATTTTTCAAATCACCAAGACCTGCAAGAACAGCTTCTGCTCGAGCAACTATCGCTGCTTGCTCTCTTTCTGTTCTTTTTGCTTTTACTGCTGCAAGCGCATAAATAGGTGTTGTTGCTGTGCTTAATCGATCTTCCAGATATGCTGTTCTCCACGCACTCCCTTTTCTCTGCATCATTAGATCAACCGCATCTCCAATATTTGCAGTAAGGATTCTTCCTCGTCTATGCAAAGGATAATAGATGGTGATTGCTGCTTCTCCTTCGGGGTTACCTGTTATTTTTATTTCTTCAAGCCGCTGTGCGCGTAAAATGCTTCCTCCTACAAGCGCACCCATTGTTGTTGCGACGTCTCTTCTACATATAGCATCAACTATTTCTTGTACTTTTCTTTCACCTATTCCTTGTTTTCGAACGACACTCTCTAAATCTTCTAACGCTGCTCTGTCCTGATTCCTCTGAAATGTTACTGCCATTAATCTTCTTTCTTTGTCAAAAATAGGCGATCCAATAGTTTCCATTTTTGTGACTGTATTCAATTTTTGTCCGTATTTGTTTACATTGTTAATAAGGTCTTCTATCCTTAAATATCCGGATTGCATGACTACGAGTGGATGCGCGACTAATGAATAAACCCCTAGAAGAAATGGAAACATTGTCGGTGTTATTGTTGGAATTTCTTCTTCTTTTGCTTTTTTCTCTTTTTCCAGTGCAACTCGTGCTTCTTCGAGAACTATTTCATACAATGCCCAAGGAATCATACGCGGTTTCCAAGGGAGTGGTCCAGGCGAAAGGCGCTCTTTTATTTTTTCTTCATCCCATCCTTCTTTTCTTGCGATGTGTTCTTCTATTACTTTTGCTAAGATGTCTTCTTTCCCGCCTGCGTCTCTATACATATCTAAAATTCCATATACATACTGCGCAGAGACTTGTTCAGGCATTGCTCCCGGATCATACATAAGACCTTCAAATGCAGAAAGAATATCTATTTCAGGCACTTCAATGGGAAGAATTGTTCTGTTTTCATCTGCTGCTTCGAACATTCTCATTAAGAGAAGGTAAGGAAGTTCTTTTTTTAAAGATGCTTGTTACATTTCTGCACTTCACTGTCATAACATTTATATATCATTTTACGACAAAAATACTCATGCTCTCTTCCGTTGTGAAACGTTTACCATTGCCGCTTCTTGATCGTATTCATTCTTTCATTCTCAATGATTATACGCGAACACTGCACTTTGTTAATGGCACAGACCCTCAAGTTTTTCACGAAATTGGGAACAAAAAAGTCGTGCAGACCTTTCAGCACGCTGCCGCAACAGTTCCCGCGTATCAGCAGTTTCTCAAGAAAAGTAATATTGATCCAAAAACGATCAAAACTGCTGATGACTTTGTTCGTCTTGTTCCGCAGACAGATAAAGAAAATTACATTAAAAAATATCCTATGGAACAGCGCTGTGTCTCAGGCAAATTCCCGAAATTTGGGAATATTGATGAAAGCGGTGGCACAAGCGGAAAAGCTGCAAACTGGATTCGCTCTGTTCAGGAAAACGCGCTGCTCAGCACTGTCGCTCAATTTGAGTTTGAATATATTTACAATGTCAGTCAACGCAATGTGATTGTGCTGAGCGCATGGTCTTGCGGACCTTGGGCAACAGGCATTAAATTCTGTCAACTTATGCAGCAATACACGCTTGTCAAGAATACAGGACCAAACGTAAAAAATATTGTCGAAACACTTCATGATTTTGGTCCACATTATGAGTATATTATTGCGGGCTATCCTCCATTCCTCAAGAAATTTGTTGATGAAGCAGGTATTGATTTCAGCAAATACACTCTTCATCTTCTCACTGGTGGAGAAGGAAGTTCTGTGCAATGGAAAGAGTATCTTCACAAACGCATTGGAAATAATTCTATTATTGTTTCTTCGTATGGCGCTTCGGATATTGACATTGGTGTTGGGTTTGAGACTCCTTTCTGCAGTTTTGTCCGCGCACTTCTCGTCAAAAATCATGAACTCCGCTCTGCACTTTTTGGTGACCTTCCTACTCTTCCGATGCTCTTTCAATATAATCCGATGATGCATTACATTACGCAGACGTACAACAAAGACTTAGGAAAACAAGAATACACTATTACGTTCCTTGACACTGCTGTTGCAAGCCCTAAGGTTCGCTACAATCTTCATGATGAAGGTGGCATCTTTCGCTATAACGAGTTCACGGAACTCCTTCAGCGATATGAACCTTCTTATTACGACCATTATATGAAAAAACATGCTGCGTGGCACATTCTCAAACTCCCTTTCCTTTTTGTCGCAGGACGAAGCGATGGTACTATCTCTCTTGATGGCGCAAACGTGTATCCTGAGCAGATTGAGGCAGGAATCATTAAAGCTGGATTGCAAAAGAAAACTGCTGCATTTTTTATCTATAAGGCAACTGGAAAAAACCATAATGAACGATTTACTGTTGCGCTTCAGTTGAAAAAAGGAGTGCGGAAAAATTCTGCTCTCAACAAAAAATATCAACGCGCAATTCTTGCTGCGTTGCTTGATCTTAACCCTGACTTTGCAGAAAGTTATCGTTGCAACAAACACTTATGTCTTCCTGACATTCATTTGTATGCTTTTGATTCTCCACTTTTTGCAAATGACGATGATGCGGTTAAGATTAAATACGTAAAACAATAATTCTTTGTCGTATTGATAATTCCACTAATCATATTACATTTGGTGGAATTATTAATATCTTGAATTCCATTTCATGAAGTAAGATCATTAATGGAATTCAGGATAACTCTTATAAATGTGAACACTCTTAATGTATCAATGGTCAAAAAGCAAAAGAAGAAACAAAAAAAAGCTTCTCTGAAAAAAAGGCTCTTTCACGTTTTCCTCTTCCTTA
>CAYLMH010000019.1:0-25774 GCA_964385055.1 uncultured Methanosarcinales archaeon
CGTTTAACAAAATTCTGCAGAATGCAGGACGATGTATTCGAAGCGAAACAGATCGCGGGGTTATTGTCTTTATGGACGAGCGCTATGGCTGGCCGATGTACAGCAGATGTTTTCCAGAAGATTTGCATGTCGAAATGAGCACAGAGCCAGAAGTGGATATACAATTATTTTTTTTTTTTTTTTAATTAAATCAACCAATACACAACAATCGCAGAAGCAATTCCAATCAATGTGCCAACAAAAACTTCTATAGGCTGATGTCCTAATGATTGATGCATCTTACGAGAAATAGCAATGTGAAATTTTGTTTTTAAGACATTGATAACGTTTGTAAGCACTTTGCTTTCTTCGCCAACTGTTCGACGAACACCTACTGCGTCGCGAATAACAATCGCGGCAAAAACAAAGGAAACAAAAAATAATGGGCTAAACCCTTCGGTAAGAAGCAAAATCACGACAAGCGAAACAACAATTGCAGCGTGTGCGCTGGGCATATTTCCCGTTACGAACAAATCTTGCCAGATAAATTTCTGTCCTTGTTTGAACACGAGAAGTACTATTTTAACTCCTTGCGCTGCAATAACTGCAACCATAATTGCCCAGAAAACAGGGCTTGCAAAGAGATCGTAGATATTTATCATTTTATCCGAGCATCACCAATGCAGTGATGACGTCTTTTCCTCCGCTGTTTTCTTCCATTGCCTTGCCGATGATTGCGCCTGCGCATAATTCATAATCTGTGCATGCCATAGCGTAGCCAGGAGTCGATGATGTGGTGAGTAAATCTCCTAAGTGAACAGTTCCAATTACTTTTGTAGGAACAACACCAGAGAGTGCAACAGGAACACCTTCTGAAAGACCCATAGTGATAGTAGGTTCGGTGGAAATAATTCCTGCAGCAAGTTTGTCGTAAGGAGTTGTTGTTTTTCTCACATGATTTGCTGAAGTAGGATCGAGAACAACAACATCTCCTGGTTCAAGATTTTCTCCAATAAAGTGTTCTGCGATGTCACAGCCAGAACAACTGCCGACAGTAAGTCTTCCTTCAACTTTTGCTGCGTCAGGTGTCCAAAGCCCATAATCCTCGCACGCCATATATCCTAGTTTTCCTGAATCAGTGTTATACCCTTGAACAGCACAATGAGTGTTTCCAGTTCCATCAGTGACCCCATAAACTCCTACAGAATCTCCAGTAAAGTATCCTCCTATAGAATTGCTTGTCGCACGAACACCATAACTGTCTCCCACGGCATATACTCCATAAGTATCACCGACAAACTTTCCTCCAGTACTATCAGAACTTGCAACATAAACACCATAAGTATCGGCAGACGGAACATACAACCCATAATCAGCTCCACTTGTGTAGAAACCATAGTTGGTAGAATATGCTTTCACACCAATGCCACTTCCAGAAGAATCATACCCATAGACAGCAGGTGCGCCTCCTGACGCTACACCATAAATTCCAGCATCACTTGTTGATGTAGAGGTAGTTTTTCCATACGTTCCAGTTCCATCTGTGGAGTAACCATAAACTCCGTAGCCATCTTCAGCGTTTCCAAAAACTGCAGTTCCTGATGCAGTGTTTCTAGAGTACAACCCATAACTGTTTCCTGTAGAAATATATAAGGGGATATCATTTCCTCCTTCAGTAATATAAAGAGAAGCAGGCGAAGAGAGTCCAGGATCACTCTCTGTTCCAATAACAACGTTAGCCTCGTTAGAAAAATAATATTCTCCATCAGCGAAAACGCCAGGGCTGACATCAGCAGCAGTTTGCGTGTATGACGCGGCGGTTATAGAAGGAAGAAAGAATAATAATGCAAAAATAAATAGTAATTTTTTCATGAAAACACCTCTTTTTGATTTTTCTTAGTTTTCCTGTATTTATATGTTACGTCTTTCCCAAAACTTTAAATAGCTCTTTCTCTGAGAAAAAGGCATGCGCAAAGGAATAGCAAAGCAGCATAAGGAGATAGTGGACTACATTGTTCGCCAGCGAAAGGCAGGGCATCCTGATGGAAAAATAAGAACAAGGATGGAAATCCATGGTCATACTCCTGAAAATCTGAATCTGTATTTCCAGCTTGCCGACGAGCATCTGCAGTCAAGCAAAGTGATGCAATCTGTATTTTCTTTTCTTCTTGTTGCTCTTGTTCTTGGCGCGCTTGTGGTGACCGCGCAGCAGACAGGCATGACTGCGGCTGTTGCGACAACATTGACAGGTGCGCCAACGTGGAGTTGGAGCTGGAGTGGTTTTGGCGGAGGTTATGACTGTGGCGACGATTATCCTGCTGACGCTGATGATGTCATGGATTTGTCTGATTGTGTTTCTGATACAAGTACAACAGAAGATTACCTTTTTTGTTATGTGAATAATTCAGTAACTTCTGATGAAATATCTCCTGATGGTTCGAATGATGATTGGTATTCGACGAATGTTGGAGAAGATGTTTCCGCTGTTTCGTCTATTGATACTGTTGCGTTGTTAGAGAGTGCGTATATACTTCCATGGTCTGCTGCGACAGAAAGTTATGACAATGTGGATTGTTTCAGTTGGGATCATGGTGCGACTCGTACAGAAGATTGGCATCAGTGTAATGCGAGCGATACAACGCCACCAAATCTTGTATTTTATTATACAGATGCGGCAGATGGTTCGAATGTTTCTTATGGCGGAGTTTCTACAGAATTATCGTTGAATAGTTCGTATTATTTGTGTTATGATGAGTTAGAGTGTACGACAGAGACCTCTGCGTGTTCAGCAGGTTCATATTGTGTTGGACGATTGGATTCAGAAACAGGCAGTAGTTGGTATCCATGCGATACAACGTTAGATGCAGATTATTATCGATGTTGTACTGGTGGCTGTGATGCGAAGGAGATGATGTGTGGGGAGTATGTTGGTTCTGATACACGTTCAGCAGTAGAATTTGATGAGTGTTCTTCGGATGGAACTTCAGGATGTTGTAGTGCAGCAACAGATTGTGTCTATGATGGAGAATGTTATAGTGAAGATGAAACTATTACACATGAAGAGATTACCTTAGGCGTGTGTGGCGGAAGTGGTCCTTGTATAGAAGGAAGTGTAGAGACATATACTTTTGTTTGTTCTGATGAGCATTGGTGTCCAGAAGGGTTTGAGTATGATGCAGATGATTTGATATGTATTCCTTCACAAGCAGCGTGTTACGATGCAAGCGATAGTGCGTATTGTAATTACATATTTGGTACAGATGATACAGAGGATTGGGAAGCAGATACAGAAGGATCTTATGGGTGTGTCGACCCAAGTTCAACAGGCTTAGGTTATTACAATACTTCATGCATCTACTCAGGAACCTACGGGGGAGTAGATTACTACTTCTATCAGGATATTACATGGTACTAAAAGAGGCGTTATTGTATGTTTAAACAATCATGGACGATAGAGAAGATACAACTATTAGCAGAGATCTACAAAGAAAAAGCAAAACAAAATCCTAAACGTAAGAAAGAATTTGAGGAGAAAGCAATAGCACTAAAGATGTTGGCTAAAATCCTGAAACAAATTCCAGAAAACAGAAGATCCATGGGATTCTTAGCAGAATTTCTAACGCAAGTAAATGAAGAAGTAAATCCTTCGAAGAAATGGTTTTCTTTCTCTAATAATAAAAGTTCGATTCCTATTTCAGCTTTTACTGAGAAGATAACTCTGTTCCAGCAATTTAAAGAACAATTAGAAGCACAGATAGCAGCAAAATAATCAGTTTACTTTATCCAACTGCTTTGCGGTAACGTTACTATTCTCAAGAATGTAGGCTAACGCAACTTTTCTTGTTGGTGCTTGATACGCGTCAAAATACAATTGAACATACGCTTCAAGCGCTTTTTCTCCAGAAAGTGTTTGCGCGTTTTGCAGTGCGATAACATCCCACAATCCGCCACCTTGATTGGTAAGATCATAAACCTCTTGAGGAATTGCCTGAAGAACGCCGCGAATAACTTCTTTGTCAGAAATACTTTCTTTAGGGTCTCCTTTAATATTGTTGCTTGCGACTTCATCTCGTGCGACATCTTCTCTCATAAACGCAAACTCTAAAGGAGGAGAAGCTAAGAGGACAGCTCCTTTATTTGTTGTTAATGTGAAACGAACACCTGCTGTTGCAGTTTTTCTTGTTGTCTCTTCAGTATAAGTAAATGGTGCAGTCATGGTATCTGATGTAAACATAGAAGTTGCTTGTAGTTCTTCTTGTGCCGCTTGGCAATCATGGCTTGCTGCGTCTGCGGCACTTACTCTTGAAGAAGCATCTACTGTTTTTGCGAGACCAAACGCAATACCAAGAAGATCAGTACCTCCACTTGAGCTTGCTGCGTTGATTGCTCCTGCGAATCCGTTAAATCCTTGAACACCTGCTCCTCGCGCAGCGTCTCTTCGCGCGAAATAATCTGCGCACTCTATGTCAACAGTCTGTTGCAGTGCTGCGTATTCTCCATTGAATGTTTTCATTGTTCCCGTTGGAACAAGAATAGTATATCGTTGTGACTTTACTTTTTCATCAACTTCTATTGTTCGCACATCAACAGTAAGCGTGTATGCTCCAGTAGAAGGAACTACTTCTATTCCAGGTTTGTATCCTTTATCAAGAAGTGCGTACTGAAGATATTCTCCTCTCCCACTTTGTGTTTGATCAGTGACACGAATGTTCATTTGATAGGTATCTATATAATCTTGAAGTGCAGCAGTTGTTGCAGTTAGTCGTGGTTTAAGTTCATCACGAAAAGCAGTTCCTGCAATTTCTTGTGCTTCTAAAAGTTGGAGAAGCGCATTTCCGGGAAGATTTCGAGAAGAATAAGCATCCGCTGCTTTGATTTTTTCTTTTACTGCTAACATTTCTTGAACAGAAAGTGTTGGTTCGGCAGCATACGCTGCTGTTGCAATTGTTGCCCCAATAAGTAGCGAATATGCTGATCTCATAAAATCAAAGAAACATTTATAAGTTTATATAGTTTTCTCCCTGAATAGTAATAATTGTGAGACCAATGTTAGAAAATAAAGTATCAAGAGTAACAGCAACACTTGTTGCGGCAACCATGTTCAATGGATGTATTGCGCCGCAAACCTATTCTTGGAAGATGGAGTCTGTAGTGAGTACCGCGTATAAAGAAGTAGGAGAAGAAACCAAAGCGGAAACTCGGTACAAAGTAAGTCATTCTATCTCTGATAGTGGGACTCTTTCTATAAATGTAAAGAAGCAAGATTATGAAGTAGAATATGATGTTTTACAACCCATACAAACACAACGACAAAGACAGTATGCGTATGGAAAGAGTAAAGTTGTTGCAGCTGTTACAGAAATCGGTTTAGGATCATTAGCTGTGGCGACAGTAATTGGTTTGACTACTCAAGAACCGCATTGTAGCCCATATAACCCTGATTTTTGTCCTAGTACACGTCCACACGACTCAACATATGTTTTTCTTGCAACAGGAATGTTAGCAACAGGTATTGGAGGATTTAGCTATTTTAGTAACCCAAAAAAAACACGCCCCACAAGAAATTATCAAACAGTAGAAGTAGAACTTGATAAAAGAGAAACGAAACAAACAGGAGAGCATATACTTGATATTATCCCTGCAATTAGCGCTCCACTGGAAATAGCTTCTTCATATTTTACAATTGGTGAAACAGGACATACTCTCACAACTAAAACAAATGTCATGGGAAATGTAACAGTGCAACTTTATCCCTCTTCTCCTAATTTTGCTTTTACTCTTGATAAGATTGCAGATATTGATGCTGCGCAGCAATTACATGACGCAGGGTATAAAGTTGAACGATATCTCCCTCTTCTTGAGCAAGCGGCAGTGCCTGTCTCGTATGATGTTCATGCGCAAACAAAAGCGACTGATGGAAAAAATGCAGAGGTCACAATTCCAGTCAAAGGATATGAAGTTTCTCAGAAAGCCCTGGAACAAGTTGTTATGAGTCTCTGATTTCCTCACATAAAAAGTTCTCACGCATAAGTTCATTCTTGACCTGCCAGAATAATATTTTCCTTGGCTTTGTTTTTCCTTCGATTTCATTAAGAAAACGATCAAGTTGCACACCATTTTCAAAAAATGCTTCCGCTAAAAAGATGTTTGGAATATCTAGCTGAAGAAGCATATTCAAATTTTCTTTTTCGGTGAGCAATTCCACATCCTTCCCGTCATAAAAATCAAAATAAAAAATAATATGGTGAGAATAACCTAACCTCAGGGTATCCAAAAGCACTGTTGCTTTTTTGATAATATCTTTTTCCTGTAGACTTTTCAAGTTTGCACGGAGCGTTTGGTCATTGATACCTGTCTCTCTATGAATTTGCGTCATAGAGAGAAAAGCATCTCTTCGTAATGCTTGCAACAATTTTTTTTGGCTATTGTTCATTGTTCTCACTTAGTTTTGCGCTGCAACAACATAAACTGATTGCCCCTCTTTCAATGGAGCATCACTGACATATTTCCCATTTGCAAAAACAACATTATATTTTGTCGCGTCTGCAAATGCATCTTTTTGGTCAGCTCGATTAAAGAGATCAGAAATGCTCTCAGCTGTCTCTCCAGACTGCGCTTCATAGCGCAAAACTGCTTTTCCTTTACTGTTGTCCTGCACATAAACAAAATCAGATGGTTTATGTGCACCTTCTGTTTGGACAGTCTCGTCGTGCGTTACAAGATAATCGCGGATATCCTCACTAATTTTGTAGCTTCCATAACCAATGAAAACAAGTTCTGCAAGTGTAATAGCTCCTCCAACAAAGCGTCCAATGCTTCGTAAGGTTCTCATACCTGGCGACTCTAATCTGTAAGTTTTGATAGAAACATCGTTCCCATCATTTTCTACAACCATACCTCGGACACGTTGTCCGTTGATATACACTTTCTTGTCGTCTACTGTGTAATACTGTTTGTTTCCATCTTCGTAATATCCCATTTTGTTCTCTCCGTTGCTGTCACGCAACAGTAGTTACTGTGAAGTAGTAACTATATAAGCTTAATTCTAATATTATTCGAATATTTTGGTATATTGGCTTAAAAAGAGAAGTTTGTTTATAAATGAGAGAAAGAGGTGGAGTTTGATTGTAAGAGAGCGGGATTTTTGAATGAAGAAAGATTTACTCTAAATACCCATTATAAAAGTCAATGCGGTCTCCCGCAGGGCTTTGTGGGCCGATATTGTTGTAGACTCGTGCAGTAAGAAGTTCAAGTTCATGTGGTTCTACATTAGGAGAAGACTCCATAGCAAAGCCATCTACATTTGTGTGGCTAAAGAATGGGTGTCCCATCTCATGAGCAATGGTGATAACAGCAGTCTCATAACTTCCAGCACCACCATAATCAATTTCAACATCTGAAATGACGCCTGTTGAGCTGTCAGTGTTTACATCTGTTTGCCAATTTCCAGTAAGCGTCCAATAAATGTCTCCTCCACTTCCTGAAGGAACGATGGTAATAGACGGAGCCAAAGAACCATCCCATAATGCAACGGCATCTGCTAGTGCACTGTCGTAATCAATTCCTGAATAACTGTAACCATTAAAATCTTCAACTTCTAATGATCTTGTCCCATCTCGAATATTACTGTCCCAGCCTTCAGTATAAGGTGAAACACTTCTAATCCCACTCATATACTTAACGAGTTTAGTAACACTATCAACATCACCAGATGCATGACCAGAAATATCTCCCATATCAATCTGTGAACCAACAACTGATGCAACCTCATCAGCATACGTCTCAGGTATCAAAGTAACCCAACCTGAATTTGTTCCAGCAGAAACATCAATCCATTCATCTAATGAAACGCCACCGTAACAATTCGAACCAGTATTCGTTGAGGGAACAGAAATATTATACAAACCTTCTTCATCTAAACTAAACGCTGCAACACCAGATGCGTCCATCGTAACAGTGGAAGAATAACCAGAAGTACTATTCGTAAGAGTTACATCAATGGAACAAGAACTATCAGCAGCAGCTCCATTATCGCCGTCAATAACATACATATCAACACTCGCAACAGAAGCAACCAACAAACTATACGAAGCGCTATCAGACAATCCTCCTGCGTCAGTAACCTTCACTTCAACAGTGGATGTTCCAGAAGTTGTTGGTGTTCCAGAAAGTCTTCCAGAACTGTTGATAGATAACCAAGAAGGACCGTCAACAAGACTATACGTCAATGCATCTCCTTCAGCGTCAGTAGCAGAAACAGTTGCGCTATACGCAGTATTTACTGTCGCAGAAGAAAGTGAAGTCGTTGTAATTTCAGGAGCAGTATTTGTGGAACCATCAGCAATCGTCAATTCGAGCGATGCTTCATCTTCACCAAAATTATCTTCTACTTCAACATCAATATTGTAATTCTCTCCAACCATAAATTCATCAGTCACCGTAAAAGACATCGTACAGCCGTTATTACTGTAAGACACATCAAATGGTAATTCGTCAATGCGGCATGTCAATGTTCCTGCGTTATCAGATTGTGTCGCAGTCACTGTATAAGTAAAAGGAGTATTCAAATACGCAGTCACGCTTGCATCAGTAATGACTGGTGCACTTCCATACGTTGAAGTATCAGTATCTCCTGTATGGCCGCTATCGCCAGTCTCTCCAGAATCATCAGTATAAGAACTATCTCTGCCCGTATCGTCAGGTTGTCCACTATCTCTATTTCCAGTACAGCCAAGAGCTGCAACAAGTCCAAGTGGCATCCCTTTGCGCAATAACCCCTCAAGCCCTGCCATACCTATCTCTATAACGCCCATATTTATAAAGTTTTTGGTTAATTACTCGGAGGTAGTGAAAAGAGAAAGATAACTAGTTATAAAAGTTGGAAAAGTTTAAATATAAGTTTCTTCTCTTATGCTTTGTGATTAAAATGGATGTCAGTATCAAAGATATTAATGAACATGAATGGAGAATGTTTAAGGGGGAAGCAATAAAGCATGGTCTTAAATTGGGCGAGTTTTTTAGTACGCTTGTCCAAGAACATAAAGGAAAATGTCAAGAAGGAAATTGGGATAAGATTCTTTTTGGAGAAAAAACGTGCAAAGGAATTTTGTCGCAAAAAGATGCAAATCGCATTCGTTCTGATTTCAGAAAATCATTCTCCATGCGAGGAATGCAATGAAATATGTTATAGATACAAGCATTCTTATAGAAATAGAGAATGGTAATGAAGAAATCATCAATGCTCTACATCAATTGAAAAAAACTCCTTTTTCTGAGCTATATATTACTATTTTTACTTTTTGTGAATATTATTATGGTGTTATGGAAAGAAGCCAGGAAAATAAAGAGAAAGTAAAGCAGCGACTTTTACAATATGAAATACTCAACACATCTGTTGAATCAGCTTCTCATTTTTGCGAACTTTTTTCTGCGCTGAAAAAGAAAGGAAAATCTCTTCCACAATTTGATACATTCATTGCTGCCATTACAATTGAGCAGCAAGGAGTTCTTGTTACAGGAGATAGTGATTTTGCGCAAATACCTAATTTAAACAGCATTGTGCTTCCTGTTTAGGTGTCAGATCAATTCTCTCAACTTACTTCTATAATTATCTCTTGTATATTCTTGCAACCAAGGTTCGTCAATAAAAGAAAAAGAATGTTGTGACATGTGTTCCCATGTAAGAATACCAATACTTCCAGGATTTATTCTTCTCGCATTTCTAAAATTGACTTCATTTAAGAGATACGATTGTGTTTTTCCCTGCACGGAAAGTTGTTGTCCAGGATCATGATAGTGCCCACAGAAATGATACGTTGGTTGGACTATCTCAATAAGCTCTTTCACTTTTGGAGAACCTCGTTCCGTAGTCCCATCAAATGGTGGATGGTGGGTAAGAAGAATATCAATCCCTTCTTTTGTCATCAGTTTTTTATATGCAACATTGCTAAAATGCCATGGCTCTCTTTGTCCAACTTCATGTTCTAATCTCCCAAGTCCAGCAATAATTATTGGGCCATTTCTTTTTGTTTCAATAGCTGTTTCTGCACCGTCTCTCAAATAATGAAATTTACCAAATGCATCAACTGCACATACCCCTTCTGGTCCTTCATGCTGTGCAAGAAAATCAAAGTCTTCATGATTTCCAGCAATAAAAAGCATGTTTTTGTCAAAAAGAGGTCTTTCTCCACCAAAAAGAAGTTCTGCATCGCCTGTTCCTTCATAAAATTGTTGAAAACTGATTTCATCAGGATCTTGTTCAGCAAAGCGTTTTGTCGCTTCATCAATACAAACAGCAGGATGGGGGAAAATACCCATATCTCCAACCTGAAGAACAGCGTCAAGTGTTTTTCCCGTCTCTTTCTCCCAGCGTTTTAAGAGCGTAAATGCAAGAGTGTAATGTCCATGGAGATCACCGAGAATAGCGATAGAAGCAGTCATGTAAATAACCTCACTGAAGAACAGGTTTTCCATTCATAATTGCGTATTGGAATAAACCTTCTGTTTGGTGCGTTAGATTATCTTTTGCGTCATACATCTCACTTTCATGACGGTCAGGAGGAGTAAATTTTCCAACAACTTTACCTGTATAGTTCCCTTGTGCATCATAACATTTTGTGGTGGTAAGCTCTGTATTTCCATTTAAAGCATAGATAAACTCTGCTCGATCTTGGAGAACAAGTCCTTCTCGATACCTTTCTTCAATTAAAAATCTCCCTGCGTCATCAAGAGTGACTCGATAATGGAACATCCTTTGAGCATCAGCATCGCTAAGATGATCGTCAAGAGTAGTTAAATCCCGCACACGAAATGGTCCTTTTGGCATATAATGAAGGGGTCTAAAGGCATTTATAAATGTTACTGATTTTTACTCTCATTTAGTGGTGATACTTGTGACTTGTATGTGTGGCTTTTCTCTCAAATTTAAAGAAAGAAGCCATGTATCCATCATAAAAAAAATACTAATGGGTCTTCCTACTCGTCCAGCTAAAGAAATATCTTTAAGATAATAAAAGAGATTCTTAAAAGGACCAGTAGACTCAATGCCCGGGTGAGTATCAAATCCTACGGGCATTGTTCTCTGCACATTCTTAAATGTGACAATTTGTTTTCTGTTCATATGGCTAGTCACTATTTTCCAGAGTTCGGGGGTGAGAACGATGAGTAAATCAACATCACTTACTCTGCCCATATCAGAAGGAAGGCCATAATTGGGCGAACGGTCGTTATTGCAGAAACCAGTGATAAGGCTTCCGAATAAATAAAATGTAATCTTTTGTCCAGGGGGAAATTCTTGAGCGTGTGGAGAGGCAAAGAATTGTTGTATTTTCTCAGCCATACGCACTAACTCTTTCTCTTTATATGTTGGACCAGGATCATATACTTTTGCTCGTTTTTGTACTTTTTCCTGAAGTTTTTTCTCAATTTTTCTATATATTTTAGGGCTCACTTTTCCTTTTATTTTAAGAAGAAACGCAGTTTTCTCTTCTTCAGAGACCACTGGTTTTTCTAAAAGGAGGAGAAGATGTTTTTCTGCTTCTTCACCAAATTTTTCAAAATTAATAAGTTTGGTAAGATCATAGTTCTCCAAAAGAAGTATTTTTTTTATAAGTTCTCGTGCTGTACTGCTTTGTTGGTGTCGTTCAATAGTTTGTAGTGCTGCGCGTGCAGCTTGAAGAACGGAACGTGCATGTAAAATTAACTCTTCATCTTCAATATCTTCTTGAAGTAGGCGTACTTCATCAACATCAAGCGCAAGAAGTTGTTTGAGTTCTTTTTTGCTTCCTTCAAATTGCCCCGCGTCAATTTTCTCAAGAATATTTTGACAGAGTTCTTTTATTCTGAGGATATCTTGAGCAATTCTATTCACAGCAATAACCATAAATAAAGCTGTGCTCTAAGAATATATAAAACTATTCTCTCAACTACTACTCCCGCAAATCACGTCATTAATCTCAATGCCGGGGCAGCCCGAAGCAACCATATCATCAAGCTCTACTAAATTCCCATTTTTGTCAGTAGCATAAATACAAATATTCTTATTGGTGTTAAAGAATTCTTTCATCGCAGTACAATTCATTGCAGCAAGCGCTTCGACTTCATCAGAATCAAGTTCCCCATCTCTGAAATATGTATTTCCGCTCAATTCTTCAACAAGCGCGTTCGCTGCGTCTTCTTCTTCTGTCTTTGTTACATCAACACTGAAGAGATAATAAAATAAGACAATGGTACTCAAAAAGATAGTGATCCCAATAATGAGATCAAGGGTAATTGTTTGCGCTCCTTTGTTATTTAACAAAATGCCTCACCATACACATCGCAGCGGAAGTCTTCATACTCCGAGCAATCTTCTTTTTCAGGTTGCGGATCACTAAAAATCACAAAATGCAAATCCACCCATTCTCCATTCAGTAACACTGTTTTTTCTCGCGCGATAATGTTCTCAACACAATTTGTTTCGACATCTTCTGCGCTGAAATATTCTCGAGTATACGATTGCGGAGATTCACTGCAGCAATACACTTCATATCCATAGACGCTGTTACTCGTAGAATCAGTTTCTTCACTTAACACATAACGGTAGCCTTCACGTCGTCCATCGCAGTACGTTGCAACGCTCGTTCCTTCATAAGAAGAATAACTGCAACCATTGACGCCGTCGCAGGACGCGTAACACGTTCTGTCATTCATCGTGCAGTCAGATTGGCATTCCGCGCTCAAATACATTTCAAAATAATCAAGGGTTTCATCGCCAGTCATTGAAGTTAAATCAATCGTTTTTGTGACAGTATTGTATCCGTCTTTTTCTGCGACAAGGTAATAAGTATCAGGTTCAAGAGCAACAACATATTCTCCAACAGTATTGTCAGCATTATCACAATCAGAAATAATCGTGCTCCATGCTGCGGATTCCGTGGTGTCTGTATCATACACAATCGAAGTATCACTCATGTCTTTGATGCTCACGGTCACTCCTTCAAGCGCTTCGCATGCGTCACTTCCTCTATACGTCTCAGCGACAATTGCTCCTGTGACAAAATAGCCATCATCGCCGTCGCAATAGCCATTGGTTAAATCTCCGTCGTAATCATCGTTGAATGTATCAGAAGTAGAAGTTCCCGTTGTCCATGTTCCTTGAGCAGCGTCACAATAGGTTTCGCTTTCATCAGCGTCGTGCCAGTTCCCTTCATCACAAATTTCTTCATCGCCTGTGCCATCAGTATCATGACAACTCACATCACTGGAACAAAGATTGGAAGTATATGTATATGGGCGGTAAAGTGTTCCATCGTCAGCGCAATTATCCAAATAATCAATGCCAAGAGCAGTTCCATCTTCATAACTATCGACGCACGCAGGACCGTTATCGTCGTCAATAACTTCTTCTGTGGTACAACTGCTTCCAGAGCAATCTTCTTCTCCACCACTATCAACAGAATCTCCTTCGCTGTCTGTTTCATCTTTGGTGTATTCATTAGTAGAATCACCGCACACTTCGCCAGAATCAGTGCATCCCCAACCGCAGGTGTTTGCGACGCAACAATCAGGGTCATCGGCTATTGCACCTGTGTCTCCAGATGTATCTTCAGCGCAAGCTTCACAATTGACATAATCAGAAGGACATATATCATCACTCTCGCCACAAGTAAAGTTCGTGTCACCAATGGTAATCCCATAAGGGATCGCAGCTGAAGATGATTGAATAGTAAAGAGAAGCAAAAGAGTAAGAACTGGAAAAGAAAGAACAAGAAACAAAACCTCTCGTGTATTCATAGGTCTTTCCTGCGAATACCGCTATATATAGTTTTCTTATTCAAGATATTCTTATGCAGTGCTTCTCTATCATATCAAGGAGTTTATCGTGCTTCTTATTTATATCAACAGTAAGAGTGTCGAGTCTTTTATTGAGTTCTGAATATTGGACAGTCATTGTTGCTTTTATTTCTCCAACTTCTCTATCTAAATCATACACTTTCTTTTTCATAGGATTGAGATATGCTTTCCAGAGAGCAAATCCTGCTAAGACTCCTTCAATAGTCAGTTCCCACCAAGGATCCACACCCCATGACGCAGGAAGTACAGGATCATCTGTCGCAATTGCAAGGAAGAATAAGATAAGTTGAAGAACAACAAGAAAGCTCACTAAATCTTCAAACCTCGCCTTTTTCTGTGCACGATCTACCGCAAACAGAATTCCCGCAATGATAAGTATGCACCAAAATAAAATCATGAATATCATGTTTTCACCCTCTCTTTTATTATAATTGTCTATATATTACTTTCTTTTTTCAATGAAAAAAATAAAATAAAAATAAAAAAATTAACAAGCAACAGCATCGAGAAGAAATCCCTCTCGTTTGAAATCCTGCAAAACATAAAAGCTGTCCACTTTTGGCACGCGGTGCTTTTCTTCAAGTTCTCGTGCAAAAAGTTCTGCGTGTGCAATGTCGTGGAAAAGCGCTTCGCAGGCAAAATCATAGCCGTTGTTGATAATGTATGCGCTGTTGATGTTTGGGTGGTTGAGAAGATGTTGAAAAAGGTCTTCTCGTTTGTTCTTGTGCGCTTTGATAAAAAACTGAACGCGAACGTTGTAACCCAGTTTTGCGAAATCGAGCAAAACAGTGTAGCGCGTAATAATGTCATCACACGCTTCTTTCAGCTTGTCGTAGATAGTCGTGACAGGAATCCTCGTCTTTTTGCTGATTTCCGTTAGGCTTAATCGGCTATTTTGCCGCAATGTAATTAACAATTCTTTTTCCTTTTGTTGTTCTATTTGTTTTGGCATAGTTTCCCCTCTTTTTGAGTCGTTTTTTGATCTAACTAATCATCGACCCCTTGTCTTCTTCTAAGGAGAAATTTCTATTAAGAGTTACTGCTAATATAATTCGAATACATTCGAATAAAATAAATCCAATAAGTGAAAGTAAGTGTTCTTTTAGATTTTTATAAAATAAAGTACAAATAAAGAGACGCTTGACTAACACTCGCGTCTCAACGCACAAGGTCTCACAAGAATTGTTCGACCTTGTGCGTGGTATACAATAGCAAAAAATAACAACATGGCCAGACGGAGTAAAAAGGCAAGGTTTGTGCTGCTGAGCGTTAGCGAAGCGCACATGGGTTGCTAAGGGAAGCATTCCCTTAGCGTCTTTGCCATTGTTGTTGTTATTTTTTGTTTATAAGAAAAAGTAAACAATTCACGAAACCAACCAAAGCAGAATCATTAAATAGAGATAAAATAATAATAATATCATGCGTACCAAAGCACAAGTCTCATTCGAATTCATGGTCTCTATTGCGATAGGAATGTTAGTCGTTCTTGGTCTTATCGTTCTTTTTGCAAACAAGATGAATGATGTCATTCAAGACAGCAAAGAACAGCAGGTGACTGCAATTCTGGACATCATCGATGAAGAAGTCACCTTTGCGAAAGGAGCGTTGACAGGATATAGCAGACAATTCACGCTTCCCACAACAGTAGATGGAGAAAATTATTCTTTAAATCTCACCGATGGAACAATTGCGATTAGTTATCAAGGAAGAGATTATACGCGAGGGTTCTCACATAGAATTAATGGATCTCTTTGTCTCGCTTCGTTGAATGAATCAACGCGAACATTTGATGTCCGAAAAGGAACGAACACCGTCACGATGAGTTCCTGCCCGGACTGCGTTCCAAATTTCTACAACTGCAGTTGGTATGATGAACAAGGAACATGCACTGATTTAGGAGATCTCGCAGATCAGTGTGAAGAACGATATTGTTTGTGCGGATAATAAATTACTTCTATTCATCCCCACAATCAGAGCCAACTATGGCAAATTCTTCTGTACAAATAGAGACATGATCATCTCTGTTATAGACAATAAAATGCGCGATCTGTTCGGTGTATTGTTTTGATTCAGGAAAATATCCTTCAATAGGGACATCAGAATAATAAGTCAAATCATATGTTGCTCCTTGAGAGGTCACATTGAAGACAAGTGAATCCTCCTCTTCATAAACAATAATGTTGTTGACGATAGCAGGCATAGTATACCTTAATGTTTTCTTGGATAGGTCTCCAGAATAATACACATTTTTCGCATTCGAAAGAAGATCTCGTGCGATAATGTCAACAGTCGCAAGCTGTTGCTCTTCGCTTGTTTCCTGTGATTGAATAAAAAAGACATAGACTGTGATGAGTACAGCAGTCATTGCGAATGCGATGACAAACATGTATTCAAGAGAAAATTGCGCTTTTTTGTTTTGCATGGATATGCTTGAAATTTGGCGATATATATATATTTGGAATTTACCCCTGATGTCCTCACTAGTGGACACAGTCCACGATGTGATGTAGGGAGGTGATAAATTTCTAATATGCTCAAGAACCACAAGATTATGCCGATGATCTATAGCGATTGAAAGGAACTTGATCTGTGGTTCTTGACAGTTTGGGGAAATTCTAGGAAAAAGTTTATATTTGTAAGAGAAAAAATAACGGTGAGGGCGGGACTTGAACCCGCACATGCTCTTGGTAGAACATAATGGCTCTCTGATTCCCATTGTTCTCAATGGGTTTCATCAGACCATCGCAATACCTTTATGCGACCCCACCAATTTTTCTATCTTTTTTTAGAATAAACTAATTAATACAAGTATCGACGGGTTTTCCGAAAATTTTCCAAGAAAATTGCATATTTTTTCGGACAATCCGAAGGATTTTCGCCAAAAAGAAGTTTATCTGAAAATCTTACGAATATGGCGAAAGGAAAATTATAATTTCGCTTGCTTCCAGAGTTCTTCAAAATATTTTTTATAGACTGCTACTGTTTCTTTGTTCTTATTGAGAATCACATGAAATCTTTTTTCTGTATACACAAAAGTTGCGATCATAGTATCGGATAAGGAAATGCAAGCAGGTCCCTGAAGCTTTTTATCTAAATATTTAACAATAAAGTCTTTCTTTACATTTGTTCTGGGTTTAAAATACTCTCTTGTATCTTTTTCGTCAAAAGCAACAATTCTTGATTTTACATCATGTTTATTTCGCTCAATATGCCAAGCGTCACTAATCTCAACAGTATAAACATCAGAAAGCTGTTTGCTATACCCATAGCCGACAAATTCTTTTGTACTTTTAATGAGTTCAAAAAAAGCGCGTTGAATTCCTTTTACTCCTGAGTAAATCTTCACTTCTCTATTCCAGATAGTGTTAAAAAATGCAATAGTGTTCTCAGCAATCTCTTTACTTTTGATAAGAATTGCAACAGGGTACTCACTCCACATCACGAGTAATGTTGCATCACCAAAAGTAAACGTGGCAGTTTCTGTTTTCTCTTCTTCTGAAAGAAGATCTGCCTCTGCGTATTCTAATACAACTTCCTCACTTGAAAGAATTTTCATGAAACTTCTTTGTTTCATGCGACGTGAATTCCAAATCGTAAAAAAAGTAGGCATGCGTTCTTGAAATTTCTTCAGAGTTCCATGAAGATAAATCGCATATTTTTGTTTGAGCATAAGATTGAGCGCAGTTTGTACTCCTTTGCTGCTTGAATAAAGCTCAACAATTGGCCCAGATTCCTTTTCTTGCTTGAGTTGTTCCAGTTGTGGTAAAATGTTTTTGATTTGTTCTTCTCGTTCTTTGAGAATAGAAAGCAATTGAGAAGGCTGTGCAGGGAGAAAATATTTTTTATTATCTTTGATGAAAGAACTAACAAGGCCAGTATCACCAAGCTTCTTCAATCTATCATAGGTGAATGTTCTGTTTGCGCCTGTTTTTTTTGCAAGTTCACTTGCAGTCATTTCTCCTAGTTTTAAGAGAGTAATATAAACTTGGACTTCTGCCGCGGTAAGTCCAAAATTCTGGAGTACTTCTTCTTGGTTCATATTCTTTAGAAGAATATTTTATTCTTTATAAATATTGTCGTCTTATTTTAAGACAACATAGTTTAATATATTTCCGAGTGTGACTATCTGTAAGGAGTTAAAAAGTGATGACACATGAATGAACAACGACAAAAGCTGTACAAAGAATTGGATAAAAGAATAGGAAAAACACCTTTGGTGGAATATGGAGGGGAAGTTCCTAACGGGGATAAAATTTGGATAAAAAGAGAGTGTGATAATCCTTTTGGTTCACATTATGATCGAGTGTATCTTGCGTTATTTCGGCACTATGAAGAACAAGGAAGAATTAAACCCGGAGATGAGGTTTTCGAAACAACATCAGGTTCTGCAGGTGTTTCGTTTGCGGGCATTGGAAGAGTGCTTGGATATAATTGTACTGTTGCAATTCCAGCAGCAGGAGAAAAAGCACGAGTACAAGCAATAAAAGAGCAAGGTGCAGAAATTATTTTTACCGATGAATTGAGATACATTGCAGGTTTCCCTCAGTTCATCAAAGAATTCCTAAGGGAACATCCTGATTATTTTTTTATGAATCATTCCATGGGTTCGAAAGGGGCAAATAATGAAGTCACATTAGGTGCATTAGAAGAAATTGCAAGACGCGTGCAACGTGACTATTGTCAGCACGTATAAACAAGGAGTGGCTGAAATTAGCTCAAAACAATATGATGTTGTCCTTACTGATCTGTTTATGCCGTGGGCGTTGTTCCCGAAATACCCTTTAAGTGCGTTAAGTGATGAAACAAGTAACGCTAAACGGCGGGAGGTAGTAACAACACCTCAGGCACTGGGATATCCTCTGGCAATGGTTGCCTTGGCAGCAGGCGTTCAGTATGTGGGGATTGTGACTGATGCAAATCATCACACTGGTGTTATGGCAGCGAGCACTGATGAAGTTTCTCCTTCAGATGCACATAGTGCTCCCATGAAAATAGTAGGAAATCAAGGAGGAGCACAATTACGCTTCTTCCGAGAGGGGAGAAAAGATTGGGGATATGCTCTCAAAGTGCTGCTTGGTGAAGAAATACCTGCACGAGAGGACTTGACTACAGTTGCTGAATATAAAAGAATGTTGCGCCTTGGTTGATATCACTCTCACTTCAAAAACGTATCAACAAACGTTCGCTCATTAATTTCGCCGGCAACATTCGTCAGCATTAATTCCTTAACTTTATCATAACTCTTCGTCTGTCCAAGAACCCAGCACAATTTGATGTACGCGACATCAGGAAGCATGTCATGGACATAAATCGCTCCTGCTTCGATAGAAACTTTGCGTAAGTTGGTATAAACAAAAGGATGAACTGCGCCGTAAATAGTTTGCGTACTCATCACGACAGGAACTTTCATGTCTGTTGCTTTTTTGATAAAAGGAATCATGCTTTTCTTTGTCCATGTGTTGACATGTCCGAGCGCGGTTCCAGCGATCACAATTCCTTTGTATCCTTTGGAAAGATAATAATCAATAATATCTGGTTCCATGTTAGGATAAATAGTAATGAGCGCAACTTTTTCTTCAAAGTGAATTTCTGGACTAAATCTACTAGCACTTTTCTTCCTGTACTCTTTATCAATAATTTCAAGCGGTTTATCCACAAACACTTTCGCGAGAGGCAACGCGTTAATTGGTCTGAACGCGTCTCGTCGAGAAGTATGCATTTTTCGCACTTTTGTTCCACGAATGAGAAGACAGTATTCATCGTCTGTTGTTCCGTGAAGACAGGTCATCACTTCTGCGCCATCAAATTGTGCAGCTGCCTTTACTGCGCAAATAAGATTCATGAATGCGTCTGTGCTGCCGCGGTCAATCGAACGCTGTGATGCAGTAAAGACAACAGGTTTGTTAATTTTACCGAGCAAAAAACTCATTGCAGCAACAACAAAATGAAGGGTATCAGTTCCCATAGTCACAACAATGCCCGAAACATCTGTTTGGAGTTCGTCATAAATAATTTTTGCAAGTACTTTCCAATCTTCTGCGAGCATATCTTCACTCATCACGCTCATGACTTTTCGAGCTTTGATGTTTGCGAGAGATGATAATTCAGGACACATCTGCACAAAATCCTCTGCAGTGTAATCTGCGTATACACCACCAGTTCTGTAATCCACTTTAGAAGAGATTGTTCCTCCTGTGGATAAAATAGAAACAGTGGGAAGCTTTTCATTGAAGGGAAGCGCTTTTTTATGCACTTCAGGTGCTTTGTGTTTTTCAATGATGTGGATAGATTTAATTTTGCTTTTTTTGATACCAATATTATATCCTGTTTTGAGTTTTAATGAAACCATTTCTTCTGTTGTTCCAGAGAGAGTTGGCCGTGGCATAAGAATTCCTGTTTGCACAATGCCATCGTCGAGTTGAATGTTGACAGTATCGCCAGGATGCGGCTCGCTTGTATGTTTTTCAGTCATGGGGTTATGATAAGAATGCTGACTTTTAAAGATATTGGTTCATCATTGCTTTTCCCAGATATTTCCATACGCAACAAAACATTCTTGTGTTCGTTCGTTGACGCGCAGGGAGATTCCTTTCCGTAAAGCATTCAACTCAAAATCAGGAATACTTCTGAATGCATGACTATCCCTTGTTTTCCATCGAAATGGTGCTGCTACAAGTGTCCCATGCTCTCTTGCGATGTTACACATATGGTCAGAAAGTAGATTAATGTGTGAATACGGATGAAGAAATGCTGTTGCGTTGCAAATTTCCGGATAAGGAAATTGTCCTATTTGCCCGTTATCACTATCTCGAGTATCAATAAGAAGATATCCTTTAGATCCATGCTTGTTGAATTCTTGAAGTGCGAGAGCACACGCTCTTTCTTTTGAAGGTGTTTGATTTTCTAAAATAAATATATTTGTAGGAGGAAAATATTTTTCACCACATCCAATAATGAGGTGCATATACAGGTCTGGATCATCATTTCTGTAAATAAAAGTTCCCTCCTGAAAAGTTTCTTTTGGAAGATAAGGAATAGGTGCATATTGAACAAGAGTAAGAGGGGAAACTTGCGTTTCTTTGACATACTCCACCTCCAGTCCTTCTGGAAAATCTCCTCTTTTTTTGAGGGCAAATAATGCTTTGAGCAATGGTCTTGCTAACAGCTCCATAAACAAATCATCATCAAGATCTTTTCTGAAGTCATCTTTTCTTTCAAACTTCTTTCTCCATTTTCCGATTTCCCTCTCAAAATAATATCGAAATGCAGGAACTTTATTTTGCATTCCTTCAAACGAATGTCCTTCGTTGACCGTGATTTCAATAAAATCCTCCGCAAGCAATTTCGCAGAGCCAGAGTAGGCAACTTCACCATCTTCGTAAACAACAGTAGGACAAATTTGTAAGCCGAGTGAAAAACCTGAAATACCGTGCTTTTCTGTATACGCACGAATGTCTGGATTGAGTTCATAGCCCAAAACGCTACAGAGTAATCCTTCTCTCGTTTCCGCAGTCATAGATTTTTGAAATCTTCTCGAGTCTCCAATTCCTGCTGCGCGTGTTGCAACAGTATCTTCAAAGGTCAGTGCAGAACGGACAAGATAATCGTCGGGAGTAAAAGGAATTCGAGAATCAGAAAAAATTGCTGCAAGTATTTCTTCAACATAATCAACACGATATAAAAGAGGACATTCGCTATTTAATTTTGGATCTGCTGGTGGAAGAGAAACAAGAGCATCCAGCGTGACAACTCCTTGCACATCAAGATCATGAAGCAACGCATAGTTCCTTGTTTTCGGAGCATGGTCTTCTAATGTTGTTCCTTCAGGAATCCAGATTCCTTTTTGTGTTTCAACAAAGCGCATGAAGGAGAAAAAGTGTGTTGATTTTTAATGATTATGGTCCAAACAAAGCAAACTATATATATCCGTAAAGTCAAAAAAACTTCATGGACACGCTCTACGATGATATGTACATGAAAAAGCATTTGGGAGAGTATGTTCTTTTTCAGTTAGAGCAAGGCTATGATCTTCCTGATATCAAAAGTGCGCTTCTCAGATTCGGCTACAAAAAACCATTGGTTAAAGAAATTCTCGACATGCTGCACGTCACTGTTCCAAAGAAAAAGCCTGCGATGTATAGCGCGCATGATTTGGATCAAGAATTGAAAGTGTATGTCCAAAGTCTGCTCATAGATTATATTGTCAAAGAACACAAAGTAGGTTATCCACTCGAAGCAATAAAGAAAGCGTTGATTAATTTTGGTCATGATCCTAGCGTCATTGATGAAGCAATCCTCATCATTGAAAGCGGAAAAGTAGTCGATTATCGTCTCGACGCAAGTCCTGTGAAATTCCCTCAGCAAATTGTCGCGCCACTTACTATTTTCTTGATTTTTGCGTTCCTTGTTTTTCTGAGCATCACCACAGACACGTCAATTATCACGATCATTCCAAATTTCCTCCCGTTGTTCCTCACCTTCATCCTCGCGAACATCGCGTATTATTTTCTGCCAAAGAGCCAGTTGCTTGCGGCAATTCCGCTCCTTGCAGTTTTACTAACAGTAGGAATATTTATTTTGGGAACGCAGTATGCGATTCTCGGAAAAGCGCCAGGCAGCGATATGATTTTAATTCTCAACGCAGCAGTTGCGTTTATCAGTACAGGAATAGTTTGCGCGTTTTCCAAGAAAGGAAAAGAAGACATTGTCGTGCAGATTAAAGACAAGAAGATGCGAAAGCAGGCAGAGAAAGAGCATGGTCTTGTGGAAGATAAGATCCATACTCCAAGATTCGGCGCAGATATGCCAAAAGAACCATATCATCCAAGAGGGCATGCAGTTATTCCGCATACAGGGCAAGGAATGCATGCGCAGCATCCTCGTCATGTTCCTTCTGCGCAGCCATTGCAGCAGGATAGAGATCAGAAAAATAGTATGCTTGCGTTCTTGAAAGAAGGAATTGACAAGAAGCACGTTGTCGCGCAGAAACATCCTCCTGTCTCACGACCACCAGTCATAGTTCATGAAAATCAACAAAACCAAGGAGGACAGCAACACGCACAATCTTCTGTCCAAAAATCAGCGCATGCAAAAACATCTGGAGCTCGCATCATGCCAAGTTCTTTAGAAGCATTACCTGACAGAAAAGAAAAAGAGAAGAAAATTCCATTGAAGCAGATGGAGTAGTATTTTTTCTTAAATAATTGCGTCACCCAAAAAGCAAACTTTATAATACCAGAAATATCGAAAAATCGTTATGGTCAGTATTTTGAATTATGCAGATAATCTCGCAGGCGCATGGCTTTTCGCAGGACTTATTTTCTTCATCTTAATGTATCTGATTAAGCCAAAACCAAATGAGCGGGTCATCCCATCACTCATGTTTTTGCATAGAGAAATGCACACACAAAAGAGTAATTCTTTTTTCCAGCGATTCTTGCGAGATCTTCTCATTTTATTTCATCTTTTAATCCTCTTGCTGATGGCAGTTGCAGCAATGCATCCCTATTACAATACAAAAGCAGATGTCGCAGCAGAGTACACCGTCATTGTTATCGATAATAGTGCAAGTATGGCAACAAGTGCAGGATTATCGAGCAGACTAAGCAGCGCGCTTAGCGAAGCAAAAGATCATTTGGAAGGAAAAGTAAGTATTATTCTCGCGCAAAATGCGCCGTATGTTGTTTTGCAAGAAGGAGATAAAGAAGATGCGTTAGACATTGTCAATTATATTCCGCAGTCAAGTGCGCTTTCCGCGATTGGATCCAGCGTTCTTGCGGCAGATGATCTTTTGGGAGAACATAAAGGAAAAGTCGTCGTCATCAGTGATTTCATCAATACAGATCCCCTTGATCCATACATTGCCAAAGAATCTTTAGAAGCAAAAGGACACAGAGTAGAATTTATATCGTTAAGAGAAGAAGCAGACAACGTGGGCATTGTGGATATGGAAAGCGTGGATGAAGAAACTATTGTGACGCTGCAGAATTATAACGATGATACTGTGTCAGTAACAGTGACGATAAACGGGAAAGAGTATGATCTTGATATTGCGGCGAATTGGCAGGAAAAATTGACCTTCCAGCATGTTCCTGGTCTCAACAACATCACGTTGGAAACAGGAGATGATTTTGATTTTGATAATAACGTGCTCTTGAGTGTTCCGCAGAGAAAAGAAACAAGTATCCTCGTCATTACAAACAATGAAAAAAGTTATGTGTATCCGGTGCTGCAGGCATACGCAGAAGCATGGAATGATGAAGCGACAGTAGAAAAAGGAGAACCTCCTGTCATGCCTGTCGTTGATCATGATGTTATTGTCATAAGTGATGTCACCACAAATAGTCTTCCAAGTTCTGTCATCAGTAGAATTAAAGAAGCAGTTGCGGACGGGTCGACATTGATCGTTACTGCGCAGGATGATCTGGAAGACTTGGATCTTGATGATATTCTTCCTATCACATTTGCGGATGATCCATTAAGAAATCAAAGAGTAGATGTCGCGATGGCAAATGTTCTCACTGCTGTTACAGATGGTGTTTCAATCACCACTGTAGACAAGTATATGGCAGCGACAGCAAAAGAAAACACAGTGACGCTTGCGGCAACACCTGATGCTGTTCCTATTTTGGCAATCGGCAGTTATGGTGAAGGAACAGTGGTGTATTACGGCATTTTTGAAACAAACAGCACGTTCAAGTATGATGTTTCCTATCCGCTCTTCTGGCTGCAGTTAGTGGATTATGTTATCGGAAAAGATACTGTTGAAACACTCAATTACAGAATCGGTGAAAAAGTTGTCTTTGATAATGAAATTCCAGTGCAGACGCCGTCAGGAAAGCAAGACGATATGGAGAGCATTGAGTTTGATGAAGTGGGAATCTATCAATACAAGGATAAACAGGTTGCGGTCAATCTCCTCAACAAAGTGGAGTCTAATGTGGATTATGTCAATGAAGAATTTGAAAGTGCGCTGATAGAAGCAGAAACAGAGAAAGTAACATCCAAACAGCCAATAACAAAAGCATTGATCATTACCATGATCATTGTCTTATTCCTCGAGTTATTATACATCAAAATGAGAGGTGACTTCTAATGGCATTCACCTTGTTTAATCTCGTGCAGTTTGAGTATCCGGAATATTTGTGGATCGCGGCGCCGCTGATACTCATTTCCATCGTTCTCACATTCATTCCGTTCATGAAGTTGCCAAAAGAAGAGCAGCGCATTAATTGGACAACACGAGTATTCATGACAATCACACGAACGCTTCTTATTGCGCTATTGATTTTCTCGCTTGCAGGACCATTTTATTCAGTAGAAACAGTATCGCAGGGAGATCCAACGATCATGCTCTTATACGACAATTCAACATCTATGGATCTTTTCAAGTATGATATCAACGCACTAAAAGTAGAATTAGAAGAGAAAGTGCCTGTTTCCATGATTCCGATTGCGTCAGGAACAAACTCCCGATTAGGGGATGCGATCTTTAGGCAGCTGCAGTACAAAAATCTTTTACTGGTCACAGATGGAAATAACGCAGAGGATTCTATGAATTTTATTGACTTGGCTGCGTATGCGGAAAAGTTTAACACGACGATTAATGCGATTGAGATTAAAGAAGTCGAAGATGACGCGTCCATAAAAGTAAAAGGTCCGAAAACAGGAATCGTGGATACTGATTATTATTTTAGTGTCGCGTTGGACAACATGAAGAAAGATTCTCGAGTGAAAGTGACTGTGGATGGCTATCCGATCTATGAAGGACAGATGACTGCGGCGTCTCTCGATCTCAAAAATAACTTTGATGATGTGGGCTATCACAAAATTGTCGCGACGTTGGAAGCGAATGATTATTTCACAGGAAACAATGAGTGGTATAAAGTAGTGGAGATTGTGGAAAAACCAAAAATCTTGTATGTCAATTATCGTCCATCAGAGTTTGATGAGATTCTCCCGG